>JAEORN010000291.1 GCA_016840825.1 Candidatus Thorarchaeota archaeon | reverse complement strand
TCGTTCCAGGATTTGAGGCCCCCACCCGGATTGCCTGGGGCCCTAAGAATAGGACAACCATGCTACGGGTACCACATTTCAATGGCTCGCCATCTGCAGCAAGAATCGAGTTCAGGTGCCCCGATCCCTCATGCAGTCCCCATCTAGCTTTAGCTTCAATTCTCGCTTCGGGAATGCATGGTGTAAGAAGTCGGCTAGTTCCACCAGAACCTACTACCAAGGATCTCTTCCACGAAGACACTATCACCAGATCATTACCGGGGTCTCTAGATCTAGCATTGGACGAATTAGAAAAGGCATCCATTATTCATTCATTGCTTGGAAGAAAGATAATCGATGAGTTCCTCGATCTGAAACGTAACGAGTGGGATAGATACTCCAGAGTAGGAAATGGTGAGGATGTATCTAAAATTACCAGATGGGAGATTGAGGAGTATCTGAATTTCTCATAAATAAAGGAAGAATGTGTGGATACCATCCATGCATTTTCTTTTTTCCAGACATCGCACGAAAAATCGAACCTATTAGTTCGAGATTAGCTTATATTATGCAATAACAGGTTTTTGTCGGGACCGTGCCATTTGACGCTATGTTAGAGATGGTTCCCCGTTCATGAATTCCTTGAACTAGAGGTTGTTCGAAATGCGAGCTAGTCAGAAGACCCTAATTGTTTTGAGTTTATTAGTATTATTTTCACTTTCTGGATTTCTTACACCACAGAATCCAAGAATAGCTGATTCTGATGAATCACTTACATATGAGTATGATAATGATTCATCTGAATCTGATTATCGAATTAAAGATCAATCATTCCTGGCTTCATTACCTACCTCGACATCAGGGTCGGGTACGCTCCTTCATGTGAAGGAGTATGCAAATGGAACTTTTGTAGGCAGAAATGCACGTGGAAATGAATCATCAACCTTTTACCAACAGGTCTTCGACATACCAGCAGGATGGTACACAACTCAGGTTACTGCAATTAGCTCGCAAATGTATCATCTGACTGATTGGACCCAGAATGGAGATTTCTCAGAACCTCTAGCAACTCAAACCGCCTGGTCCTATAATGAAAACGATTTGTCAAACTACATTTCAGGGGATTATGATGATGTTCTTGATCAAGCTTCAGTAACAATCAAGAACATCGGAACAACAAAATCGGATTACTATGGTTCATGGAATCAGACTGTTGATGTTACTGAAGGTGGAGCTACATCAGCAATCTTGAACATCAGCTACATGATTGATGTTGCCTCTGGTAAGAATGGTCAGAACGCACGACCCTATGTCTATGTCAATGGCAGTCTATGGGAACTCCCAACTGATGGAAACAGATTCACAGCTGATCAGAATTGGACAACCTACTCCTTGGCTTTGCCGCTTTCACGGTTCACATTCCCAGGCACTTTGGAAATTGGGATAGGAGTGGAGGGATGGGATAATACCCAGTTCCAGACAGAGAGTAGCCTTTACATCGATAATGTCAGTCTCTGGATGCAGACATCAAGATTCGCAGAGGTTGTCAATCTACGAGCAAGAGACGCTGACAATCAAGCAAACACAGAGTATTTTGTAACTGATTCAGGTGACGGAAAAGGCTATGCAGTATTATCTGGAAATTGGACAGGAGATGTCACTCTTGACTTCATGTCCAACGAAACTAATACACAATTCACACTAGACCTATTCATGCATCTCGAAAGGAATAACCACCTAGATACTAACACCTATACTGTTACGAATGGCACAGCGGCCTCATGGAATTCAGCTTTCACTGCCCGAGAGATGGCATTTCCATTTACATATTATTACTTCAACGTGTCAATTCCCTATGATTGGACGCTTTCAACGGTGCGAGATGCTTACAACGATATTCAGCTTTCAGGGATGACATATTATAATGCAACTTTCTACTCAACCGATGGTATCCTCTATTGTGATGTCGATGGTACTGGTGTTAGTGGTACTCCACACTACGGTAGCTGGCTTATCTCTGCATCAGCACCCAACTATGGAAACGCTATGATCTTTGAAGAATTCACAAGTTCATGGGCAGAGGAATCAACCTATTATCCAGATTCCTTCCTAAGAGTAAATGTAACGTACTTGGATGGCTTCTCATCTCCACCTACTTCATCGGGATCAGCATCTATTGATCTCTATGATACTGAGCAGCAACTAATCTATTCAGAAAATGGTGGTATAATTGATTCAAATGGTATAGTCACTTTTCATAATTCAACCAATGGAAACATAACAATTCTATCTGAGTGGCTAGCAGGTCCAATAACAGCAGTTGCTGTATGGACAAATGGAACAGCTGTTGGTGAGATTAGACGTTATTTCTACATCTATCATCACACAGAATTAGAACTAGAAACGAATCAGTATGATGCGTTCAGAGGAGATACTGTTTCAGTACGAGTCAAATACATTGATTCAGAAACTGGTTTGGGAATTCCAAGTGCAGATTTAGCTTATGAGTGGACATATGGCTCTGACGAGATGCAGTATGCAGGTAATGGATGGTATGCTGGATATGTTGATACATCATTAGCAGTGATTGGTGGATACACTGTTACCGTTAATGCGACCAAGGATTACTACGATTATGCTGAAACATCAGGGATTGTAATCAACATTCAGGAGAAGACAACACTCTATTCCCCAAAGAATCTTCAGACACCCACAACAGATTATGAGATTGCATGGGGCAACTCCAAGACAGTCTATATCGCTTATGAAGATACTATTGCGATGAATCCAAATTCAATCACTGCAAGTCCTGGGACTCCATCCGTTCTCGATATTGGAAATGCTTCCACATCTAACAACTATTACAGCGTTGTATCAAGTGTGGGAAATGCTATCTCAGTCAATGTAACTACGGATATCGACCCTTACAATGTTGCAGTAGGCGATATTACGACTTTGACATTCAAAGTCGAGGGTAAATTCAGCACAGTAATCGGTTCAGGTTCTGTGTATGCCTATAATGTTACTTCATCGTCCTGGGTGGAGATTATATCTTCTTATTCACCCATCATTGATACAACCCTAACTTGGAGAACAACTGATCCAAGTGACTTTATCGATGGCTCAGGTGTTATCACTGCACAAATCCAAGCATTCCACTCCTCAGCATTCAGCTATAGTATAGATCTCTTTGATTTCGTGGCAAATAGACCCATAGATAACACAGCTCCTTCAATTTCGTTAACCTGCAATTGGCCCGCTCAGACAGTAGTTGGCACTCAAACAGGTCCTGTCTACAACGGCTCACTCAAAATTTGGCAGGTCACGCTATTCACCAATGATGTCACGCCAGGTGAATACACTATTCTTATTCAGGCATCAGCGTTAGGACATCAAGAAAAGAATCTCGAACTTAGCATTACTGTTCGAGCGCATCACAGTCGTGTATCATCTGTGCCTCCAAGCGAAACACCTTGGGGTTGGAAGACGCCGATGAATATCTCGTTCAGTGACACAGATAACTCATCAATCATAATTTCTGAAGGAAATGTAAGCATCGTTGAAGTTAGCTCGGTCTACGGAACAATCGTCTTCACTTCAGCCAATTGGACATATGATGATAGCACAGGTGTGGCTTCTATTGCTTTTTGGATAGACACTCGTAGCTGGGATGTAGGGACATACAGTATTACTATAACGGTAACTAGCTCAGGTTCGGGACTATCGAAGTATTTCGATGATGGAGTTGGAGCTGCTCAAATTGTGATACGACCTCACGACATTGGTATCACTGCAAATCCAGTTGGACAAACACCATGGGGATGGAATACCAATGTTACTGTTTCCTTGACAGATCTTGATAATGTATCACTAATCGTAAATCCCGTTAATATAACTCAAATCATAGTAGATGGACAGGTATTCACATCATCTGATTGGATCTATAATGATGGAATTTTCAGTTTCTATGTTGATACATCATCTTGGCCAATCTCTACCGATTCATATGTGATATCTGTTACATTTGACGATTCACCAACCAGATTCTATAACGATAGAGAAGGTAGCGTCTTAATAACCATCAAATCCCATTCAATGGTAGTATCAGCAACCACATTCTCTGCTACTCCATGGAGCTGGAAGACAAATGTATCAATCACATTTATTGACGCTGACAATACTACAATCGACATCTCTCAAGCAAATATTACTCAGATCACTATTGGAGGTGTTGTCTATTCATCCTCGAATTGGATATTCTCTGACGGTACATTCTATGTTATCGTTGATTCCTCGTCTTGGAATATCGGAACATATTCACTTCAGGTAAGTGTGATAACAAGCTCTTCACCTGCGAAATATTACGCAAACAGTGTTGGGACTCTCACGATTCAAGTACGTGCTCACATCCTAACTTTGAGCATCGACCGTCCTGCTGCTACTCCATGGAGCTGGAAGACAACAGTTACTATTAGAGTAATTGACTTCGATAATGAATCACTAATTATCAACGAAGGGAATGTTACTGAAATCATAGTTGCTGGACAAACATTCACTTCATTATCATGGATTTACAACAATGGTAACTTTACGGTTGTAGTTGATACGAGTACATGGCAGATAGGAACAAGTTCTCGTTCAGTATCCGTGAAGACGGCTACAGGACCTCCAAAGATGTACAATGACCGAACTTCGAGCGTAACGATAGAGATTCGGGGCCATCTCGTAGGCATCATTGTAACGACTCCATCAGCGACTCCTTGGAGCTGGAATACCGATATTTCATTCACCCTAATTGATTTGGATAATTCAAGTCTAGAGATTTCGGAAGGAAATATCACACAAGTAACGATTGCAGGACAGGTCTTTACCTCCTCAAATTGGACCTTCAATGCAGGAACCTTCTCATGTACTGTGAATACTTCAGCTTGGAGCATTGGTTCAGCATTCTATCCTGTATCTCTTACCACAAATTCAGCTGGCTACAAGTACTATAGAGATAGCTCAACGACTGTACCGATACAGATTGTTAGTCATGGATTATCAGTACTAAGCACACGTCCTCCGGCAACTCCATATTCAGATAATACAACGATAGAGATCACCATCCAAGATTTGAACAATGCTTCAATAATCGTCACTGAAGCAAACATAACTCAAATCGTTATCAATGGGCAAGTATTCACCTCTGCCAACTGGATCTATATTGGGGGAGTTTTCAAGGTCAATCTAACAACAGATGATTGGGCTATTGGAACCTATACTTACTCCATCGCCGTATCCACCTCTGGTTCGGGCGTTACAAAGTACTATTCTGCATCCACAGGAAGTGTAACACTTGATATTAGAGTCAGATATACAGAGGCATATGCCGCCACCCCAGATCCAGTGCCTTCGGGAGATGTTCTCGTCTTCTATGCAGAATTCAGAGATAGAGACCTAGGTGGAGTACTAGTCAACGCTTCAGTACTCAAGTTGAATGGCACAACCATCACTGAGGGAGTAGACTTCACATGGATTAGCGAGGGATATTATAGGATAACTCTAGCAACAGGTGGTCTCTCTCTAGGTGATAACATCGTTACTCTCACAATGCAGAGAACGAATTATGAAGATGCTTCAACGACCGTGAGATTCAGGATTAGGGTAACTGATACAGAGGCAATTGCATCAGGCTATCGATTCAATGTACCTCTTGGTACCAATGTTGTGTTCACCATACAATTCACTGATGTTGACCACGATGTTGGAATCACTGCAGATGCATTGGTTTCAAATACAACATTAGGCTGGTCATCAAATCATCTAGGTAGTGGACTATATCAAATTACAATCACGACATTGGATTCGACTCCTCTAGGTGCATACCCAATCCGATTCAATTTCACCAAGGCAGGATACGAGGATGCTTATGCAATAATAATAATCACAGTTGAAACCCACGACACCTTCCTTTCATTTGACGAAGCTGTTGTTCCTACTGACATTTATTCAAATATCACCGTCTACCTATTCTATGAAGACATCAGTGTAGGAACAGGTATCTCAAATGATACACAAGAGATCTCAATTTCTGTGTATTATGATGACAATGCGGCGTCTACTGGTTGGGCTCAAATCTATATAGAGAACAATGTTGCCTTAGGCACAGGTCATTACATACTCAAGATTCCAGCTGCTCAATTTGGAGGAATCTACAAGGTTTCATTTATTGCCTACTTTAACTGGACAGGTGTGGCAAAATACGAGAACCTCACTCGTTCCTTCTCAGTTCAGCTTCAGGGAACTGATACTGATCTAAGTGTAGCAGTAGCTCCACAAGCAGCGTATTATGGCGACATCATCAACTTCACCTTGTTCTATGTTGCAACACAATCATCCACAGGTGTGGAGAATACAACATATGATGTTCATGGATTCGCCTACGTTCTAGGAACTTCAATTACAACCACTGATTTCCAAATCACTACCTTAGGTGGTGGTTTGTATCGTTTTGTTCTTGATAGTTCTCTCTTCGCATCTCATGGCTCGTACACAATCAAGACCTACCTCAACTGGACCCCAGATGCATCTCCATTCTTCGAGAATCAGACGCTCTCACTGACAATTACAATACTCATCAGAACAACTCTTGTTGATGTTGTACCACCTCAGAATACTGCTTATGATGAGAATGCGACCTTCACATTCGAATACTATGATTCTCCTTCTAACACGGTTATCTTGAACTCGAGCCAGCTGTTTGTCCAATTGAATAATCCGGGTCTCATATATTGGCTGAGCTACTCATCAGGTACTTGGACTGTAATTGTTGATACTGAGTCGATTGGTACTACGGGTACAATCTACCTGCAATTGAATGTGACATGGGTTGGTGCACCCTTCTATCAGAATCAAACACGACAGGTTACTCTGACAGTCACAACCAGACCAACACAGCTCTCATATACACCTCCCTCTCCAACATACTTCATTTCCAATGTCACCATGACATTTACCTACATTGACCTAATTGATGATAGTAGCACTTTGATGAATGGAAACACTTTGACATTAACAAGTGCTGGATTGACCCTTTCTGGCAACTACACGGTCATTGATAATGGTGATGGAACCTATGACCTGATTCTAAATACAACTGCATTTCTTGAACCAGGTACCTATTCAATTACAGCTCAAATGACCTACACCGGTAGTCGCTTTGAGAAGAATGCACAAGTTCAGTTCAATTTGAGAGTCTTGTATCGTGCGATTGTTGCCACTTCTGATCCAGCAGGGAACAACGCATATGGAGAAGACATAGATGTCCTCGTGCATGTTACTGATGGAGAAACTGCGGCATATGTATCTAACACGACCGAAGCAGTTAGAATTCAGTTAATTGCCGCCAATGCGTCATTACCAGAAATCACTGGTCTGACTGTCATCTGGACACCTGGGACAGATACATACACTGTAACCATTGCTAATACACTAGCGATTGGAACCCATGTGCTCTATCTGAATGTCAGCTATGACTATACCTCTCCCTATTATGGCTACAAGGTAATCAAGATCACATTATCGATACGGAAGCATTCGACAGAGCTTCAACTCTATGAACCTTCAGCTAGAACCGGATTTGGTCTAAATACAACATTCCAGCTTTATTATGTGGATTTGGACACGAGTGCTGCAATCACAGGAGCAGTCATTCAGATTGATAATGGTTCACTCTCAGGATATTGGTCGATTGTTGAGATTGGAGGCAACATCTATGAGGTGCGTATCAACACTACCGGATTTGTTCAGCCGGGTACCTATTGGGTGCAACTCACAACACAGAACTCGGGAACCTATCCGAATTTCCAGGATGCGTCCATTTACGTCAGGGTATATGTACGTGAAAGATACACACTACTCTCTTACGACCCAGTGGGTTCTGTAGGATATACTGACAATGTGGAAATCACTGTTTACTTTAGTGATACAGACCTTGGTAATGCTCCAATAACAAATAGCTCTCTTAGTCTGTTCCTGACAGTGAATCAAACAACATATTCTGTTGCGAATGGTGCAGTAGCAGGCTCTTATGTAATTACAATGCCTGCAAACCAATTTGTAGCATTTACATATACAGATGTTCAGATCAACATGACCTACATTGGAGCTCCTTACTATCAGAACCATTCAATTTCAGTTAGATTCCAAATAACAGGAACGTCTACTGAATTTGCATGGGATCCAACCGATCCTGTTCCATATGGAGACCGAGTGAATGTAACATTCTATTGGGGAGACCTAGACTCCGGCTTACCAGTTGTGTGTGAACTGGGTACTGACACTTCAATTACAGTGATATCATTGACACAACCCGGACTAGACACATCCAACACAACAATATTGAACATTATACAGGGTACCGATGTTGGAGGATATGCTAGATTCTTCCTTCTGTTGAACACAAGCTACTTGGACATCTACGGTACCTATAGCTTTAGGATAACTATCGATTGGATTAATGCTGGTCAAGCCCCCTACTATGAAGATCAGATTAACAAGCTGATTACTATTACTGTGAGAACCAGAAATACTGCAATCCCACAGATAGTAGTTGACTCCGTATCATATGGTGAGAATGCCACCATTCGACTCCAGTACGTTGACCTCGATAACTCCAGTGAACTCATAGTCGGAGCCGGCTTAAGCATCTCTGTTCTTAACGGACTCACGTATGAAGTGAACACAGTTCCCGTTGGTGGATTCTATGAGATCTACCTCGTAACAGAGGGAACTGGATTCCTTGGCATTGTCAAAATCAATATGACTGTCATGTGGGGTGGAAGTCCATTCTACAAGAATCAAACAAGTGTTGTAGCAATACTGACAGTGAATATGAAGACTGCCACGATGGAGATAAGCTATCCTGATGTTACCGCCTACCTGGAGAATAGTACATTCTACATTATCTTGCAGGACAGTCTTACAGGAGGATACATCAACAACAATGAGTCATTCATATCAGCAGTATTTGTTACTCCAAGTATTGGTCAAACACCAATCATTACATTCGTGAGTAATGGACAGTATAGCTTCACATTCAACAGCACTATCCTAGGACAACTTGGTTCATACGTACTGACCATTACCTTTGATCATTCTGGATCATCCCCCTACTATGCGAGTCTATCAAGAAATGTGACAGGTAGTGTTAGAGAACGAGTTACATCCCTTGATTACGATGCAATAGCGGCAACTCCATACGGGAACTATTCTGTGTTCAATGTCACATACCAAGACGTTGAAGGTGCAAGTCCTATTGAAATTGATACA
Organism: Candidatus Thorarchaeota archaeon; assembly: GCA_016840825.1. Next base: position 45,825 of record JAEORN010000291.1, on the reverse strand, counting down.
GGAAGCATCTCACTCACTTGTGGTACATCTGCAGAAACTCTCGTAGAGAACACGAATTATTGGATTGTATACATTGGTGAAGGCATCTATGAGATAACCGTAGATACCACCGCACTTGGAGCCCCATCTACATACGTAATCAATGTGCAAGCAAGCTCATCGAATTGGTGGTTAGCTGATAGTTCCCGCAATATCAACCTGAAGGTTGCATATCGAAGTGTTGAACTGAGTGCGACCTCACCTGATGCAACATTCTATGGCGATATCACGTTCTTCATCGTGACCATACTGGATACAGACAATGGCACTGCTGGAACGGGATTGGATGGAATGTCTGGAAACATCCTCCTCACATTCATCATACCTTCAGGCACTTCAACCAGTTCGGTCAGCATTGTCGGAATTGGTAATGGCCAATATAACATCAGTTTTGATACTGACATTCTAAATGTATTAACAGACTATACCATGTCTGTTTCATTCAATGCGCCAGATTATTGGGCAGATGCTGGACCACATTCAGTAACAGGAAGGGTATCAGCAAGACCGACTCAGCTAGCCTATGATGTGGAGGGAGCAGCTCCTTATCTTGATAATGTATCAATTACATTCTCATTTGAAGATTCTCTGACTTCGACAGGAATCACAGGAGCAGCTATCTCACTAAGTTGTGGCACGGCAGCTGAAGCTCTGGTATTGAATACGAACTACTGGATTGTTGATGTAGGAAGCGGAGTGTATACAGCTCTGATTGATTCAGTCGCTCTTGGTGATGTTGCCACCTTTTCAATTTCAGCTCAAGTGAACTTCGTTGGAGAGCCCTTCTACCAGAATAGAACTCGCACACTCCAGGTAGAAGTTAGAGAGAGAGCAACTAGGTTGACCTATGCTCCACCTCAAGAAACTCCCTATGGCAATAACATCTCGATTAGGCTAAACTACTATGATGTTGATGCAGGTTTAACTGGTATTCCTAATGCTGAGTCATTCTTCAGTATTGACACAATAAATGGAACATCAGTCGACGCGAGCTACTACTGGGTTGATTATGTATCAGGGTCGCTCTACTACATCTACATCAACACAACCAAGCTAGATATCTACGGAAGGTATTCAATCGCCATCTCAGTAAATGGCAACCCAACCTACAGATATGACGACCAAGCTCTAGTTGTTGATGCTGATGTCAGAGCAAGGAATACTCAACTTACTGTCAAGCCAATTGCTCAGACTAGTTACACTGACAATGTCACAATCATCTTGACATACACAGATCTTGAAGCAGGTCTTGGAATTAACAACCTCACGGTAGGAGGTGGAGTTCACCTCACTCTAAATGACACCGTAGAATGGTGGGTAAGTCAAACATCATTGGGAGTTTTTGAATTACTGATAAATGCGACCTCTTTAGGAGATGTAGGTAGCTACGGATTCACCGTCGACATTACTTGGATTAATGGTAAACCATTCTACGAGAATGTGACTATAGAATTTGAGGTTACTATCACAGGCGCTAGTGCAACGCTATCTTATGAACCTCCTGAACAAGTTCCTATAGGTGATAACATTACACTCGTTCTGTACTACACTGATAGTGATACAGGCCAGGGAGTTTCAAATGCAACTAGCGGAGTACATGTGACAATAACTCCACTCAATGCCACACCAGGTGGACCATTTGTCTTTGATATGGTCTATACATCAGCTACAGGAAGAATTGAGTACACATTCAACAGTAGTCTGTTCCAAGTTAGTGGACCGATATTTTTCTCATTTGATGTTGAATGGGTTGGAGATCTACCTTACTACAATAACTTCACAGGAACTACTATTCGTGCGGTCATTAGAGGTATCTTCACACAGACTCTTGCTGATGCTCCCGATCCTGGTTCAGTACCGATTGGGGACAGTGCATTAGTAAACATAACATTGTATGACTTGGACCATGAGGAAGTTGTCTTAGGTGCGACTATAACTTCAACCTGGCCAATGGGCTACTGGTCATATGAGATACTAGGAAGTGGTGTATTCAATATCACTTTGGATACTTCATGGGTTACAACTACTGGCAAGGTTAGCGCACAATTCACTTTCAACAGAACCTTCTATCAAACAAAGACAGCAACCGTGTACCTTACCATTCGATTAATCAGCACAAGTGCAATCATCGACTCCTCACCAGAGCCACCGATTGTACCATTTGGTGACACAGTTGTTTTTGAGGTAAGGTACTTTGATGTGGATCATCAGTTGAATATCTCACCAACGACCATCTCAACATCATGGACTCATGCATGGACAAATACAACCCTGGCAGGAAATGTGATTAGATTCACACTACAGACCTCAACGATTAGTGTCGTAGGTAAGTATTATGTGACATTCACATTCGCAAAGAATACATTCAGCAGTGCATCCTTCACAATCAGCTTTGAGGTTCGAGTGATTCAGACAACATTAACGAAGCTCACCTCAGTAACAGAATTCGTTGCAGGGGAGAATGCTTCCATCATTGTTCGATACAATGATATTGACAATTCTGATGTCATTCCAGGTGCAACAATATTCGTGCAGGGCTTAACAAGCGATGAATACGGATGGGTGGACCTTGGTGATGGCAGGTATAATATCACATTCTATCTGTGGAATCAAGGAGAAGGAACCTTCCAATATGACATCTATGCATTCCTGAATAGATATGAGAATGCACTAGTTACCGTCGATATTCGCTTACGCGAAGTCTATACTGAACTTATACCTCAGTACTCAATCCTCATTGTCAACTGGAGCCAGAGTATTAATTTCTATGTCAATTACACAAATCTGGATCTTGTTGAACCAATTGATGGTGCATATGTGACGGCCAAACTAAGTGGCACTGAATTCGTTATGGCACAGAGTGGTGAATCATATATCGTTTCCATTAATTCAGCACTCTTTGATGTTGGAACATACATCATCACAATCAATGCAACAAAGACCAACTATCAGCCAAGGATAGCTCAGATGACGGTGGTCATCTCTATAGTTCAGACTGACTTCACAAGCATAACAGAACAATTCATTTCGGTTGTAAGTGGAGAATCAATCAATATCACTGTTTACTACGAAGCACTGTCAATCGGTGGAATCGCCGATGCTGATGTTTCATATCAGTGGGATTACGGTGAAGGTACAGTTTCAGGAACGCTATCATCAACTGGCAAGGACGGTTACTACTCGACATTAGTTAGTACTGTTGATGTCGATATCAATGTGTACTATCTATATGTGAGAGCCTACAAGGAGAATCATGTTGAAGCTAGCCTCCAATATGCTATCGAGGTTGGTCTAGTCGACACGAGTCTTTCACCGGTAGGAGAGGCGACTCTAAGAGTAGTATTTGGTGAAACTGCGACACTCCTCGTCAACTATACGAATCTTGACCTAAGTCTACCAGTAATCGGAGCTTCTGTATTGTTCAGATTTGGAGATGCTGAGTATAATGGTAGCCTTGTTGAGGGAGATGCAGGTATCTACAATGCATCCATTGACACATCACAGCTGTATTCAGGAACATTCAGTCTGTACATCACTGCAACGAAGCTTGGATACGAAACCGGTGCACTATCTCTGATACTTGATGTTCAGAGAATTGACACATCTATTACTGCTCTAAATAGCACAATCACCATCATCTATGAACAATCTGCTGAGATGTACTTCTACTACAACGATACATATTACAATCAGCCAATTGAGAATGCGACTCTCGAATACAGATGGCAGGGTGGAACAGGTGAGCTTGAGGATCTTGGTGACGGATATTACAGAATTACCTTGAATAGTTCGTCTGTTTCACCAGGAATCTTCGACATCTACGTGACCGCGTCGAAGACCAACTATATGACGAGGACTTCATCAGCGACACTGGGTATCAGTAAGATAGAGATGGAGATTCTCGTAGCCAACTATCTCTCGACACCAGTTGGCGACGGATTGATTATACACATATACATCAATGATACATCCTATAATCGACCTGTCACTGGTGCAGAAGGTTCATTTGTATGGGCCCTAGGTTCAGGTCTGATGGTTGAGGATACGGAGAATCCTGGGAACTACACTCTCATAATCCCAATGGATACGCCAATCGCGTCATATCCTATAACAATCCAGGTCAACAAGCTGAACTACAGAACAGAGTCAACTCAACTCACAGTTGATGTACGTCCAATAAGAACTGGACTCACAACTCTGAGTGGGAACAACTTCGTCAGTGCAGTTGTTGGACAGTATCTAGAAATCGTTGTGATATTGACTGATCTTGACCATGGGACAGCAATCACAGGAGCAACACTTACTCTTGCCCAGTCGACTATACAGTTTGAGGAAGATGCAGTACAGATCACTCCAAGTACAGTGGCGGGACAATACATAATCGCATTTACTGTCCCAGTGGACTATCAGTTCGAGATTGTGATTCATGCATACAATGGTGCAGACTTCGAAGAGCAAGACTTGACGATAACGGTCGTAGCTGTTGCACAACCACAAGATCCACTAATGACTTTCATTATGTTCGGTGGCTCAATAGGTATAATCTTTGCACTCATCGGTGCACTCCTATGGGTCAAGGTATACAGTGTACCAAAGCTCATCAGGATCATGAATGGTATGATCAAGTCACTTTCAAAGGCTAAGATACCAGAGAAACCAGAGGTCAGTGAGAGAGACGCCTTGATGCAGTCAATGATCAACGAAGGTCTTGCAGCTATCAATCTCTCCAAGCCAATCGAAGAGATTCCAATGCTAAGCATCGATTTCCATGTACCTGAAACCGAATCACTCCTCTTGGAGCTATCAGAGATTACTGGTTTGGGAGAGGATGATATCGCTGCTTTCCGTACCGATCTCGCTAGAATGAAGCCTAGTGAGAGACCTGGATTCCTCAATGAAGTCATCAAGCAAGAGAAGGCTAGAAGAGCACAGGAAATCGCTGAGAAGAAACCTGAGAAGGCAGATGCTACTCGAAAGGTAACAACTGAAGAGCTTCAGGAAGTAGGCGAACGCTTGGCGAAGCTTGGTTTGCCTGAGGACCAAATTGAAGAAGTCCTTGAAAGTGCTAAAGAGATGACAAGAGCCGAGCTCGATGCTGTTCTAGAACAGATGGATAAGAGCTTGGAAGAATAGTCAATAAAAACCCTCTTTGAGCGGCTTTGTTTCCGCTCAAAGAGTATCTCCCTTTTTTCCAAAAGACTTCTATCCTGCTTTGAGAATATTGGACATTGAGGTTAGGATGCTATGCCATTCTATGAGAGTACTGAACAATTGCAGCAGGTCTTTGAGAACTTCTGGCCGCGTGTGCTGAAAATGGAAGATGTTTATGAGAAACTAGTGAAATCAGAGATTATCGTGAGATTCGATATCGAGAAACCAGAGATTCATGTCACAATTGATTTTAAGAATCCAGGACCAGATGGTAAAGTTGGGACTATAAGCTTCGACTCTAAGGCAGAACCTGAGATAGTTGTATGGAGCACATCTGAGACTACCAACAAGTTCTGGCAGGGTAAGCTAAACACGACTATAGCTATGGCGAAAGGAGAAGTGAAAATGCAGGGATCCATAGCGAAAGCATTAGGCCTTCTCTCTAAGATCAAACCAGTCTTCAAGGTTTTTCCAGAAGTATTGAGAGATATGGGACTGCATCACATGTTACTATAGATTTGCGAGTCTGCATAGGTGTGTGGAATGCAGTTTATTAGACCAAAGACTTTGGATAGAATCGATATCATTGCAGTAGTCGATAACTCACACGAGGTATGGTCCAATCCAAGAAGAGAGGATGTAAAACGGTTTTTCCACTGGGTGGATCAGGATAAGGAAACAAAAGAGCTACCACTAGTTGCGGGATTAGGACTTTCATTCTGGATTCGAATGACTCTCGATAATAGAACTTCAAATATTTTATTCGATACAAGTGAGTCAAAACTCCATCTTTCAACAAATATCAAATTCTTGGGATTACCTTTAGATGAGCTCGATGGAATTGTAATTTCGCATGGACATGATGACCATTATGGGGGACTAAGATGGACTCTAGAGAATGTCCATCATTCTATTCCAGTTTATATTCATCCTCGAATGCTCTATCAGAAAGGAGCTAGAGTCAAGACACACACTGGAGAGAAGATTGTTGAGAATGAGCCAATACTAACTGCAAAGGAAATATCTGAGCTTGGAGGAGAGGTAGTTTCTGTGGAGGATCCTATTCTCCTTTCAGATGGACTGCTTCTTAGGACCGGAGAGATACCAAGAGTCACCGATTATGAACAGGGAAGACCTGGACATCTGATGTGTATAGATGGTCAATGGGTTGATGATTCACTTGTATTAGAGGATGTGAGTCTTGTAGCTAATGTTAGGGGAAAGGGCTTGGTTATCATATCTGGGTGCAGTCATGCAGGAATTGTCAATATTGTGAAGGAGGCTATTCGTCTGACTGGAGAGCCAAACATCCATGCAATTATAGGAGGGCTCCACCTCGCTGGCTCAGAGGTCGAGAATGAGAGAGAAGAAAGCAAACTTGCCAGAACAACAGAAGACCTTGAGAGATTGAACCCAAAGATGTTGGTTCCATGTCATTGCACAGGATGGAGAGCTCGTCATGCCATGAGTAGAGCTATGAACGAAGCATATGTTGAGGGAAGTGTAGGCAATCAATACAGCGTTATTGGACAGTGACACAACCTAAAGTATAAAAGAATAAATCGAGGAGATTTAACATAGTTAAGCCGAAGGATTGATAACAATGGCTGAAGCGATCAAAAAGACCGATACTATTGCAGAAGTGGTAATGAAGTGGCCTGAAACAGCAGGTACTTTCATGGAATGGGGATTACATTGTTATGGCTGTGCAGTTGCCAGATATGAGAACATAGAACAAGGTGCAATTGCCCATGGCATCGACCCAGACAAGCTCGTCGAAGCACTAAACGAAACTATTGAAGAAAAATAATAGATGATATTGTTTCTCTACAAATAGCGATTTACTCATCACTTCGTTGAAGTGATGATCACTTCTTTTTCATTAGTCATAAAGAGGTAAATCATTCAGAGTTTGGTTTTACTCGGCCATACAGCCTACCAGATTCCTCCTCTGACATCTCAAAGCTATGTTCTTTATCAGGAAATGCTCCTCCTCGGACTTCATCAGAATACTCTTGCACAGCATTGCGAATGACCGAGGCGACATTTGCATACTTCTTGAGGAACTTGGGCTTGAAATCATCGAAAAGACCAAGCATATCCCAGAGAACAAGGACTTGACCATCACAATTCGGACCAGCACCAATACCAATTGTTGGTATATCAAGAGCCTCTGTGATTGCTTTCGCAGTTTCATCCGGAACTAGTTCAATGACGATGGAAAATGCACCAGCCTCTTGAAGCGCTAGTGCCTGCTTTATGAGTGCTTCAGTACCGTCAGCGGTACGTCCTTGGACTCTATAACCACCAAGTTCGTAGATTGATTGTGGGGTAAGCCCAATATGCCCCATTACTGGTATGCCCGAACCAACGACAGCTGCAACTATATCAACGACACGTCCAGCCCCTTCAATCTTTACGGCTTCAGCGCCTCCCTTTTGCAGCATTCGCGCACAGTTTTCTAAAGCTTGATCAATGCTTACCTTATAGCTCATGAAAGGCATATCACCTACTATGAGACTATCTGGCTTAGCCCGAGCCACAGCAGAACAATGGTGGATAATGTCATCAAGGGTCACTGGTATTGTACTCTCATAGCCAAGTAGAGAGTTGCCAACAGAATCACCAACTAGGATGATATCGACACCAACATCACTTAGGATTCTTGCAGTCGGTGCATCATATGCAGTCAGCATGACAATCTTCTTGCCCTTCTCCTTCATCTGACGAATTTTGAAAGTTGTCTTTCGAGCCAAGTATATACTCTCCGGTTCTTGATAGATAGAATGTCAATATATAGGATTCCAATATCATTTAGAATCAATATATATTATATATTTGAAGTGCTAGGTCTTTGTGAAGAAGCTATCAGAAGAAGGTAGGTATACTCCCTGTAGAAGGGCTCGCAATACACAGAGAGCGGATTTTTTAGGAATTGACTGGGTTGACGCAAATTCAGTTACATTCATGGCTCCTACTTCCTTTGCGTGCTCCTTAAGCAACGCAATCCATTTCGCTGAAACAACAACTCCACACTGATCCAACATCCGATCATCTTCTGATAATCGAGACTCCATCTCAGTATGTACCTCATCGTAGTTCAATTGCATCTGTTCGCAGATAGTGTAGATGTCAAAAATCCCCTTCTGCTTTAATGTGTCATTTATTTTCCTTAGTAACCAGACTTTGCTCACCATATTCTCATCCCAAGTGCGAAAGGATGCAGCTGTGAGTGATTGTAGTATTTTCTGAATATCTGCAATATCCAAACCTCTCTCAGTTGCAATCTCATAGGGTCGAATAACTCCCATATCACGAAATTGACCCTCAAGTTCTGATTGGAGGGCCATGGTTGAAACCATTTTACCATCCCCATCGATGAGTGTATCAGTCCGAATTGTTGATACTATTGATTCTATTACTCCTGTTTCAGTTTCAAAACGTTTAGCTATTGCAGAGGGATCTATTGATTCACCAGCCTGAAGACTGTCACCTAACCATCGGCGCATCCATGAGACGGAGAGGTAATCGCCGGACTTCGTTAAGACGGTCTTTAGCCCGAATCTTTTGAGAAGTGCTGCTAACTCAATTCTACTTATAGTCCAATGCCTTTCAAACTCAATGGTGCGTAAAATTCCGCTTTTTCGCACTTCATCAAGGATATAGCTTCTCAAACCGCGATAAGACGCATACCGCCCATCTTTTAGTTTTCTGACGCCTGGATGATTTCCAAGAATCTTCTCAGCTAATCCTTTCTCTATACCGAGACGCTCTGCAGATTCCTTTGGTTCGATAATCCCTGTAAGATCGACATCATCTAACAATTCCTGTCTTACTTGTTCAAGGGTCATCACCGACCCATCATCAGTGGTTATGAGTGTCAATCCAAGTTTCTTTAGTATCTTCTGTAGACTTTCAGTATCTATCTTGAGACGGTTTGCTTCCTCATTGATATTTAGGTAACCAAGCTTTTCAAGTTGCGTGAGTAGATTTTCCTGCAATAGGTGAATGGGGATTATTCGCTTGTCAAATGCTTCCACGAAATCCCATTTATAGAGACTCACCACTCGCATGATATCATTCTGAGTCAAATCGAGTCGAGCAGACTCAACTGCTAAATCTAAATATCCAAGCTTTGCCACACTCCTCTCTAGTGTATCTAGCAACCACTTGACCGAGTACAGCAGCCCCGCTGAGGATCGCCAAACATACCATCCCCAACTCTTCACTAATTCAACAAGCTCATCAACATCGACACGTAAACGTTGGGACTCTGAAATAATATCAGCTCTTCCCTGCAGCTCTAATGACTCCCTGATTCGCTCTTTTAGGTCAGGTACAAGAAGATAGTCGCCATCTTTGGTAGGCAAAACATCGAGACCCTCGCGTGAAGACACTTCCTCAACTATGGTTTGAATCTCACTAGGAGTAACATCCCATCTTGCTGCTTCCTTATCAACATAGATGATGGAGTTGTTTACAAGATTCTCCTTTATTCGTGAACTAAGATGAACAGAAGATACAACGGAAGTTCGAGAGAAACTCAATAAAGCATTATCAGCTGATTTAACAAGCTCAAACAACGACTTACGGTCCATTCTCTTCTCATTTAGTCTATTTACTAAATCAGTCAATGAAATTGAGGACTGAGAGAGCATTAGATGATTGATTTCATCGATTTGATGGTTTCTTTTCCGTGAGAGTAGTCGAAGGTATCCACCAATAACTAAGAGGAAGATTGCGAGTGCTATGAAGAGAGGTACGAAGGGATCATCGAGTAGGACAAACTGCAACAGCATGACATTACCCTTGATTCGTTCTATAGAGTTTCCCCTCTCCTTCGATAATATGCTTTGAACACTTCAAGACCTATCAATGCAGGGAGCGTGGCAAATATGCAGACAAGCCAATCCAGTGCAGTTAGAGGTAAGAAGTAGAACTCGAAACCGGAGATTGCACCAACAAGTATCTCTTGAGCCAATGGGACATACATCAGCAGTAAGAAAGCTAGTACTATTAGTCCAAGCAGAACAACAAAGCGAATAATCCCGGGTTCGGCAACTGATTTATGGAATGGCAGATTGATCCTTCGAATGATTAAGACTAGAGTGCTCTCGTAGATGAGAATAATCGTCAAAAGCATTGTAGTCGCCTTTGCAGTCTGTATTGTCCAATCCGGAGGGAGTACTGAGGTTTCGTTATACCAGCCAGTCAGATTCTCAGGAACGACATAAAGTAAGTCCCCAGGCTGTGCAATGAAGGTCAATGCATAGACCATACCGGCTCCAATCACCATAAGGATAACACCGAGTCCCATAAAGGTCGCGAGTTTGCGTGTAATAATGTCTTCACTATCTCGAGGTTTCTCTTCCATAGCTCGTGGTGAAGTTTTGTCAAAAACCAAAGCTAGTCCAGGGAATGAATGTGTAGTAGCAACGAGAAGAAGACTTTGCCAAGAGGTAAGCATATTGAAACCTGCAGGCAGAAGGAAGAGTGCTCCAAAGAAAATTATGGATTCGAATAAGTTGATGGCAATGTAGAAGAAGACCATCATTCGGATCTTATTGAAAAGACCCCGTCCCTCATGGACACCAGTAACAATAGAGGAGAAGCTGTCATCAGTGATAACTAAATCCGCTGCTTCCTTAGCCACGTCTGTGCCAGTAATTCCCATCGCAATTCCAGCATCACTCATTGCAAGAGCCAACGCATCGTTGACCCCATCTCCAGTCATGGCAACTACTTTACGCTGATCCTGATATCGTTCAACAATGACCTGCTTATGTTCTGGATTAACTCGAGCGAAAACATTCACTCGTTCAAAATCCTCGTCAGATAGTTCTCCAATATTGCTACCTTCAACAGCGAGCGAGTCAGATTTGTATATATTCAGGTGCGTTGCAATGGTTTGTGCAGTGGCTGCTGCATCACCCGTTATCATGATTACATTGATTCCAGCGCTATGACATTCATTCACTGCTTCTTTCACTCCATCACGAGGAGGATCAACAATACACGCAAATCCCAAGTAGATGAGATCTTTCTCTATCGCGTCCCGCACATCTGGAACCTTAGGCATTGCCTGTAACTGATGATACGCTAATGATATGACTCTGTAACCATGTGATGCGAAACCTTCAGTTAATTCTGTAATCTTCTTGGAGATTGTGTCATCAAGTACTGCTTTCGTTCCCGATTTATTGTAGTGAGTACATCGAGGCAAGATGACTTCTGTAGCTCCTTTCGAGAATACAATGTGTTTGGAATCATGCTTACAGATTTTTGACATCCTCTTGTATTGCGAGTCAAAGGGGAATTCCATCTCTATAGGATAATCTTGCTTTGCTTGTGACTCGTCAATGCCGCTTTTTCTAAATAGGGTAAGAAGAGCTGCATCTGTTGGGTCGCCAATAGGAACGAAGACGATTCCTTGTCCGGGGATTTCCTTGACAGTAACTGCAGAATCATTATTGATTCCACCACAGAGAAGAAGTAACCGGAGATTGTCATACGATTCAACACCGACCAATGGTGTAGCTCCATCATGACTTAGGTTGTTGTGATGTGCTTCTGCTTTCAGCTTTAGTATCTCACCTTTTGGCTCATACCCATTGCCTGTTATAGAATAGAGATTTTGTGTGTCCCAGACATAGGTAACAGCCATCTCATTCTTCGTCATGGTGCCGGTCTTGTCAGAGCAGATGACACTCACACGTCCGAGGCTTTCAACTGCGGAGAGATCTCTAATGATGACACCGCGTTTAGCCATAGCCAAAACGCCTGTTAGCAAAACAATGGTAGTGAGTAGTGGAATATTGATTGGCATTATTGTCATAGCCTTTGTAATTCCAGCGGTAATGGTGTCAATGATATCATTGAATTCCTGAACAGGAGGCAATCCAGTTGACAGAGGACCTAAGAACACTGCCCAAATGATTGAAACGAACATCAAGACCACAGCTGCAAAACCAAGATATTTTGCGAGAAGATTGACTTTCTTTCGAAGAGGTATATCTCCAGTATTCAACTCCTCAAGTGTTCCCTGAATTTTACCAATTTCAGTTCCTCCACCGATGGTTGTAGCTACTACCTTCGCAGTACCTGTTGCTACATAGGTGCCAAAGAAAACCATATTTCGCATATCAGTTAGAGGAGAATCCTCCTCAACAACGATGGCAGCATTCTTAGTGACTGGTACACTCTCACCAGTGAGTGAAGCCTCGTTGGATGTCAAATTTGAGCTCGATACTATTCTTGCATCTACAGGGATTCTGTCACCTTGTTCTAACTTGAGTACATCACCAGGAACGATTTCGATAGGATCTATCTTTGTTTCTTCACCATCACGAATAACCCGAGCATCTCCTGCGGAGAGCTTCTCCAAAGCTTCTAGTTTCTTCTGAGCTCGAAACTGCTGGAATATCGCAACAACCGCATTCACCGTTACAATAGCTAGCCAGAACATAGCTTGGCCAAGCTGCGAGTTAGGTGTGGGAAACACCAGAGCTAGAAATACTAATGCGAAAGAGCTAAGTAAGTATATAGTAATCAGCCAATTTAGAATAGGAGCGATGTACACCTTCCAAATAGACCCTTTGATCTTTGGGATTTGATTGGGGCCATATTTCGCTTCTAGTTTCCTTACCTGATCATGAGAGAGTCCTTTATCAGGATCCACAGACAAAGTCTGAAGAACTTCTTCTGAAGTCATTGCGTGGTACTTCGCAATTTTCGTAGTTTCATCGATGGTGGAGTGTTGTTCAGACAATGTCAGTACCTCTTATTGTGTACAAGTGAAGCAGGATTTGGCATTGATAAATAATCTTGTAATCAACCCTTCCATACCGCTAAAGTACAAAATTCACTACATAACGTACCTTTTGAAGCTTCTTAATAGGTTTCAAGTGCAAGAATTCCTTGTTCGACAAGTTCATCTAGTTTCATAGAATGGGCTCTTTGACCAGGAAAACGGTTTATCGAGGGAATACAATGGCTTTATACTGGGACACACCACCACATCAAACTTCGCAGTCTTCAGGGAAGAAAATCGCTGCTGTTATCATAATTCTCTTGATAGTTATTTCATCAGGAGTTATAGCTATCATTAACCTGATACCTTCCGATATTTTTACTCCAACTGGAGGAGATGTTAGAGTTGCCATAATAGATTCAGGCTTGGATCAGGATATATCAACTTCTAATAGGGTAGTTGCTGAAAGGAGCTTCATTCTTCCACAATATGGCTATGATTTTACAGACACTTCAACTTCGGATTCAAACCCAGACGATGGCGCCGGAAATAATGTGAAGCATGGCACCATGGTCACCAGGGCCTTGGTCCAAAATAGCGATACTGCACTCATCGTTGTTGCCAAAGTAATTGATTCATCAGGCTATGCAACAGCAAGTGGATTGATGGCAGCCATATATTGGGCAATAGAACAGAATTGTACTGTTATCAATCTGAGTCTTGGATCATCTCCTACATATGGAGACCCTCTTGAAAGTGCAGTCGAGTTCGCTTGGTCAAGAGGAGTCATAGTTGTATCAGCTGCAGGAAATGATGGAGACTACGGAACCCCAGGTACTTCAATAAGTTCACCAAGTGTGTTTTCAAAAGCTATCGCAGTAGCAGCTTTAGACGAAACGGGAGATTCAGCATATTACTCGAGTTGGGGACCCACAGCAGATCGATACATGAAGCCAGACATTGCAATTGAAGGATATGTTGAAACTTCATCTGCAATTTACTACGGGACAAGTTTTGCATCTCCAAAGATTGCAGCCTATGTTGTTGAGCTCATTGAGTATTGTGAGCTTAAAGGCTATGATTATACTCCTGGTTTAATTACTAGTGCCTTGCTAAAAGGAGCGATTGCATTAGATGAGCCTGAATATGTCGTGGGAGCAGGTAAAGCAAATCTTCAACAAGCAAAAAATGTACTTGATAACGAAGTTATTCATGATAACCTTCCACATGTTACCTATGTGGATGTGAATGCGTTGCCATTAGATTTTGAAACCCTGTTTCAAGGAGACAACTATACCTTCAATGTGGAGATAACTACCTCTACATTATCGACATTTAGTGTCACTACAACTGGAATTCCAGCTGGTGTCATAGATATACCAAGTACTATTACTGTAAATCAGAGCGCAATTGTACCTGTTCAAATTCATGTTCCAATGTCTTCCACTCCAATCACAGGTGAGTTAAATTTTGAAGAAACTTACTCAAATGACTCGTTAGAGATACGATTAACACCTATAGTCGCAGAGGCGAAGATTGCATTTGATATCACACACACGACTTGGACTATCGACACTGCCTATGGACAATTCAAAGAGCTATATCTCAAACTTGTGAGTAATGACATATCAGTTACAGAGATTAGAGATCGAAGCTTGCTTACTAGTAGCTATCTCTCCAATTTTGATGCTGTATTCATGCTGGATCCATGTGCATGGGACATCAATGAAACAAACTACAACAACCCATCCATATTTTCAGTACAATTCACACAAGAGGAGATAGATGCATACGAGGAATACTTCCAGAATGGTGGAGGAATATTCGTTGCAGCTCTGAGCAATTCCACACTTGACATAGCATCATTAAATGATTTCCTAGATTGGACAGGCGCTTCACTCTCATTCAACACACTTCCATCGAATGGGATATTGGAGGTAACGAACATAGCTGCACATCCAATAACCGTAGGGGTCAGTTCATTCGACTTCCTAGGAGCACCGGTCTATGTGAACGCGTCCTATTCCTACTTAGGGCGATCTTCAGGAAACACTGTACTTGCATGCTTCGAAGGTGACTCAGGAGGAAGGATAGTGATAACTGGCACTAACTTCTTCATAGATAACTGGGGAATGACTGGATTGTATTCCTCAGAGGACAATGATATCCTGGCTCTACGAATCGGTATGTGGCTCTCAGGGTTACTCTGAGGGCTCTTGTGCTTCCTTACACACTTCAATTGCTTAGTTTCGGAAGTTTAAAAGGGAGGAAGTATAAGCGTTACATACAAAAAAACCGAGTCGAAGTCGGATGTGCTGATGATTGGGATTTCCTAGTCATCAGCTTTCCGCATATTTCTCTTTTTATGAAAACTTGAAGTGTCAGAGTACCTCATCAGCACATTTACATGCCTCAAGAGCTGGCTAAAACGCCATCACAGGAGACTATAGTGACTTGTCCAAGATAACCAAGGCATCATATGGTGTGCTACTCGCATGCACGTTATCCCATCTCATGAATCATATGTACACAGGCGCTCTCTCGCCATTCCTCCCTTTGATTCGTGACGAGCTTTCCCTTACATTAACTGAAGCGGGAATCCTTACCAGTGCAGTCATCGTCACCATGACATCAGCTCATTTGGTTGTAGGTTACCTTGGCGATAAAGGACTTAGGGACCTCTTCATATCCATAAGCGTTATCCTATCGGGTCTGGTAATGTTGGTTGAGAGCTTTGCAACAAGCTTCCTCTTCCTTTTAGGCACTCAGATAGCTCTTGGTTTAGCAGTTTCAGGCTATCACCCATCTGCGTTCCCAGCCATATCAGCTAAGTTCCCAAAATCAGCTAGAGCAAAGGCGATCGGATTCAATGCCGCAGGGGGACTGATTGGCATGGCTATCATCCCATTCGTCGGTGTATCTCTTCTAGTCATTTTTGGAAGCTGGCGAGAACCTCTCTTCACCCTCGGGTTATTGGGCATTGCAATTTTCTTTCCGACACTCATCCTAATGAAGTACTCCGATAATCAGGCACGCATCGATATCGCGAATGGCAACAACAATGAAGCAAAGGAACGGATTGGCTGGACTCGTAATTACTTCGTGGCAGTGATCTTCATGGGACTAAGAGGCATTCCATTCAGATGCACTACCTTGATGATGCCAATTTATCTGGTTGACAGCTACGGATACGAACCTGTGTGGGCTGGCTCTCTTTCAGCAGTTATGCTGACTGCAGGCCTCTTTGGAGAGTTAGTATCCGCACCAATCTCAGATAGAACAGGAATCAGGGTGCCCTTCATGTTTCTTTCTGTTGTTTCGATGGTACCACTATTCTTGTTGTTGAATCTCTCACTTGATCAGATTCCCCTTATTCTCGTCTTGATAGGGATTGGTTTCATCTACTTCTTCGGAGTGCCGCCAGGACAAGCGTATGAAACAGAGGTGTCGCCAACAGAGAAACAGGGACTGGCATTTGGACTGCTCTTCTCGATAGGTGCAATACCTGGAGCGTTGTCTCCTGCCATTTTTGGCTGGATTGGTGATGTCTATGGTTTGACCTCTTCAATCCTATTCCTTGTAATTGTGTCAGGTCTCGCTGCAATCACAGCTTTATTCCTGAGGGATATTCCTAGAACAGTTGAAGAACCAGTCACCTTGGCAATCGAGGAATAGTACATCCAACACACAATGACTATAGTTATGTAGAATTACAAGGTGGACTCCTCAATGATCGACTATCACATACACCCCAACTACTCATTTGATTCGCAAGGTTCAGTTGATGAGTTCTGTGAAGTGGCCTTGCAGAAAGGAATGAAAGAAATCGCCTTCACAACCCATGTTGATACAGATCCTGCTACTAATGATTGCTTCATCTCAGTAGGGGGAAAAGCGATAGATGTGCGATCAAACGAATGGATTGAGGACTATGAGAGCACTATCCATAGTGCAGCTGATAAATATGCAGAGCATGGCTTGATCGTTCTCATGGGAGCAGAGCTTGATATCTATCCTGGCGTAATCAACAATCTACCTGAAAGATTTCTGAGTACCGATTGGGATTTGATTATAGGTTCTATGCATCTCATTGATCACCTCGCAATATCAAAAAAGGAAGATGCCGACATTATATACTCTCGATATAATTTGGAAACTTTTGGGAAAATCTACTTCTCAATATTACAGGATGTAATTGAAACCTCCATGATCAATATCCTAGGTCATATCGATCTCTATAGAAGATACGGAGAGGAGAAATATGGTGAGAGGATTAATGAGATCTGGGAGCTATATATTACTGAATTGACAAGGAAGATGATTAGGCATAACGTAGGATTTGAAATCAATACCTCATCATGGAGAAAAGGAATGCTCGAGCCACATCCTTCTAAGAAGATAATTGAAGCACTCGTTTCGGGTAATATTGGTACTGTTACGGTGGGTTCCGATGCTCATCGGCCTGAAGACATTGGAGATGGTGTTGTTGAGGCTGCAAGGATTTTGAAGACGTTTGGGCTTAGGCCATCAACATTTCGAAAAGGCAAGATTGTTGGTTCGTTTGAAGTGATTTGAATTCTAACACCAGAAAGATAAGTAAGTGCGCTTATCTCCATTTGGTGATATATCATTTGAAGAATAAGCATTCTTTCATTTTCGCACTCATGGTGGTATCATCCTGCTAATATCGAGTGTTACAGGAAGCATAGGATTCTTCACTTACCTGCCATTACTATTAACTATACCAGAACTTGCTGCTCTTGAACCGGTTATAGTTTATTTGATATACATCTTGGGAATCATCGCTGCAAGTGGAGGTATTGGAGCAATTGTGGGAGGATACCTCCTAACTACTGCCCGGGTGGGTACTGGTAAGTTTGTCATTGGAATTGCTGTCGGTATGAGCCTCATTGGCATCATAATAGGACTGATCCAAGTGGTATGGATTTCAGGGGCAACTGCTTTTTGGGATGCACTTACTATTCTTTCTCAAACAACAGGTATAGTTGGGATTATCCTTACGATTCTTGCCCGTAGGACAGCAAAAACAGATTAAGTACTATTCCAAAGGCTTATCCCCTCCCAAGGAGGGGAGTGCCTGATGAAAGACGAGAACCCCATCGACATAGCAATTGGATTGATCCAAAGAGGAGATCTCAAGGAAGCGGAGAAGGTTCTTAGAGAATTTCTTGAATCACATCCCGATTCTCTTGAGGGATGGTATAACTTGGGATACACACTAGGCGAACTTGATAGAGATGAGGAGGCCGTCAGCGCATATGACGAAGCATTATCAATCGACAATGGAATCTATGAGATTTGGTACAATAAGGCAAACGCACTCTACAATCTTGCAGATTTCAAAGCCGCAAGAGTCTGCTATGAAAAGGCCCTTGAGTTAAATCCGGATGACCCTGAAGGATGGAACAATCTCGGAAATTGCTATTCAAGACTTACAGAAGGGCGAAAGGCACTAGAAGCATACACTAGAGCTGTTGCCCTTGATCCAACGTATGCTGACGCATTCTATAACAAAGCAAATTGCCATTTCATTGAGGAAGAGGACGAGAAAGCAATAGCATATGCTGAGTATGCCATAGAATTGAAACCACATCTATCAAGTAGAGTTGATCAGTGGATAGATGTAGCTAGAGATAGATTAGAAGCTAAGAAAGCTGAAGAGAATCACATTAAGAAAGCTCAGAAGATAAAGGAACGGCTTGACAGAGATTTCGATGAAAAGAAAGAGATTGATTGATTCAGTACATCTAAAAGGTGAGTAATTCTAAACTGATTAGATGTGATGATTCATGATGCCTGAGCCAAGTGGAACACCAGAACAGGGTGGAACAAGAAAGGCCAAAATTGTAGGAATTGCAGGATTAACAGTCATTCTGGGATCGGTAATTCTAGCATGGGCAGTTGGTTGGGGCTACTTGCCTCCTATTGCACCACCAGCGGCGATTCTGGGACTAGGCGTACTAGTAGGTATGATTCTGATATGCTGCACTTCATCACTATTCACAATGTCAGTTGCTATGAGAATGCCTGAGTATGGCGAGCTTGAGATTGTGTTCGAAGAGGGTATGGATCACTATGATAACGGTGAATGGAGGGAAGCACTCGAGGTCTTTAGAAAAGTAATGGGTCCCGAAATGAATCATAAACGTGCTCTCTTTTACGCAGCAAAGTGTAGCGAGAAACTAGATGACTATGAAGGTGTTAAGATTTACCTCAGAAATTACATGAAAATGCAAGCAAGAGATAGTGAAGCTTGGATGATGCTGGCTAATGCTCACAAGAAGCTATTCGAATACGCTGAAGCAGATGAAGCGATGGAGAGAGCAAGACAGCTAGAAGGAAATTAATCTCAGGTAAAGCATAAGAGGAGTCTAGTCTGCCAATTTGTAGACTGGAGGCATCTTTTGATGAATGAACAGCAAACATGTAAAGTCGATGTCGGAGAAAGCACGATCCATCTCACAAACGGTATCATCACTGTGACTTATGATACTCGACTCGGATGCATTTCTTTGACATCACAGGCTGAAAACGTGATTTGCTTCTCCAAAGCTTATGTATTAGTGCATACAGACCGTGAAGTCCTTGATTCCAGAAAGATGATCTACAAGTCTTTCAGTGCACTTGATTTTCAAGATGAGAGAATGAAAGGAAAATCTGTAATCATAAAAGTTCAAGATGTCGAAAAGACCACTGACCTTAGCATCAAACTATCAGTCTATGAGAAAATCTCCGGTTTTACAGCAATTGTACAGTATAGAAACAGAGCCAGCGAGGTTCTTGTCAAAGCTATTGACACCCTAGTCATAGATGTGGATGATGCATCAAGAGTAGTGACAGGCTGGAATTATGAGAACCTGAGGTTCTTCAGAAACGGATTTCACTCTTGGGAACTAAGCCAAGCACAACCCATAGAGGTTGGTGAAAATCTAAGCCATTTCTATTCAGTCCTACAAAATACCAAGACTCGACACTCTATTGTTCTTGGTTTCTCAACGATGGCAGATCAGCTATCGACTATTT
This sequence comes from Candidatus Thorarchaeota archaeon, assembly GCA_016840825.1. The sequence goes on along the minus strand of JAEORN010000291.1, from coordinate 25,841 downwards.
CAGCAAGAGGACGTGATGCGGAGAAATCCAGATTATCAGTTCTAATCGCAACATCTCACACAGACAATGTTCCTGTTACTGAAAAAGATACGATTGTATCAGAAGAGATGCTTGTACTATATAGCAAGGATGCACACAGAAGTTTGGAAACATATACGGAATTCACTGCGTCAAGGATGAATGCCATCAAATGGAAAAATGTACCAGTTGGCTGGTGCAGTTGGTATTTCTACTACACAATGCCGGATGAAGGAGAGATAGTTGAGAATACACAATTTCTTGCTGATCGCTTTGGTAAGCGAATCGAATGGATCCAGATAGATGATGGATATCAGATGAAGGTTGGCGATTGGGATGAAAATGCAAGGTTTGGCAGTGGACTTTCATCACTTGTAAAGAAGATACGAGAGAAAGGGTATCGAGCAGGAGTCTGGACAGCTCCTTTTGTTGCTTCGGAGCATTCTGAGATCTTCAAGGACAAGCGAGATTGGTTTGTTCGAGATGAAGATAACAATCCAATCGTTGTGGGGGAGAATCCACTATGGCTAGGAAACTATCATGCTCTTGACCTGACGAATCCAAAAGTCCTCAAACATATCAAGGGTATATTCACCAAATTGAAACAGGATGGCTTTGAATACTTCAAAATCGATTTCCTTTATCATGCAGCCATACTTGGTCAACGACATGATTCTAAAATAACTAGAGCACAGGCTATCAGAAGAGGGCTAGAAACCATCAGAGAGGCAGTTGGAGACGATCTTATTCTTGGTTGCGGAGCCCCGTTAGGCCCTTGTGTCGGAATTGTCAATATGATGAGAATTGGGACAGATATTGCAACTGACTGGAGATATGACTGGGGAGGAGGGGTCTATGAGTGTTCAGTAAATACAATGACACGCGCTGTCATGCATGACCGCCTTTGGATTAATGACCCAGATTGTGTATTGGTCCGCCAAGACGACAATGACCTGACGGATGATGAAGTCAAGCTATGGCTTAATGTTGTTGCACTTAGTGGGGGAGCAGTTCTGCTAAGTGACAGAATGATGGAAGTATCTGAGGAGCGATTAGGTTACATAGACAAAATTCTTCCACCGATCAGAAAAGGTGGCATATCAATAGATGCCTTAGAAAGGTCAAATCCTTCAGTATTTGCACTTCCTATCGAAACTCCAACTGGAAAATGGGTTGTTCTTGGCTTTATCAATTTGAACGAAACTGCACTCGACGTAAAGGTATCTCTCCAGTCCCTAGGTCTAGAACCTGAAACTCCTCATCATGTATTTGACTTTTGGAACCAAGAGTATCATGGACTGTCTGAAGAAGAGATTGGTATTTTTGGACTAAAGCCACATACAAGCAAATTATTGATGATCAAACCTGAAAGTAAAACACCAAATGTATTGAGTACTAGCTTTCACTTCTCACAGGGAGCTATTGAGATTAGTGATGTAGATTGGAACGATGGCGGAAAAGAGCTAAGCATGAAAGTTAATCGAGATTCGAGAGATGAAGATTCGATCTTCTTTGTGTTTACCAATGAATGGATCCCGTCAAGAGCGTATATCGATGATGAGAAAGTTGGATTTGAGGAGATTGCTCCTGAAGTCGTTGCGGTGAAATCCAAATTCAAGAAAGGGCAGATTCTAAGGGTTGTCTTCAAGCAGTAGAATCATTACACAACCGGATTTCTCAGAGATCCTATCTTTTCGATGTACAGTTCAACTATATCTCCATGTTTTAGATACTCAGGAGGGTCTCTGGCAAAACCTACACCAGAGGGAGTACCTGTTGCAATGATATCACCCGGTTCAAAGGAGAAGGATTGTGAAAGATAGGAGATGATTTGGGCCACATCAAATAGCAAGTTCGATGTATTGGAATCTTGCTTTATGACTCCATTCACTTTGGTTTGCAAGCGCAACCCAGAACCATCACCAAGTTCATCTGATGTGATGATGCAGGGGCCCATGGGACAAAAGGTATCAATTGATTTTCCTCGAACCCATTGTCCCCCATCATGTTTCTGAATATCTCTGGCGGTTACGTCATTTAAAATGGTATAACCAGCAACATAATCCAAGGCTTCATTCTTGGAAACAGATTTGCATGTGCGTCCCATGACTATGCCTAGCTCCACCTCCCAGTCAATCTTCTTGCTGATAGATGGTATGATGATGTCCTCATCAGGACCGATTACTGAACTTGGGAACTTGGCGAACATAACTGGAACCTTAGGTACCTCTCTTCCCGTTTCCTCGATGTGATCTCTATAGTTCAGACCTAGTGCCACAATCTTTCCAGGACGCTCGATAGGAGCTAGAAGACGAACGGATGCAAGTGAGTAGAGGAGTGGTTTTTCGTCAGGTTCAGCTTCATTGTATCGTTCAAGGATTTGCTTTACAACCTCTACTCCAGCAGGCCATTGAAGAAGATCCATCATGGTACTTGGAAACATCTTTCCATGAACATGATGCATTCTACCAAAACGTGATGCTGCCTCAGGGATGTCTAAGATGCCTTCCTTCAACTCAACTCCGATTGATGGAACTCCTAACCGAGAATACGTTACCAGACGCATAGTATACCATTGTAGACAGGTTCATTTATCCGTAATGGTGGTTGAGTAGTATGAGGTGGAATACTTGACAGATGAAAGAACTCTTGATGAACTTCCCGATCAAGTGTTTGTTGCGCTTGGAAGAAGAGGTATGGAGGGTATCCCATTAAAGGAATGCACCTATGATTGCGACGGAGTAGAATTGGATCTGATTAGTGTAAAAACAACACCTCAAAATATCAACAATCGAGGGAAGGAAGAGGTTCTTGAAGCTTGGAAAGTAAGATGTATGAAATGCAAACGGGAATTCACAATTAGTTGTAGAATAAGATATCATGATGGTGAAAGAATGGACACAATGGTTAGTATTCTAGATGATAAGGACGAGAACTTAGGATGGCTCGGGAGCTATTAGGTGATATCATTTGCCACAATCATATAAGATTGCAGTACTTCCTGGGGATGGTATAGGACGAGAAGTGGTTCCAGAAGCGCTTAGGGTGATTGAAGCAGTAGAGAATTCGATTTCTGGTTTCACAATCGAGCCATTCACTTTTGAGTGTGGAGGAGAATTCTACAAGAGAAATAATAGGGAATGGACAGAAGAGGCAGAGGAGTTTACTAAAAACGAAGCTGATGCTATTCTCGTAGGAGCTGTGGGAGCTATAGATGAGAGTGGAAATACAATCAAGAAACCTGATGGGCATCTTGCAGGTTATAGTATAGTAATTGGATTGAGAATTGAATTAGAACTCTTTGCAAATGTTAGACCGGTCAAGCTATACGAGGGAGTACCAACTCCACTTGTAGGAAAAGATCATCATCACATAGATATGATAATGGTACGTGAGAATACAGAAGGTCTCTATGCACCACAAGAGGCTCCTGCAAGGTCTATGGATGCTGATATGATTATTGACAAAAGAGTGATTACAAAGAAAGCAAGCACACGAGTGAGTAGACATGCATTCGAAATTGCAGGGAAGACTAAGGGAGCACCTGTGGATTCGGTAAAAAGAGTAACGTGCGTTGATAAAAGCAATCTTCTGGCGGGTTGTCAACTCTTTCGAAGATCATTTGATGAAGTAGGAAGAGATTATCCGACCATATCCAAGGATTATGCCTATGTCGATGCTTTCACTCAATGGGTTATTCGAAGGCCTGAATTCTATAATGTGGTTGTAGCTCCAAATGCTTTTGGAGATATTATTACAGACTTGGGGGCGGCATTACAAGGAGGACTGGGAATGGCCCCGGGAGGGAGTATAGGATATGACAAAGCAGTATTCGAACCAGTTCATGGTTCAGCTCCAAAATACTATGGGAGGATGATCTCAAATCCTATCGCTGCAATCCTATCCGGAACTATGATGTTAGAGTGGCTGGGAACCAAACATAAGGATCAACATCTAATACAAGCTTCACATATGATCGAGGAGAGTGTTTCAGATGTTCTCAGAGGCGGGAGAATAAGAACATATGATCTTTGTATTGAAAAATGGCAGAGGGTTAAACCATCTTCAACAAGCCAAGTAACAGATGCAATAATCAAGGTAATTCAAAGAAAATCGAGAGTGTGATCTTCAATGGCGTATACTTTTGCTGAAAAAATCATTGCAGGACATACAGAGGATGGCAGAGCAAATGCAGGAGAGATTGTGGATGCGTCTGTAGATCTAATAATGGTACATGAAGTACTGGGCTCTAGAATTATACCAATTTTGGATGAAATGGGATTTGAAAAGGTCTGGGATCCGAACAGGATTCTGGTTGTTAACGATCATTGGGCTCCAGCACCAGACACAGAAAGCGCTGAGATTCATATTCGTAACAGAGAGTTCGTAAAGCAACAGGGAATCACTCATTTCTGTGATGTGGATTGCGGAATATGTCATCAGGTTCTCGCAGAGGAGGGTCTTGCGCTACCCGGAATGTTGATCATTGGTAGTGACTCTCATTCTACAACCTATGGAGCATTCAATGCTTTTTCAGCAGGACTTGCTGCAACAGATAGCGCATTGATCCTAGCAACAGGTAAAATCTGGCTACGAGTTCCAGAAGCTCTGAAGATAGTTATCAATGGAGAACTTCCAGATGGTGTGATGAGCAAGGATCTCATCCTGAAGATTATAGCAGACTTAGGAACAGACGGTGCGAACTATCAGTCAATGGAATTCTTCGGCTCCTTGATAGATAGGTTATCAGTTGGTTCGAGAATGACAATGTGCAACATGACAGTGGAATCCGGAGCCAAATGCGGAATCATGCCAATAAGTAATAATGTTGAGGATTGGATTAGGAAGTATGCACCAAATAAAGAATGGATGGCAGTTATGCCAGATGCTGATGCAGAATACATTGACGAGCTGTCCTATGAGATAAACAGCAAGACTTTGGAACCGATGATTGCTGAACCTCATAGTCCTGCGAATAGCAGACCTATCTCCGAGGTAAATGGTATTGAGATTGATCAAGCATTCATTGGATCTTGTACAAATGGAAGACTAGAGGATCTCTCAATTGCAGCTCGAATTCTGAAAGGAAAGCGAATCCATCCTGATGTTCGACTCATAATAACACCTGCAAGCAGGGAAACCTATCTTACTGCTCTGAGAGAAGGCATCGTTGAAATCCTAATCCAAGCTGGTGCTATTCTAACCAATAGCACTTGCGGTGCGTGTATTGGCGGACATCTTGGAGTCCTCGGAAAAGAAGAAGTCTGCATCTCAAGTACCAATAGAAATTTCCAAGGGAGAATGGGACATCCTACTTCATTGGTGTATTTGGGCTCACCAGCGACTGTTGCTGCGAGTGCACTCAAAGGACACATAGCAGACCCAAGGGAGGTATAGCAAATGACATCATGTTACGATATCATAGAGGGAAAAGCAATTCTCTTTGGGGACGATATTAATACAGACCAGATCATTCAAGGAAAATATCTGCAGCTTCTGGACTACAACGAGATGGCTAAACATGCGTTTGAGGTCATTCGACCTGATTTCGTGAACACTGTGGAGGAAGGAGATGTTGTTGTAGGGGGAAGGAATTTTGGAAGCGGCTCCTCAAGAGAAGAGGCTCCAATGGTCCTAAAAATGGTGGGAATTCGTTGTGTAATAGCAGAATCTTTTGCAAGGATATTCTACCGAAATGCGTTCAATATTGGACTCCCTGCTCTAGTTGTTAAGAATGTGACAAAGCATCTGAAGGATGGTGATCGGGTGCGAGTCAATTTACTACAAGGAAACATCATGAATCTCGAAATAGATAACACCCTATCGGGAGGGAGAATACCTGAGAAAATGCTGGAGATTCTAAAAGCAGGTGGCGCAGTGGCGTGGTATAAATCACAGAAATCGAATTAGAAAATGCTAATAAGTTCCCCACAACAAGGCAAGTAATCTTTGCAGCAATGAGGTTTCTACATGAATGTAATGCTGTTTCTATTGATTTCATTAATAGTCCATGCAATCCCTGTTCCCTATGAACCGGGAATGCTGCGATTTAATCGTCTATTGAAGTGGCTTCCCTTGAGACTAATCTGGGGAACCATTGCATGGGCGATTATATGCGTACTAAGTATGATGGTCCTGCCTTGGGCAATCATTAGCTTGATCATGAGCTTTGCTCTTCTAATGCTATTTGCTGGCGGGTTCAGACCTAATCAAATTGAGGATATCATGGAAGGGGCTAGAGTCCCATTCATTTGCTTTGGGTTAATTGTCATCATCGTCATGCCAATCTTCTCAGGAATAATCGGATGGACGGCTGATGTAGCCAATGCAGAATATATCGATGGCATGATTGAACAAACATCAGATCCTCTCTTTGATTCCCCGATTCCAGATAATATGGTCAGACTGGTGACATCAGAGTATGCTGAATTTGTTGCGAGGCAGGAGTTTGCATCGATAGGTTCCAATATAGAAATCGCTGCAGCACATATCACGACTCGGAATAATAGACTGGTGTGGGTCTGTGTGGTAGTATCGACAAATGTACTATCGGAGAATTATGTAAAAGCTTTGATAGTAGTTGATGCTAACGACCCATCCAATAAGGAGATCATCACAGATGTGCAAATTCCTGTTGGTGAAGGGCTATTCTGGGACAGGAATATCCAGTTTGGCAACTACCTAAATGATATGACGAACTCGTATGAATATGCATACCCGACCTGGGATCCCGTAGGCAACCTCGTGTATATCCAGACACGTACTCAGCTGGGATGGGATTTTGTCGAGAGACCCTTAGGTCCAATTATCTACTGCCAGAACGGAACTATTGTCACATACGAAACGGTTGAGGATACTCCAAAATGGGTGACTCAAGTGTACAGTGAAGAGTGGCTTGAAAGAGATGTCATGCGATGGGGTGGCTATCGCAGAGCGGATGGATTCGATCTATTCGCTGGTGGATTCCTTTGGGTCATTCCACCATCCAATGATCGTCTTGAAATGACAGAGGACACTCGTTACATCATTAATCCTGACACTAATCGTGTCGAAGCTCTGGTGGCAGTAAATCCACCTGGAGCATCGAATCTCGCCCTGAGTGGTTTCGTCCGCGGAACGAATGAGGGGATATCCTATCACGATCTCAGTAGTGCTGGATATTCTAGCGGTGATGCGGCTATCAACGAGGTGATAAAGCAATTTCCAGATCCTGTATCGGGAAGCTACTTTGGAGCTATGCCCCTATTGTATCCCGTACAAGTCACTGCCACCACGATGAGGTATGCATGGTACTGTCCAATATACTGGTACGATGGATATTATGATTCTGATAGTGAGGAGTTCTACATCTCTGACATTCGACTTCATGCTTTCGCAATGGCAGATGCAGAGGATGTGACAATTTCCTACACACTTGAACGCTCAGGTCCACTAAACGGAGCTGTTCTAGTCCAAGCTGTCAGAGAAGGATACATCGTTGAGGTTGGCGGAGAAGTAATCGAGGAACCAATCGATATATTCACGCTTGTCGCCAATGTGACTAGTTTCAATTCATATGTCGAGGATGGTGATACCCACATTGTCTTAGGTACTGACAACTCAACCTACGAATTTATCGTTGGTGCCAAGGCATGGATGAACCTCACTGATTGGTATACGTTACTCAATATGGAGATTGGCGATGAATTCACAGCTACGCTACATATCGTGAATGGTGAGTATAGAATAATTGCAATAGTCAAGAATTGACATTAATCAATCAAGAACTAATGGGGGGTGTTAACCCCCTCTCTATTTTTATAGCATCTCTTTGAAGACTTCTCGTTGGATAAGGAATCGCAGAATCTCAGCAGTTCCACCACCGATGGTCATCAGCCGTGCATCACGAAGGAATCGCTCAACAGGATAATCTGTAGTATAGCCCATTCCTCCGAGGATTTGCAGTGCATCGTTAGTAATCGCGATTGCCGCTTCAGTTGTGTACAACTTTGCAATTGATGCTTGTTTGGTGATCTTCATCCCCTTGTCATACATCCGTGCTGCAGTAAGTGTAAGAGCACGACCTGCCTCTAATCGTGTTGCCATGTCCGCAACCTTGAAGCTGACTCCTTCGAACTCCCTGATTCGTCGTCCGAATTGCTGACGCTCATTTGAGTATTTTACTGCTACCTCATAGGGAGTTCTACCGTATCCGATGGCCTCTGCAGCAATAGCGGTTCTCTCACTATCTAGCTCATCCATCAAGATATGGAATCCTTGACCTTCCTTCCCAAGCAACATCTCAGGTCCAAGTCGAACATCCTCCAATTTCAACCAAGAAACTCTGGCAGACTTCATTCCTAACAGATCATGGTCCTGAACGACACTGAATCCATCCGTATCAGTTGGTACGATAAATGCAGACATTCCATCTTTGGATTTTACAGAGGGATCTGTAATGGCAAAAGCGCACATATAATCTGCTTGACTACCATTAGTGATGAAACGCTTCTCACCATTAAGGACCCATTCATCACCGTCCTTCTCAGCACGTGTCTTCATCCCTGCAGTGTCAGAACCAACCTCTGGTTCTGTGATACCAATACAGCCAATCTTCTCACCCTTGACAACTGGCTCGAGGTACTTCTTCTTTTGCTCTGTAGTACCAAAGACCTTGAGTGGCATTCCGTATAGCGTGGTTGATGCCATTCGAGCCATATCGAGACCGGCATTCGCTGCAGAAATCTCCTCAGCAACGATTATCTCAAACGAGAGACCTCTCGCTGTCCCTCCAGACTCCTTATCATGATGGACTCCCATGAATCCAGCCTGACCGATCTTCTTGATGAGTTCACGGGGGTATGGTCCCTTGTCAATCTCATCTGCAATTGGGTAGATTTCCTTATCACAGAAATCTCGAACCTTCTTTCGGAACTCTATTTCTTCGTCTGTCCATAGGATGTTACTAAGATAGTCAACCATTTTGAAACCCTAGGATTCTCAGAGAATTGCTCCTTTTATCCCTAACGAACCAGCTATTCTTCGTCCTCAGCTTCCTTTCGCAATGTCTGTATAGTCTGAACTGCAAGATGTCTTGCTGCATCGCGTTTCTTTCTTATGTCAGCAGCTTGACTACTGATCTCAGAGAACAGCCGTTTCTTAGAATGAATCGCATTCTCAATGAGAGCTGCCACAGCCTCTGAACGACTCTTGAAGATCTCAAGCTCTACGAGTGCGTCAAGCACATCTACTATCTCTGCACTCATTCTTGTCATAACTGAAACCTCACGCTTCTTCAGCCCAAATTTCTCTTCAGATGCTCTTCCAATGAGCTCTTCACGAAGGCTTACTTGAAGTTCATTCAATTCATCATCTTTGTTGAGCATAGACTATTCATCCTAATGTCGAATCATCCGAATTCTATTGGTATGATAAAACACGTAAGTATTATATTACTTTTCATGTAATACTATTACGCATCACGGATGCGAGTTATGGCTTTTCGGTCCCCGAAACTCGTCTGACTAAAGGGGCATTCGTCAGATAGCCCCTTCCGTGATGTTCCCTTTCACTCTTCCAGGCTATAGATGAATCTCTCAGAGGAATCCATATCTATTGAAACTCTGCTACCTATTTTAGTCCCTTCTAATTCATCTCGAGTTCCAATACAGAGAATAGTAGCTCCTTCTTTTACTTGGACCAAAGCCAAGACTACAGGAGGATCAAATCCTTCGGGAGGCCTTTCAAGAGAGGTGTAACTTATTACTTCTCCCCTGGGCTGAACAAGAATATCCTGTAGGTCAGTGGACTCAGGTCCACAATACGGACATATGGTTCTACGAGGAATTAGAACGCTCTCGCAAGAGATGCACTTTGATGCCGCAATATCCAAAGCCATTACCTAGTCCTCTTCAGTGTACTATATTTGAAAAAGTTTGCTCCATATTCCTAATACGAGTGAAGATCATTGATTCTCTAATTAGTGGTTTGACAATATCGTAACCACCATGTTGTTTCCGAAGCCGCCAATATTTTGAGTCAAACCAATCTCTGGATCAGCAATTTGAAGTTCCTTTGGAGCATTTCCAGTCAACTGATTATAGATATCGTGTATTTGTGCGATTCCAGTTGCGCCAGTTGGATGACCTCGTGCCTTCAAGCCACCGGTTGTATTGATGGGCATATCTCCATCAACTGAAGTTCGTCCATCCTTAATAGCTCGAAATGCTGTTCCAGCTTCCACGATTCCTATATCTTCCATATCAATGATCTCAAGAATCGAGAATGCATCATGGAGCTCACAGACATCGATTCTGTCAGGAGTGATCCCAGCCATATCAAAGGCTTTCTTAGCTGCTTCTACCGTGGCATTGAATGAGGTCATAGACCTCCTATGTTGGACGGCATGATAATCAGTAGCGTGACCTATACCAAGAACTTTTACGGAATCATCATGTGCACCAAGTGCTTCAGTCATACTTTGAGATGCCAAGACTAAAGCTGCCGCTCCATCAGAGGTTGGACAACAATCGAATAGGGTTAACGGATCAGCGACAATTCGTGCATTACTTACCTTCTCAATATCGATCTCCTTCTGAAAATGTGCAAGAGGATTCTTGGCTCCGTTCCTATGAGCCTTCACGGGAATAAGTGAAAGATCATCTCGGGTCAATCCATATTCGTGCATATATCTTCGAGCTATCATGGCAGCTAAAGCTGTCGGGGTCGCACCATATTGAGTTTCATTCTCATTCGACATCATCTTTGCGAGAATTCTCGAAGCGATTCCTCGCTCAACTTCTGACATCTTCTCTACCCCAACAACAAGTACGAGCTCTGCCATTGATGATGCTATCATTGCACAACCAATCTCGAATGCACTCGAACCAGATGATGGCCCGCTTTCAATCCTTGTTGCACCAGCAGGAACGAGTCCAAGCTTGTCAGCAGTTAAGGTCGAGAGGTGTCCGACTCCGGTGAACTCATCAGGATTTTGACAAGATACCAAGATGTGAGAGAAGACCTCACCAACAGTACCTGAAGACTCTATAGCTTGCATTGATGCCTTTTGGACTAATTCCATAATTGGTTCTTCTAGAATACCAAATCGAGTCATTCCAGCTCCGATGATATGCACCGGTTTCATTGATTCACATCCTATTCAACTAGAATAAGTAGGTCATGAGGCGTGACTGCTGAACCCGGCTCAATATTGACCTCTTTTATTGTACCGGATCTTGGTGCTTTCAACTCGTTGAACATCTTCATTGCTTCTAGAATACACACCGTCTGGCCTTCCTTGACAGCATCACCGACAGATACACTGACCTCGGAGATTTTTCCAGGCATGGGGGGATATACACCTCCAGCAACCTTGGGCCCACCAGCGCTTGCGGATTTTGGAGCTGAAGCGGCTTGATTCTTGACGATACGTTGCCATTCAACATCTCTGGAGTGATCATCAATCTCGAGTTGTAACTTTGCCCCTGTCTTCTTGATGAGTTTAATTGCAAAGTCATTTGTTGTGTCATTCACAATATAGGAGCCATCATCATTCTGGTGAGTCTTAATGGTGTAACATTCATCACCAACCTTAACGATTAGAATCCCACCTTCATCAAGGCGTTCGACTGAAACCTTGTATTTGGTATCATCGAGTGTAATCTCGTAATCTGAGCTCAACTATGGACCTCCTTGAGTTCCGGAACGCATCTGATGCTTTCTTCCTGAAGCTGCCCATGCTGATGGACTTTTCTCCCAGCTTCCTGCTCTTACAGAATGAAGTGCCTCACGACCACTCTTGCTCCAACTGTCACTAGGCATTGCGACGCTCATTACGCCACCAGAGGTCTTGTTACTAACATGTAGAATTGAAGCAATCAAGGCAACTTCAAGCTCTGGAGTCATTGTACCCCGTGTCAGTTTCTTTGCCTTTCGTTTTAGGAAATCAAGTGCATATTGAGGGAATAGAGCATAGGAAACGAGGTCTCTTCGTTGATGTGGTATATCCTTCAATGCTTCTTCAGCTGCTGGTAATTCCGGCTCAAGCAGATCAGCTGGCCGAACTGTAAGAGGCTCTTCATCACCAATCGCCTTCTTCTTCACCTCTTCATCAACAGGAGCTGGAGGTCGTCCATAATAGCCTCTGAAGTATTGCTTCACTTCATGAGGAATGATGCTATAGCGCTCACCTGTAATTACATTGAGTGTAGCCTGAGTACCGACAATCTGACTTGAGGGAGTAACAAGCGGGGGATATCCAAATTCTGCCCGAACTTTCGGGACCTCAGCTAGCACTTCATCATATCTATCAAGCGCACCTTGTTCCTTTAGCTGGTTGTCAAGATTAGACAGCATTCCTCCAGGAATCTGAAAGACAAGTACCTGAGGATCGACGCCTTTTAGCGCACCTTCGAATTGTGAGTATTTCCTACGAATCTTTCTGAAGTAATCAGCGATCTCTGATAGAAGGTTGAGATTGAGCCCTGTATCATAGGGAGTGCCCTTTAGAGCTTCCACAATAGATTCAGTTGCAGGTTGAGATGTAGCCATAGACAATGCAGAAATTGCGCAATCTACGACATCGACTCCTGCCTCTGCGGCCTTAAGATAGGCCATAGCAGCCATACCACTTGTGTAGTGAGAGTGCAGTTGAATTGGTAGGTCGATCTCTTCCTTGAGACCTTTTACAAGGTCATATGCTGCCTGTGGTGAAATCAGTCCGGCCATGTCCTTGATACAAATCGAGTCTGCACCTAGATCGTAGAGCTCCTTGGCGGTTTCAATGAATTTCTCAATAGTGTGTACAGGACTAATTGTGTAGCTTATGCTGGCTTGAACGTGACCACCTTCACGCTTAACAAACTTCATAGCGGCTTCCATGTTCCTGACATCGTTGAGGGCATCAAATATCCTGAAGATATCAATCCCAACTTTTACCGCTTCTTCAACAAATGCCTCTAAAACATCATCGGGGTACATATGATACCCAACCACGTTGCTCCCCCTCAATAACATCTGAAGAGATGTATTTGGACAGGCATCTTTGATAATTTCAACACGTTCCCACGGGTCCTCATCAAGAAAACGCATCATGGAGTCAAAGGTCGCACCACCCCACATCTCAAGAGAATGATATCCAACCTTGTCGATAACCTCAAGAATTGGAATCATATCCTCGGTCTGGAGACGTGTGGCTATCAATGACTGATGGGCATCACGAAGGGTGGTATCTGTAATCCTGATTTTGCTCATTGCTGACCACGTAGTTGAACATGAGAATGCTATTTAGTCATTCTGTTCGGTCGTTTCTTCATCTGCGAGTTTCATTCTGTACTTCCATATGGCGACATCTGACCTACTAACTCCAAGTTCCTTCCAGATTGCTTTTCTTATCTCTGAAGGCGAAACTCCAGCTTCATCTAATTCCCGAATCAGCTCTTTTTCCTTTTCACTCATATATCCTGGATCGATGGTCCCTAGGCCTATCGATTTTCATATTCCAGACTACCCTCGATCCGAGTATTCTCATGGTGATCAAACCAGCCAGAGCCCGCCGCCTTTATGTTCTGGAAGATGACATAAATAGAGGAGTCTTGACTTAAAGCGCAATACGAAGGGGCAAGTTTCATGAGCAATAGAGAGCAAAGTTCTTTCTTGTCAGTAGGTAGCAGCACCATATACGGTATCTCCCTAGTCCTCGCACTGCTTGCGCCTATTGCTGTGCGGTGGACCCCATCCAGCTTTGAGATACTCTCAGCAGTTTGGTTCATCACTAATGTATATGCACCAAATACATGGATCTTTCAGATAACGATAGTGGGAAACTGGAGCCAAGGCGTTCCCATATCTTTCATAAGATGCCTCTTTGCGTATCAGGTAAAACGATATTACGAGGACAAGGGCAGACTAGGACCTACCATTATCCTTGGTTGGATGGTGGAATGCTTTCTGCCGCTATTCTATATCATTAATGCGTTTTTGGGCATGTTTTTTGGGTATGTAGTGGCAACAGAGGAACTAGTGTTGCCTACTCCGCTCATGGTAGTAGTGGCATGGTTTTTAATGAGTAAGAATCCGCGTGGAGATGACGAGCAGTCGTGGGTCGAGAAAGAATTGGCTGATGCATGGGGAGATAAGATTACAGGGAATCAAAGGTCGCTCCACCGAACATCTCGAGGGAGTGATAGCCAACCTTGTTTAGCTTCTCGCATATCGGGAGCATATCCTCGGTCTTCATACGGGTAGCGAGGAGGGCCTAATGCGCGTCCCTGAGAAGCGTGTCAGTGATTCGTACTTTCGCCATAGTAAGCCACTTTGTGCATTGGAGAATCTGTATTTAGTCGTTCTGATTGGTTTCTTTTTGCACTACTATTTCTTCGCATACTCCGTGTTATCCTCTTTTTGAGGAATGTATTCAAATTCGGAAAGTTAAGACCTCAGCTAAAATTATTTTGGATATTATCAAGACACGGTTCATTCGATTTGGAAGATAGAAATGATTCAATATACAAGAAAGGTATGAATCCTTTTTCACGGCGCCCTATCTGAGTTTGAGATTGTTGTCCATGTCATGGGAGCTTACATTATGAGGTTATAGGTGAGCAAATCATTGCTTCAACCACGTTCCTAATTCAATATTCCCCTGACTATCCACAATGAGTGGATTTTCTGTGCTTCTTGTATGAAATCTTATAACAGAATGAACCTGAGGATATTTTCCGGGTGGTATGTTAAGAGGAGTACTAGGTACTGGTATTCCGAATGGTGTTCCTCCTTCCATCTGAAACATCTTCCATTGATATCTTGCACTTAATGTATCCAATATTGGTAATCGAGTTGTCTTTGGGATTTTTCCTAATATTCGGTCCATATGTGTTTTCCCTAAGTCAATGTAACCTTTATTTTCCAATCTGATCTGGCGCAGGTTCTGTCTAGTGTATCTTGATTTTATGAAATCCCTAACTGATTCAGGCATTCTATAATCTGGGTACAATCTTTCTAGAATAATCTCTCTATAGACTGACTCAACTTTACCTCTAAAGGGTTGATGTCTTTTATGATAGCCATGAAGAGTAATTCTATCTATTTCGACTAATCGTCCTAGTGAATACCATCCTAAACCCCAAATGATTAATGGTAGCAGAGCTCCACCTGTTGCCACGACACTAGCTCCAGTACAAAGAAGTGAAACCGCTGTAACACCACCACTTGCGAACTTCAATGTAAGTGAATCATCATCTATGAGACTCATTCCTGATAATGCTTCCATGCTCAAAGATCCCATAAATAGAAGAGCTTGTGGTACTGACGCAGGAGGTTTCTGTAGCATTAAACTACCTATCTCTAAAATTGGTTGTGCGCCATAGGCAATTAAGTCAGCCATCATTTGGGATGTTTCAACATCCACATTTAATTGGAAATCCTTTTCTTCTGATTCTAGCCCAGATGAGTCAAAATATCGAATTGGATTGTTTTTCGAATAAGTGTATAGGTTGATACCATCAGTATAGCCAGCAGGATCTTGTTGGAGATATCGTCCTGTTTCAGGGCAATAGCTTCGATACTTCGCATGATGAAACGGAAGGTCTTCTGTGAACCACATCCCTCCAAAACCCATGTTTATTGGAGTATTAGCCAATTCGTTATCAAGAGGTAATCCAAAAGGCGCGTAAAACGGTCTACAAATGATCCGTTCCAAGTGATCAGTAACGAGTTTTAGAGTCAAGTTATCATCATATACCAACCAATAGTCTTCACCATCGAATGCTAAGTGATTGACTTTATTTCCTGCTCCCAGTGTAAACTCTTTTCGATTAAAATCTCTATCACCATGAGCTTTTGAGTATTCTACAATAGGTGTGTTTCTATCATAGACTCTGAACATATGGGTACTATCTGTTTTTTCTGCAATCAGCCTCCCTAAAGCATCTCTGAAATATGATACAACTAATCTAGATGCTCCGTGAGGTTGTTTCAGAAGGATTGATTGAAGAGCCCCTTCATGATCATACTCAAATTCGTAGGTTGCATCTGATATTTTCTCTCCATTGGGACTGTATCTCCATATGTCTCCATCAACCTCCGTATACTGATTGAGGTCGTTAGTTGCCATCACATGCTCTGGCATTCCAGGTTCTCTGACTTTGATTCGATTTCCTAATTTATCATACTCAAAGGTTAGTGGTTGATTTGGTATTTCGTGGTTTCCAATCTTGCTGTCTATCAAGCTTTGGCCTATCGATAAGGACGGTAGGCATACATATCTTGGAGGAGAAATTTGATTTGGATCAATTGGATTGGCTCCTATATACTCATATTTTACAATCTGAGCCAATGAATCAAGGTAGAACTTCCGCCCCCAGACCCCTTGGTTTAGACCAGCTTCCAGTCGAATGAATCCTGCTGAATCACGTAATGTCTGATGCCACCAGAGTTCGGTTCCATCAGATTTCCCTGCATTTTGGTGAACAAGATGCCCTCTACCATCATAATGATTCTCAACTTCAACTCCATTTCCCATATCCATCTTTACAAGACGGTTTCCAACATAATGATATTTTATCAGTTCATAATTGGTTCCATGATTTACATTACCCAGGTAATTGATCCCCGGTGTTTTGTTTTTTACAGTTTTTACCTGTCCAAGTGAATCAAAAGTGAAACCAAGCTTCCTTCCATTTGGATACTCTAAATCAGTCAGAAATCCCCGTTTGTTGTAGTTTCGTGAAATCTCAATAATTCCAGGATTCTCTTGGAAGTTTTTGAATTCGATTTTTTCGTGTAGAGGGAGACCGGTAGAATCTCGTTTGATTTCTATTAGGCAATATGCATTTTCGTGACTGACTAGTTTTCCTGCGGCATTATAATCGAACTTGGAAAATGAAGAAGCTGAGCTACTTGGTAGATCTTCAGGGTGTATATTAGATAAATCATATTCAGTATACCTATGCCTCTTTGCCAAATCGTAAGTGAAAATTTTTCTCAAACCATTTCGCATAATTACAGATACTAGATTGTCTGCAGAGTCGTATTCTCTGAATTCATGAGGTTCTGACGGAGTAATATCATTCCAAGTTTCTATGAGTCTATCGAGTGCATCATATCTATACTGTATCTTTCTTTCTTTCGGATCAATGAATGTATATAGATTACCATTCTCATCATAACTCTTTTTCGAAACCAATGTAGTTGATACATTTCCACTGCCTAAACCGTTATCTGTCATTGGAGAGATTCTTTGCGTTTCTTCGCCAAAAGCGTTGTAGGAGTAAGAGGTGATATTTCCCAAAGGATCAATAGTTTTGGTCATATTACCAATTGAATCATATTCATATTTCCATTGATTTCCATATGGATCAGTCTTTCCTTTTATCCTATCAAGTGAGTCGTATTCACTGTTGTCCACAAAAACTTCAAAGTCTACAATTGAATCATCAACTGGATTTCTTACTGAATCATATCTAATATTGCATATTAGATTACCATTTCCATCAAAATGAGAAATTTGACGAATACAACCTACCTCTATTCTATCTACAAGACGATTCTGTCCATCAAATCTTTGGTGTATGACGCTACCATCAGGATTACTAATAGATATTTGGTTTCCATTGGCATCCAGATAATATTCAGTAGTGGATTCTTTTACTAAACCATTGGCAAGTGCTTGATTGTATTCCTCATCAGGTTTTTCAACCGGTTTACCTGTATCTATTGGATTCTCAAAGATACATGAAGTTAATCGGATTAAATCTCCATGTTCATCGTACTCTTTCAATCCTCGTGTAAGCAAACTGTATGTTCCATTACCATTATGTTCGTACAAACGAATTATGATTTCACGGCCTTCCTTATCATAATCGATTACTCTTAAATTCTTAAGTGGATCAGAATGAACTCTGATTCTACCCGCCTCGTCAATACCTGACATCCATTTCCCACTCGAGGTGCAATATCCATTATAGTGCAATGCGCCTAAATCATTTCGAGTAAATAGCAACTTACCAGCAAGAGAATACCCCTTTCTATTACTCGATTTATGAATTGAACAAGCTCCTCTAGTTGTAAGAAACCGGCGATTCAAAGCATCGACAGAATAGTGTATATGTGACCCTCTAGGATTTATTGTGAAACGTAGATTGTCTTCAGCATCGAACTTATTTACACTGATTCGCTTTTCGTTGTTCTCCTCACTTGATTGAGAATTTGAAAGTAGCAATCCATTTCTATCATATTTGAAAGATCCATGAACAGCCTTTCCAGAACAGTCAATCCCCATTTCATCGAACCAGATTTCTTTATCGAAGATAAGTAAACCATTAGGATCATGTTGAAGGTACTTCTCCGTGTTTCTAATTTCACCATTTTTTTCTATCTTCTTTAGATAGCCAAATTGGTCATACTCAAATAGAGTTGAGAATCCTCTAGGATTTACATCTTTGATAACTTGGCCCAGTCCATCAATATCATAGTTATACTCTGTGTGTGTAAGAATCCTTCCAACAGAAACAGGTTTACCTTGAGTATCACGTATATAGAGCTCATGTTCCTTATTCTCTAAGTTATCTATTAAAAATGAGGCATCTTGACTCTGGTCCCACGTATCGACAAAGACATTGTCGATACTTACTTCAACCTGAGAATTTTGGGATTGACAATCATTCAAAGTAGTAGATTGGAATAATTCAATTCTTGACCCACACAGACTTATTGTAATGTCTTCATTTATTGTACCACTCGATTTTAATGATGTAGCATCAGCTTGCCAAGTTCCATTCCAAGATATTTCCCCAAGTTCAGGTGTAGTAGATGTAAGAATCCAATCCTGGTGGGGAATTTTCTTCTTCTTTAGAAATCCTTCTCTAGCATCTGCAGTATCATAATATTCGGAAAACCATTTGTATCCTCTTTTGTCAATAGATTCTTCTGTCCGTCCTTTAGAATCTCTTTTAGCAATCTCTTCAAATATGTCTGTAACTTCGGTTCCATCTGGTCTTGTTCGAGGTGGAAAACTTACCTTTTCAAGTGAATAGCTTCCGATAGAACCGTAATCATAGGAAATGAGATTTCTAGTGTAGGTTCCACTCTCGCCAAAATCAGGATCTGCCGACTCAGTATATCTTGGATCTGATTCAGTTTTAATTAGCTGAGTTATGCCATCATATGTGTATTTCTTGATAATATCTCCACCCCATCGTCCTGGAGGGTTTGGTATCTTTATCGATGGTGCTCGAAATGATCCTGAAACCTCCGCTCCACTTGCTGCAACTCTTTGACCTCTGACTACTTCAGCCAATAGATTTCCAAAGGACTTTCTCTGGTCTTCTGAAATGTCTTCGATTGCATGTTCAAAGGCATTCATTACTATAGTGTCTGCAAGATGATCGCGTGTATAGAGATATTGAGTTAATACTCCATCAGGGTCAACTTTCAGAGTAACATTACCATCGGCATTGTAGCGATAGTGGCTTACCACATATCGAAATCTATCTCCTTCAAGAACTCTCTCACGTCTTTCAAGCTCATTTCCGAATTCGTTTAGAACATGGATAATCCTATTTCCATTTCGTTTATTCTCTATTACTTGTAGAACAGGTCTTTCATGTGGAGGTAGGCTAGAACTAGCGCGCGAAGTAATCGATTCATACAAATAGTGGGATTCACCTCTATTGACACACTGGCGTATTATTTTTCCGAAGTGTTCTGACAATGTATCAGATTCATATTCATTTTCAGTGATTATTCGACCTTTCCAATCAATAACTTGTGTTAGTTTCCTGAGATATCCAACCCTTTCATATTCATATCGTTCAGTTCTGATTATTGAATCGTCACCTGCTTTTTCCGGACCTGTTATTTTCTCAAGGTAGCCCCAGTAGTTGTAATCGAATCGGACTGTTCTACCACTATGGTCTCGTATGAAAGAAAAACGTCCTATATCATCATAATGAAACTCTATATTTCTATGAGCAGAGTTGACATCAACTTTTGATAATCTATCCTTAGAGTCATAATGAAATTGCAAATAATTACCGAGTTTGTCTTCTATTCTTTCAACTAGAAAAGCAGTTTTTCTTGCTGTTTCTACAAATCGGTATGTCACTCCTCCGGGCTTGTTAACAACAGGTTTAGTACCATCCAAAGTCAAAACATTGTGATTTCCATTTTGAGGTGTGAAGTAATTGTATCCGTCCGTTCCATACTTTGGATGTCGGATGAATCTCTGTTCAGAGAGATCTCCAAGAAGGAGATAGTAAACAAAATCACTTTCTTTTCTGATTCTGATATTGTAGCTGTGTGTCCAATTTCTCCCAAGTGGCCCAACATAATTCACATTGCTTCGATAGCATCGTGCAAAATCAAAATCGATACCTGCTCCGCGAACAACGATATCACTCACATTATGAACAAATTCGCCTCTACCAATCTCAATTGGGTCCCCAGCTTGTTGGATATTGGGAGCTGATGTCGGACTATTTCCAACAGCATCACCTTCGAATAACGCGTCCATTATTGTGTCGTAGGCTTCGTTTGCCTTTTGATATATCATATCCGCAGGTTGGTTTATATCATTGATTGCCGCAAGAAACTCTGGGTCTTCGTTTTTGAGATAGGAGTCACATTCATCCTTCAAAGTTTTGAGAGAGATTTTATCAAGTGGAACAACTTCATTAACCGCATCCATAACTCTGCTGCTAATAACAGATGCAACTATAGCTTGTACAAGATTTCCATCTCTAAGTCCTCTTAGGATTCCAGCATATTTCTTTATAGTAAGTACAATTTCTACTATTTTTGCTAGAACGACCCAGAATGCCAAATCACTTCATCTTCCTATCAAGTATCTGTTTTTTCCTCCTCTGCTTGATTTTCCTTCCGAGTATCAATTTGAATTTCTTTGTAGAATGTCTTGACATCATCAGCATATCCAGTTAATACAGGATTCAATCTTTTCCCCGTAACACTATCTGTATCAAGAGCCAACAGAGTCTTGACAAGGATTTTATTGTGCGTTTTCATTGCTTCAGTTTTCTCCTCAATTTCCAAATTCTTTGCGATATCACTTGTCGTTGAATTGGTCAATTCCTCGATTGTGTTTATTTTTCCATCCAATCCAGCATCAGAATATGGCTTGGTGGTAGATATCGCCTTCAGTTCAAGATTCAACTTGTTCGAAAAAGACTTGACTACCTTCGCTAATTCTTTAGTGGCAAATTTAGTTTGAAGAAGTGATATTTTACCAAGTGGATAACGATCTTTAGATCCAATACTACTCCAAAGAATTCCATTTATTTTAGAGATAACAGAATTATTGAAGAGGGATGGGTTGTAAGCTAAGAAAGGTTGAATTTGAATGATATATGGTTGAAACACAAATGGAATTATAGGTCCACCAAAGAACCAAAGATCAGTGTCCGTTTCAAAAGTAATACTTGGTCCTTGTTCACAGGAGGATATATGAGTGTCTTGAGAGTCTTCGCCTTCTGAACCAGCAACATTATCGAAACAAGAGCATAATCTTCTACCAGTAACGAACATATCGCCACTTCCCGACTCATATTCATCGAAAAGTAGACCCATCCTCTCCCCACATGTTATGTTGGGAACGCGATATCCAGCAGCAATCACTTTACTGAACTTGTCCATTGTCCAACGGGGTTCTTTATCAATGAGCTGCTCTTGGATGTAAGCCCATCCAGGGAATCCCTGTTGGTGTACGTAAGACAATGCAAGTTGTCTCTTCCAAGCTGAAGCTAAGTTGTTCCAAAGACCAAGAATCTCGAATTCATATGAGAAAAGGCTGTGCAAATCTACACCCTCATCACCAATAGCTTCTGCAGTTTTATGCAAATTTTCAGGCAGCTTGGCTGTTGTTTCAGTTTCAAATCTTGGGCTGTAAGCACGTTTGGCATATAGATGTGCAGTTTCCAAAACAACTTCTATACACAATCCAGGTGTTGATTTTGGTCTGTTAACTACAAGAAAGAACTCTTGAATGCCCTCTAACCGTCTAAGTCCGCGCAAGAATGTAAACTTTGCATCTTGAATGTGCGGTCTTGGTTGCATAAAGAATAGAACTCGATTAGTCCCTAAATGGAAACTCTGTAAGAGGCTATACATATTCTCAATATTTGTAGAATGAGAATATGATTCTCGTTTTTCGCGAGATGTATCAGTTGTTTTCACATCCTGTTTCTGTTTTGAGTCAATGGTAGTCCATCCATCTTTCTTTGATGCATCTGTTGACTGTCCACTTCCAGTTAGGAGACCAAAACCAAGTCCACCACTACCACCTCTGCTAGCTCCACCATAATCAATATCATATTTTTCAGTAGTATGAGTGCTAGTTGTACCTTTTGTTACATTTGCGTTACTTGCTGATTGGCTCAGCATCTCTCCAGATTGAGAAACAATTTCATACATCTCCCTTTTCTTCGGTTCATATGCAGATACATATGGATAATCTTGAATTTCTATTCCATCTTTTGGATTGGGATGTACACCAATTTGCAGAAGCGCTCCGTAGCATGGATACGCATCAGTCATCCGTCTCTCAAAGGTCTTGTATGCATAGTACTCTGCATGTTTTTCTCCCATCTCTTTGAGAACAGATATGTCCTCTTTCTCCTTAAGTCCGCCCCACTTCTCAATAATGGGCATTTGATAACTGGACAAAGTACATACAATCTTCAGATATGTGATTGTTCTATCACAATAGTCAGGAGGTAATTCTTCTGGTTTGGGTTCGTGATAAAACAATGCTATTGATGAAATCCACTTTTGCGGAAATTCATAATCTGTATAATCTTGATCAATCATATCCCTTGATACGCCAATACGTTTCCAAGGAATATCAATCGGCAACCCCATTTCTGTATATCCCATTTCTTATTTCTCCTATTTGATATACTCCTCACTCCAGTCCTTCACTCATTCAGAGAGGTTAGGGATGTTGGATTCAATGGACTGCCATGGACTTTATGTAAAACTAATTTCCAACCTCTGATATTACTATGAGAATCTTTTCAAATAATATTGTGATAACGTGCATATGCTAGTATTCCCATATTGAGTGGTTGTACAACTCTACTTACTTTTCGATTAATCATTGTTGAATCCAAATTAAAACTAAAACTGCTATCCATCCAAGGAAAGAAAATCCATATATCATAGCAAGAGTTCTTCCATGTTTCACTAACCAATTTGATGGATTCATCCTACCTCTGAACAATCCTGATTCGACTCCCAATTCATCCTCAATTTTTCGTCCGCGGCTTATCAAGTCATTATGCAATTCCGAATTACGTCGATCATATATCCAGAAGGCAAAAGTCACAAATATGCCCAACAGAGTTACAACAGTTTTAGAAAATATAGAGAGTCCTATATTGAGGAAATCAGACAGAATTCCAATGAACGCCGCTCCTGAAGCTAGAGGAAGAAGAGTGAGAAGCTTAAAACGGATATCCACCAAGTTTCTCCAACTCTCACAGACCTGATTGTATATCAAGCTTAAGATTTGAAATTCAGATGAATCTGCAGAAATCAGTGAACTCCCTTTGAGGGTTCCAAGTGGTGTAGTAGCATAACTACGATTCCTTCTAAGATCAGATACAATGATCCTATCACTTTTCATCTTCAAATGAAATGCAAAGTTACCCATACCAGTTCCAGAATCTGCAATGAATGACAGATAGCACTCATCATCTTTCGAAGATTCTGAGAATAGAATAGTTCCCTCTTGAATTTGAATTCTCTGATCCAGAAAAGTTCTTAGAGATTTTGGGATTTCTTTCGTTTGCAGGAGTTCCTTCTCATGTTGAGAAATGTCAAAGATTTCTTTGTTGAGAGGCCACTTCTCTTTCAAGGATGCTTCCTCCTTATTGTGTTACTAATTGTAAGAGGTTTGATATAAACTAGTAAGGATAAGATTCTATTTGCATGTTTAGTATTATAAACCAACCACATTCTGACCTCTTAGTAACATTTGCATCTTAGTATCGGGCATAGCTGAACTGAGAGTTTCGACACGTTCCCACGGGTCCTCATCGAGGAATCGCATCATAGAATCAAAGGTGGCTCCACCGAACATCTCCAATGAGTGGTAACCGACCTTGTTGAGCTTCTCACAGATAGGGATCATGTCCTCTGTCTTCATTCGAGTCGCGAGGAGAGATTGGTGTGCATCTCTCAGAACTGTGTCGGTGATTCGTACTTTCGCCATGGTAAGCCACTCTGAGCATTGGAGAATCTGTATTTAGTCGTTCTGTTGAGGAACAATGCCTCTTTTTATTGTTTAAAGAAATTATTAGATAAGAGGGGTGGCGCAGTATATAGGAATAAATGAAGGCCGGAAAAGAAAAATAAGGCAATTGCCATTAATTGAAGTGGTGGTAGGATTGGTCAAACTAGCGCAGAGGAGAGATTACATTACTCCTCTCCCCTTAAGAACTGGTTT
This sequence comes from Candidatus Thorarchaeota archaeon, assembly GCA_016840825.1. The sequence continues at coordinate 1,384 of JAEORN010000291.1, read as the reverse complement.
TCTCCATAGTTATAAAAGAACCATAATATTATGGATGCTCTTGCTTTTTGTGCCTAATTTTATTCTTCTAGTTGGAGGGATTCCTATTCCACTAGTTGAGATTCTAGGTAATAGTGCACTCACAGTGATAATTATCATGGGAACATGGACAGTTAGATATGCCACCGATGGTTTCGACATGCTTTTTGATATATTTGATAAACCTACTGAAAAAAAACTCAAACTATATTGTTCCCTAGACAGATATCGTGACACAGATAATCCAATAGCCAAATCGCTTTTCATTGGAGAGAAGGATTATGATAATTTTAAGAAACGTGTAAGAATGTGCTTGTTCGATAGAAAGGAACAATACCTAGTTGCACTCGGAGTTTTATTAGTAAGTATATTAGTATTGGATCGTCAATTCAACCAGGTTCACTGGGGATATATGGATTATCTTGTATTCCCCTACACACACCTACACGAAGTATTTTGGGATTTCATAATTCTGCCCATCTGCGTTGGATTTGCAGTTTCAGCAATTTGGTTAGCTGCAGGTTATTTGAGAATATTACTAGTACTAGATGATGACTATGATTCTACGAAGCTAGGAAATTTGGAGATGTATATCAACAAAGGAGATACCAAGAGTCAGGAAAGAATTCTTTATCAGGAGTATTATTCTGCAATGAGGGAAATTGGAGAAGTTGTGTATTCAATTTCAGGTAGAGTTCTTGTAGTTCTACTCTTCTCTACGATCTGGTTCAACACAGCTGAAGCGATGCTTCAGGGTAACACTACTTGGTATACTTGGTTAAGTGCAGTTATAGCAATCCCGATTGGTCTTCTCATTCTTGCAATTCCTCAGTATCTCATACATCACAATCTTGAGGGTTCAAAGAAATCGATATCTAGAGCATTTGAAAGGCATTATAATAATGAAGTACATAGAATCATTGAGTCTGTTTTTGGCAAGGATCAGACTAAAGATCTTGAGTATTTAGAATCAAGTAGGATAAGATTAGAAACCATCGGACTTTTGCTTAATGACATTAAAGATACGAGTACATATAGCATTGGCATTCCGGATTCCATTAAATATCTGGGGGCCACAATCTCGCCTATCATCATAGAGTCAATAATTGCGTATCTCTTGCTCACCTTAATCTGAACCAATTGTAATGAAAACCCAGGTAAGACAAGCGTATTTCTAGAAATATCTTTTTGAAAGAAAGCAAATAACCTCGGGATCCAGCTCCAATCAATTAGTGCAAGTGGTTGAACATTAGCTAAAGTGAACCAAGTCAGCTAATCCCAAGTTCATACCAAATCATCTGTTTAGTATCGAAAATGAGAACATCCCTCTCCTTATCGAAAAATCGCATCATGAATAGATTACGAG
>JAEORN010000290.1 GCA_016840825.1 Candidatus Thorarchaeota archaeon | reverse complement strand
CTAAGTCGGGCAGTTGGTCTCAATATCGGTGGCTGGCTTCTGGCTGCAGGACTTCTACGGGCTCCTTTCGCATTGGCTACAGTGTTCTATACTGTTAGTATTGTATTGTTCTACTGGTTCTTTGGAAGATCCGTTGAAGAACCTGCATTAGAAAATCAAACTCCCAAGTAGGAGGGGTAGACCTTCCATCAACCCCTCCGTGATTCGCTCAAGAGAATAGTGTTTACGGTTATCTGAATTAGTTTATCTGGAGGAAATATTCGAGGGTAAATTTGGTCCAATCAATATAGCCAAGTGAGTGCATATTTCGCCCTTCAAGGAATGACCAAGGACCAGTAGCTTCTGTGATACGTCCGTTAACTGTGGATTGGCTTATAGCATAGTTGAATGATCCATTATGTGTTCCATTAATATGTCCTCCACCAGACTCAGCATCCCACTCGATCCACCACTCTCCCCAGAATTTTTGGACTTTAGCCTCTGGATAGTAATCAGGAAGCCTTCCTTCTGGCCCTAAGTATATCGCTCCCTGGTTATCCCAATGGATTGTACCATGCTTATTATCTTCGGTCCATATGTCTCCGGTCATATCATTCAATCTAACCTCACTCCACCATCTGTAGACGGAGAATTCTTTCTTTGCATCCACAGGTACTGCAGAGACCAAGGCCACGAGGAAGATAACACTGATTACAGCTACGCTTATTCTCTTAGACATACTCATTGCATTTCTCACCTCCCTTTATGTGAGTTCCATAATAGTGGCCATAGCTCTCTAATAAAATCTACATTTATATGAATAAGCTCACATTTTACGAAAATCGTGATGAATCATAGAATTGATGAGGTGTGGTCAGGATGCAGCAAAGATCGCCATTATAACAAAATCTCAGGAGATTCATACACCAAGAGGAAAATAGGAGGGATTGAACTTTAATCAATCCCTCTCCGAACGCAGATTTCTAAAATATTTCCTGCTCAGTTTATCTGGAACATCCCAGTGGTTTCCAAAGGCCAAGTTGAGTAATCAATTGAACCCATGATGTGTATATTTCGACCATTCACATAGCCCCAATTGTCAGAAGTTTCTGTTACTTGACCATTAATGACATACTCACCGGTTGAAAATACAAGTTTCCCTACTTGGGTGCCTTTGATGTATCCACCACCATTCCAGGTAATGTACCAGATTCCGCTAAAGTGTTCTACATTGTTTAGATCAATCCACCAGTATACATCTAATATAATGGTGCCAGAAATGCCATCATCACTCACAATGTCGCCCGTCCACAGAGGATCGAATGTTTGGATGGCAGCATATTCCCATCTAAGCGGTATCTTGGCTTGAACTGGCATTGCTGACACTAGGGCAAGCAAGAATACCATACTCAGAATACACACACCTAGTTTCTTTGAATTTCCTTTCACTTAATCACCTCCGAACACGCTTATTGATGAATGCAGAGGCAAGCCTCTCCACAACTCATGGTATCGTAGATACCAAGATACATGTATACGTAATACTCTATAATAAATATTTTGTGCCCACGAGAATACAAAAAGACGAGATTTAAGAGTGTCTTGGGATATAATCATACTTGGAGGTCAACATATTTGACAAAGAAGAAGAAACCTACCGAACCCTCTCAGACATTGAGAAAAGACATAATCGAGAATTTATCAACTCGATTGTCAGATTCGAAACGAGATAATCCAGTTACAGCACGTCTTGATGATGAGATTGTCAATATGCTTGACATCCTTGTTAAACTTAATATCTTCCAAAGTAGATCAGAAGCTATCGCAGTCATTCTAGAGAAGACACTGATTCCTCAAAGAGATAAATTCAAGCAACTCGAGGCTCAAATCACGAAACTTGAGAAGATTCAAGACACAGCGAAAGAACTCGCCTTTGATGTACTTCAATGAATAATTATTGTACGCAAAACAAGCTCTATCTTGATATCCCAACAATATGTACTGAAATCATATCTTTCAGATACATCATACCTGGAGATTCAGCAACTCGTAACACCTCATCAACCAGAGCTTGGGATCTCTGCTGTTTACCTTGCTTATGTAGAAGCTTGGCCTTCAAAATCTTCGCTTGAGCTGCAAAACCAGGCATATTCCCGTTTTCAACGAATCTTTCAAATCTGTCTAGCCAAAATGTAGAGTTACTAGCCATTTCGGATGGATATGTTTCTATCTCAATATCTGCAAGATGGAAGAGACTCAAACACTTGTATAGTTGGTCCTCTTCACTAACCTGCGTCAGTATTGTTTCCAGACTGTGCGCCGCGGATTGAAAATCTCCACTTTTTTTCTCGAAGATGCCTTCTAGTAATTGATGGAGGTTCAGATATGATTGAAAACCCGATTGAACTGCATGTCGTTTCGCTTTATCAAGATGTGAAAGAGCCTCTCTTTCCTCTCCAATGTTCATATAGGCAAATGCCATTTGCAGGTGAAAGAGTGCTATGTATCGTTTTATGCCGTATCTTTCCCTTATGGTTTCTAAATATCTGATTGCATTATTACCATCTCTAACCAAATTATACGCAAGAGCCAAGCTGTAGTTTGAATACGCTGCTGGATGACCAATGGATTCAATCACTTTACTATGCTTTAAGAGATGCTCCACTGCAGCATTAAACTCTCCACGATTGATCTTAATCCTCCCCAGTACTAGTGAGCTTCTCGCCAAAGTCCACGAATATCCTACTTCTTCAGCTAACCTATTGTGTTCCAAGATAAGACTAATAGCTCGTGATTCATCCTCCTTTTTGATATTTTCAGCTAGAAAATAAAGTCCGTCAGCAACTAAGAGAAGGTCGTTGTGTTTCCGTGCCAAAGCTAAGCCCTTTTCAAACAGTTCTACTGCCTCTTTATGATAGCCCTTAATCATCATCCTGAATGCTTCAAGACCAATGAAGATTGGTTCAAAGCACTCATAGTTTCTATCGCTTTTGATACGTTCCTCTATAGTGTCCATAATTTGTGTGTCTGTGTCAGTTTCAGGATCATATGCCTCAATGACACGACGCCATGCGAGATATAGATGGCAAGCCAACCAATCATTTGGAATTGTTTCCATAGCTTTTACTAGAGATTTGTACATCTTGTTCATGTCAACCTCATATCCAAGAACTACCCTGTCAACTAAATAGAGGGGTTCAATGAATATAGCAATTTCATCAAAGTTGAAGAGCTGCTCCATCTGAGGAAACATATCCAATCTGAACGCATGATAAAAGGCAAAGTATCCACAAATTGGCGGTAATTTTTCAGAGCAAGCTTTTTCCCACAATCGCTTTACGAAATCCGCATAGTTCTCAGCTTCATCCATCACTGACTGGAGTATTGATCTAGCTACTTTATCGACATGCGGAAAACACTGGGTTATCGTTCCTAGTGGTTTCACTCTTCAGGACCTCGAATTACTAAAATTGTATTAAGTTATAAGATGCAATACATCAGTCTTTTGGTATTTAGATCAACTGAATAATGAAGTGTGGCCAGGATGCGGCAGAGCTCAATGTGGTAGGAGGGGGGGAGTTATGTAATGAGGGCATGTTACGAAAACTAGGCCCTACCGGTTCACTGACCACGTATATACGTGCGGTGTTAAACCTATTAAGCTTGCCCTTGTGTGTAGAAATCAGCGCCGATATGCATTAATAATCCAGTCGGCATTCAATCACTGTAATTCAGGTATCTCGATTTCGAAGGTAGTTATTGCTTTAGGAAGAAGTTTGATTGTCCATCCATGTGCTTCAACAAGACGTTTGACAATAGCTAGGCCATAGCCCTGTCCGTTCTTGCTCGTTGTGTAACCACGAAGGAAAATCTTGGATCGTTGAAGTTCTGGGATACTCTTCCCATCATTCATTATCCTGATTCGATACTCTCTATCAGTTTTTGCTGCTGTCACTTCTATCCTTCTTGGTTGCCCATGTTGAATTGCGTTGTCAAAGAGATTTCGAAAGATTTGAGCGACCTTCCGTGAGTCCGCACTAACAACAGGAAGCTCTTCTTGCGAATAGCTGATGTTCTCGGGTATGATTGAATTTGCGACCTCCTTCACAAGCGAAGCCAGTTCAACATTCTCGGTTTCCTCAATGATTAATCCCGCATCTGCAAGTGCTACTGAGTGGTCAACCATTTCACTAGTTTCATTCAATAGTGTTCGCAGTTTTATGAGATGACTGAAATTCTGCTCATCTTCTATCAGCTCAATGAAACCAAGCATATTATGAAATATATTCTTCAGGTCGTGACTCATAGTATGTGCGAAGTCACTAAGTTCTTCTTTCTGTTTCTTCAACATCTCAAGTGCCTGTTTCTGCTCAGTGATGTCCGCAATGACCCCCTCAATATATCCCTTATCAGACCAGAGACTCAGAGAGAAGCGCATCCACCGACGTTCATCATCTCTTGTTGATACAGGGAGTTCGGAAACAAATCTCTGCTCCTCACAGAGCTTCTTCTTCAGTTCCTCCCATTCCTTTGGGTGAACTAGAAAGTCCTTAATGAATCTCGAACCATCAATCATTAATCCTTTCTTTTCAAATCCAAAACTCTTGGCGAATTGTTCGTTGCACTCTAGTATCATTCCATCGGAAATTCTGACTCTGAATAGTCCTACTAAGGCATTGTCATACAGTTCTTTATAGCTCTCTCGACTCTCTACCAAAGCCTGCTCAGCTAGAGCCCTGTCTGTTACATTCTGTACATGAATAATGAATCCCTGGAGGTCTTCATCTTTCCCATATTTGATTGGCGAATAAACACAATCAATGTGCATGATGCCACTTTTACTCGTTTTGTAGAGATCATGAACCTTGACCTTCGAGAAATCAAATCGATACTCAGTCATGGCCATAATTCCTCTACGAAGATTGTCTTTCACATAATCTGGAGTGTTAGGATCACCAAATAGGTCGAAACCCACGAAGTTCTCAAGTGTATCCACCCCAAAAAGATCAAGAGCTGCCTTGTTTGCATTTACCAGTATCCCATCCGAATCGAAGAGTTCAATGCAGATTGGCGACTCTTCGAAAATTGTACGGAACATCTCTTCATTTGCTTTGAGCGCGTTCTCAGTGAGTTTTCGTTTGGTCATATCTGAGGCGTGAAGTACATATCCTCGAGAATTCCCCTCCCTGTCTTGGAGGGATGAGAGTGTAGCATCCATGTAAATGACATCAGTACGAGCGGTCTTTAGGAGCTCTCGTTCTGCTACATACTCGAAGTCCCATTTGTAATCAAATTGGCATACTTCTCCTTTACGTACACTCTCCAAGACATTTTCTGGTAGTCTTGAGTCTTTGAAAAGATTGAGACCTAGGATGTCATCTCGGTCTTTTACACTGAGTAACTCCAGGCCAGCTTTGTTAATATCAATGAGCAATCCTTTCGAGTCGAAGATTCCTATTGCCGCAGGCGCATGATCAAAAACACCCCGCCACCACTCTTCTCGAATCTGTAATGTTTTTGTCATCAGTGCTTTCTCAGCTTCAACCATCTCAATTTCTCTAGCAGAACATAGAATTGAAGTCACCTTACCATCTTGATCAGTAAGCACTTTGTCTTGACATAGTATCCTCTTTTCGGTCCCTAAATGAGTCAGTATACTCATCTCACAAGTTCCTCTTGGACCTCCCGCAACTAGCGAATCAAGATACGCTGCCGCAGTCTTTCTACTGTGTTCAGGAATGAAGGATTCAATCCAGTTCGCACCTAAGATATCTCCTTCATTGCATTCAAGAAGTTCACACCCCTTCTGGTTCATCATTGTCACATTGTACTGGGTATCCAGAGCCAGAATCATCACGCCTGCTAAGTCAAGGTACCTTTGCGCTCTGTCCCGTTCTTCCCTCAGGAGGGTTTCCTGTTGAATTCTTTCTGTAGTATCTTGAACTGTCCCCATCATGCTAACAGCGTTTCCGTTCTCGTCAAAAGTTACTTCGCCTTCTTCATGAACAAAACGGACTGTCCCATCCGGTCGTACAATTCGATGGTCTATTGAATAGGGTTTCTTCTCCTTTATTGCGGCATCAACAGATAGTTGTACAAATTCTCTATCATCTTCGTGTACTGACTCTAGAAATGCTTCGTATGTGGCTGAAAATTCTTGTGGAGCAAGTCCGAATATTCGATAGATTTCATCTGACCAAATATCAATGTTTGAAACTATATCCCACTCCCAGTGTCCTAGATGCGCAATACGTTGAGCCTCTGCAAGTTTAGCCTCACTCTCCCTGAGTTTACTTTCTGACTTGAAAAGTGCTCTCTCAGTCCTACGTTTCTCTACCGCTGCGAGAATATAGTATGATAGCTCAGCGTACAATCCCTCAATCTTGGATGAACTCTTCCGAATATAATAGTCCGCTCCAAGATTGAGTGCTTGAATCGCAAATTCTTCTCGACTCTTCCCAGTGAAAATGATTACCGGAATATCATTCTTATTTACTCTAATCTGTTCCAGAATATCGAGACCTGTGGATTGGTTTTCGCCTAGATCGATGTCACAAACTGCGGCATCGAACTTTTCCTCAAGAAGGCGATTCTTTGCCTCCTCTGGGGTTTCCACAGCAACGATTTCATACTCTGGACTCTGCCGTTTCAAGAACTGTTCACTTAGTTCTAGATGCACTGGGTCGTCGTCAACCATAAGAATACGAATGGCCATATTGGCACACCGCCCCATTTTCAGGTAACAATCTACCTTCTTATTACCTTTGACAGGATGAAAATCGTAGGGGAAAACATCTGCAAACCTTATATCGGTCTAGACCCTTTCCCGTTTATAGTTTGGGAGGTTATCTCATTGGGAATCCCGTTGTTTGATGGTATAGGTGTCTTCTTCAGAAAGAGGAGATACCTTGCTTATTTCATAGTGTTTGTTGCTACTACCTTTCTCGCTCTTTTCATAGGATGGTTGATGAATACTTATGCTGGAACTGGTATTGAAGAAGTACTTGTATTGTTTTTTGCCTACATCGGTTCTGCAGGTACAATCTATTTCGCATTTGGTTCATTACTAACTGGTATTGGTGCTGATCGGCTATGGCTAACAAGACGAGGTAGAGGTAGAACTACAGAGCTCAAAGGTCTCAGTTGGATGGCTGTTTCATTTGCTATCTCCGTATTCCTTTCTATTCTAACAGGTCCTCTTTCGATGCTTTTCTTTGCAATGTTCTGTTGGGTTGGCTGGATTGCGTTCCAAGGCTATCTGTCCACCCGGACAAGCCTGAGAATTGCTACGATTGCAGAACCAAAGAAAGGTGGTTTCCTACTGGGAACAGGTAGCTTCATTCTCCTACTTATTGGTCTGGTATTAATCGGGGCAGAAGCACTTCTTGCTCTATATTTGATTCCGAATGATATCCTCGGATTGGGTACAATGATAAATGGTATCTTTGCTGACGCGACTTTGAATATTATGACCCAGTTCGACTTTCTAATCGTTGCTTATGCTGCGATGGGTTTGTTTGCTCTTGTCATGCTATTCTCATTTATTCGGAATGCTGGGAAAGGTGCAGCTCTGAACATTGCGCTTCTGACCAATTTCATTGCAATTTACGCAGGTTACTTCCTTGTGAATATATTGAGAAGATCCGAAAGCTTCGGTATGACCCCTGTGGATATTGCAATGTCCCTTTTCTTCTTGGCATATGCTCTGAGTGGTATCGGTCGAACTGCTACAGAAGCCGCTGAAAAGCCTGGAGGACGTACTGGCGATTTTGGACCACTTATCACTTTCTTCCTAGCGAGTGGTTACTTTTTTGTTGACAGTATAATCGCAGTCGCAGCAAATCCCTCTACTCAGATTTGGAATTGGTTCCAAGCAGGGATTCTAGCTGATCCACGGTTCTTCTTCCTATTCAGGGATGTAGCTAAACTAATTGCATTTCCACTCGCTGCAATCTT
>JAEORN010000289.1 GCA_016840825.1 Candidatus Thorarchaeota archaeon | reverse complement strand
CATACAGCTCAGATAAACCCATGACAAATTCGGAGTTATTCTCGTATATCCATCTAAACAAGAGCAAAATCTTGGAAAGTATCAAAGGAAAGCTTGTTGGAGCTAATTCAAAATTATTTTTGGGTTCTAAGAAGATACCCTTGAATCTCAATATCACACAAACTGAACCGCAACTAGGCTCGGAGCAAATAGGAGTAATTCCTGAAGAAAATGTATTCCTCAGACCAAGTCAAGCATTTAGAGAATTAAATGTAGTATTATGCATCTCCAAGGGTAGAGATATGAGCAAACGAAACATATCACTGAAGACTTTGCACTCTGCATCAAAGGAACTTGAATCCCTCTCAAGTAGTATACAGGAAGTCAAGACATTTCTCGATGGTCTTACGCCAAATGCCACCCGCTCAGAGATTGCAGCACTTGCTTCACTGTTAGTCTTGAACACTCTTCGTCATAACCACACTGAAGGGAAACTGGGTTTGGTCACTTTTGCAGAAACACCAGAGAAATTTTCGGTCCAGCATGGCGATGAAATTCGTTCCTATGTAGAATTTCTTGGAGATTTGCAATCAGAGGAAGTCTTGGTTTCTCTGGTCTACTCAATTCTTGACACTGTGAATGAAACAGGTGGTCAAGAAAACATGGCAGGGGCATTTCGATCTATAGCAGAATACCTAGAGGATTTAGGTACATCAAGACCCACGCTGTTTCTCATTTTCTCTGGAAGTGTTGGAAAATATGATGAAGATCATCTTCCGTTCATTCAAGCAATCAAAGAACGAGAAAGATATCGGATCGAGTTCATGGTCATGGAGAAGAGCACCAATCTCCGAAGTGCATTGAGAATCATCAAAGGCATAAATGCAAAATTGGTACCTTTAGAGAATTTCTCATCACAAATTTTTGTTGGGCATATACTTGATGTGATTGATGACCTAGTGCCATCAAGCTCAATTACCCAGAACGATGTTTGAAACGAAGGGATTCAATATCATTTATCCTTGTATTCAGTTGCTCCATTTCTATTTCTACCTTGTCAATTAAATCTCGAAGAGCAGTAATCTTTGATACAATTTCCTGAATATTTTCAGTGCTCAAGGAGGATTTCATGGATTTTGAAATCATTAATTCTTCGATTTTTTCCTCCAATATCCCAAGTTTATGAGACAGCCTTTCAAGTACTTCTGTGTCTATTTCAATGCTCTTCATTCCATCAGTTTCGTCCTGCCGCCGTCGAGCCATATTCCAATCACCTAGTAGCCTTGCCCACACCTTTTAGTCTGTTTTCTAGCTCACTTAATCGATCTGTCAAAGATTCTAAACGGTCAATAATATCAGCAAGTCGCGTTTGGACCAGTGAAACTGATTGATCAATGCTTACAGGCTGGTCTTTGAATGTACGATCCATTTCATGAATCTTCTTTTCTATAACTACTATTCTCTCCTGAATCTCACTCAGAGATACAGCAGTCTTTTGAGGTGATGATACAGTTTGAAATTCCTTTGCAGGTGGCTCTGTTTTCTTCACTGCTCCAACGACAACTTCAGGAGTTCGCCGTCTAGGCAAATCGATATCCTCTGTACCAGCCCACATAGATGAGATGTAGCTGTCCACAACCTTCTCGATGTCAGATCCCTCTATGGTAGCAAATGTAGCCAATTGACGAGGGCCATCCCAGAAACATGACTCCATTCTATCCTCAAACTTCATGAGAATTGCTCCAATGTTCTCATCATGCTCTTTGAAAAGCTCTAAGGTTGTGATCCATCTTGAAAACAGCAAGGCATTTCTTGAGAGACGCTCCATTTTTCCAGCATGAGCAATAACTTCATCGAATGAATTAACATTCTTTATGGCGTCACTAATCCAATTTGCTATATTCTGTTTTCCCCTTTTTAGCCGAAGAGATAGTAGGTCCTGTACCAGACCCATAGACGCATCGGCACGAAGCTGCTCTATATAATCAAAATCAGGTTCACTCTTTTTCGACTGCTTGTCTTGACCAAATGTGTGACGTGCAATTGAATGAATAGTTTCTGTGGGATTCAGACTTTTTGTCCAGAAAGCTATAGTAGTCATGGATTCGGAAGCATCATCAGGAGTATGATAGACAAGTGCATAGAATTTTGGTTTTTTGAGACCTCTACGACCTATAATTAACAGACCAAAGAATGTGTCAGATATTCCCTCAAGGTCTCTTGTCAGGCGAGCAAAACGGTCTGCGGGGATGATGAAATGCTCCTGATTCTTCTTATCCTGCAGTTTTCCAGTGAGAGCTTTCTGGAGAAGACCATATTCCATCCATCCGGTCGTGAGCTTTTCTGATGGCATCCTCGCAGATATGAATCCAGCCACTTCTCCACTATTATACAATGCCTGCAAGTGTGATTGTAAATCATCAGTCATCTAGTTCAGCTCCTATTTTCAAAATACTTCGCAATTGAATTATTAATCTCAGATATGTCACTCATGGAGTTGATGGGGACTAGAAGCCCCTTTGTGATAGTGGCTATTTCTGCGAGTACATCCCTATTTGAACCAGCCCCGATAGATACACAGATAATTGGAATCTTATGATTTTCATGACTTTTTTTCACTATCTTCACAGGATTGGGACCATGAGAATGCACACCGCTTGAACAAAAAAGAATCAATGTTGGATGTTCGTGAAGCTCAGGAAAATCTAATCCACGAAGTAGGGCACTAGACAAGGCTTCTCCAGGATTAGAAGGGTTGCTCTTGTGATTTACAAGATCCTCCAGAACCCATTTACTGAAGGATACTAGTAGGGATTTAGAATATATTGATGAAATCTCGATTGGAGTTCCTGTTTCGGAGTCAAATAATAAGAATGGTACAACCTCATCTGAATAAACAAAGCCTGAGAAGTATGAGTTTGATCCATATCCTGGATAGTCTAATAATATCTGGTTAAGGACTGCAAGGGCAGCTTGGTAACGCGGAATCAATATGGTGTCTCCGGAAGCAGAGGTTTGGATGACATCTTCTATTTGTGCGGCTGCACCAAGTTCAATTACGCAAATGAGGTTGTATGCTGGAACTCCAGCGACAGGCGTAAGGTGTATCTTCTCTAGACTATTCCATATGACTCGACTTGGTTCGCTTGTATGATTGACTGATTCAATTGAATGCACAGTGAATCGTATTCCAAGACGTTCTACTACAATTCTCTGATTTTTTTGAAGTATCAATCCTTCAAAGTCAGCCTGAAGGTCGCTAATCCTTTTAGAGATCGCATCAGCGATTGACTTGCTGTCTATTTTCTTTAGGGATGCAACAAATAGCTCAAGCTCCTTGCATTGGGGAATGTCGGATGAATTTTCAATGAGAGTTACATCAACACTATCTTCACACGCGAGATAGGAAAAAATGCGGTCGTCAAGGTATATCATCCCCTTCGGAATTTTTGGAGACTTTCGTATATCTGCTAGTGTTGATTTTCCATTGAAGTTGACCTCATATACACCTCGCTCTAGAGCGGAATCTTCGGTTGATACAAAACAGAGTCCTTTTTGATTTCTGCCCTGTTTGGCTTTTAGATTCACTAGGCAGCCCCCTTCAATAAATCCTAGTTGGATAAATCTCTGTTGCGATAGACCTTGATCCATAGAAGACCTCTACTCGCAATGTCGCCTTGCCTTTGACATCGGTCATTGCAACAAGCTTAAGCTCAAGCACTTTATCAGACCTTGCAGATATATCATGACGCTCATTTGTGACCTCAGATACGCCTTCAGATGTTACTAGAGAAGCAATCACTCTTATGCTAGCAATGGCTGCACTCGGATTCTTGACTCTCATCGAGTAGTTGAAAGCCTTCCCCGCCACGATATTATTTGGAATTTCTCCAAGCTTGACAGATATACCAATCTGCTCGGACGAGAGGGGTCTACCCTTCGGCCAACGAACAATCCGACCTAATTCAAGAAGACGAGAGAGTGATGTCTTGAGTTCCCTAACTTCAAGGCCTAAGGTTGAAGCAGCTTCGCCCATATCAAAAATTCCATCATTAGACTCATAATATGAGAGTACCTTGCGATCAGCTTCAATAAGATCACTTACGCCTTCGAGTATCTGTAAAATAGCCTCAGGAAGCTCATGTGCTTCTAACAAAGAATAGTACTTGCCTCCATCCACCGAATCCGCAATCTGCCTGAAAGATGTTTCAACGAGAGGATTACATCCGCAGATGAAAATGAACACTGTCGTCCCGAAATCTTTTCTTAATTGCTGGACTTCTTCAATTGGGTCATAGCCATTAGGACACCCATCTACAAAAAAATCGTCACCGATAGAGTTGTACTTCTTTCCATGTGGAGGCGCATCTCCAACAAGAAGTAGCACCTTATAGGCGTCTTTTTCCCAAGAGAGCTTTGTACGTGCATCAAAAAGTCCATCTGCAACAGCCTCGGGTGTATCTCCACCTTCAGATGGTTGGAGATCAGCGATGAGTTTCTGAACTCGCTTCACGCGGTCAGTGAAATCGAATACTTTTGTTACATAGGATCTATCCTGTGGAGGATGGTCTCGATAGGAAACTACACCAAACCTAATTGCGAGTTCCTTAGTTCTTGAAGTAATGTGGTTGACAATTTCCGATAGACTATCCTTTACTGCGCTAATATCATCTTTCATGGACCCTGTTGTATCAACAACAAATGCAACATCAAGTTTCGTAGACGCCAGTCTTGTTCTCTCCAAATCTAGCAAGATATGTGACCAATTAAGCCTTTGCTGAATAATCGAACGCAGGACATTTTAAGACCTTACTCAGAGATAATCATATGCCAGATTTGAGCGATACAGACATTCGTCTTGTGTTTGTCTTCGAAGACAATGTTGTGATTAACGGAACAATTAATCGAATACACGCACCTCTTGTTGTTGAAGAGATTAAATCGAAGCTTCCTCTTGAAGGAAGAGCGGCCTTGGTTCGTAACGAGATGCAAATAACACTGGGTATATCCAAAGGAAATGCAAAGCCCACAAATGATGTCAAGAAAGGTGATATTGCATACGTTCCGCTCGGAGACTCACTCTGTATCTACCTGGAAGATATGCGAACTTATAGCCAAGTCAACATCTTGGGAAAAATCACTACCGATGACGATCAGATAAGTCAGTTAAAGAAAGTACGAAGAGGTAGTCTAGTTGAAATCAAAATAGCCTGATGTACCTATATCCTCTGCAGGTTCTTCAGTAGTGCTTCGTTCTCGTCCACTTCTATTTCAGAGGGGTCTACGACCATGCCAGACTCATGGGTTTCAATTAGAACCTCTATGCCAGAATGCTCAACACGTTTGATACCATTACTCGAGAGAGCACGAACACGCAGTTGTGTAGTCAAAAACTCAGTCTTATTAGCCATCTCAACTGCTTGTACATCCCTTCGGAGTTTCGATCTTGTTATTCTGAGTTGTTCCTTGAGCTCAGCAACCTGTACCTGAAATTGCTTCCGCTCCTCGCTCTCCTGGTTAACACGAACTCTAAGCTCATCATATGACTGCTTGGGAACATAGTCCTTTGAACGATCAATCCACACGATCGTGGTGCCGTCGAATTTTCTACTTGTATCCACTTGACCTAGAGCCTTCAATACAGCGACAACATCATACACTCTTCGCTTTGGGGTATTTAGTTGTCGTGCTAAAACATCGCTCTTGATTCCTTCCTCTCCCGCCTCCTTCAGAATCCTCACTGACTCCAGAGCCAATTCAACTAGCTTCAACAATGCACCCCACTTATCAATCCGGCAATGAGCTCGAAAGAGCACATTTTTATCATACTGAAAGCACCGCGTATTTAACGCTTTGTATTGCTTCCATTCATAGCTCGATTTTCCGAATATCAATTCGGAAGATTTTCACTACGATTTTCCGAAAGCATATGTACTATTAATCCATTCTAGTAAAACTATCCGAAATTCATTTGAGGGCTCCAGAAGTACCAAGGATTCATTTTCATGACTAAACCAACAATTTCTTAACCTACTCCTAAAGCCGGATTCATAGGAATCCACCTACATAGGGAGTAGACTCTACAATGAGTAAGAAGAAAATCATTATCATGGGTGCCGCAGGCCGCGACTTCCACAACTTCAATGTTTACTTCCGAAACAATGAAGATTATGAGGTTGTAGCCTTCACAGCAGAACAGATTCCCGGAATTGGAGACCGAATGTACCCTCCAGAACTAGCGGGACCACTCTATCCAAAAGGCATCAAGATCTATCCTGAAGACAAACTACCTGAACTAATCAAAAAGTTCGATGTTGAACAATGCATCCTAGCATATTCCGATTTACCACATCAAGTGGTTGGTCATAAGATAGCTTGGGTAAACAAACTTGGTCCGGATATTCGTTTAATGGGCCCCAAGAATACATCAATTAAAAGTAAGAAGCCGGTCGTAGCAGTATGCGCTGTTAGAACAGGATGTGGGAAGAGTCAGACCTCAAGACGTGTGAACCAAATTCTAATAGATTTGGGGCTTAAACCAGTTAACATAAGACACCCTATGCCTTACGATCCAGACCTCACAACCCAAATTGCACAGAGATATGCAACATTCGAGGATATGGACAAGTACAGATGTACAATTGAGGAACGTGAAGAATATGAACCCATGATTAACATGGGAGTAGTTCTCTATGCAGGAGTGGATTACGGAAAAATACTCGAGCAGGCTGAGAAGGAAGCCGATATCATTACTTGGGATGGTGGCAATAATGACTTCTCTTTCTACAAGCCCGACTTGCTTATCGTAATAACTGATCCACACCGACCAGGCCACGAGATATCATACTATCCGGGTGAAACCAATCTGAGAATGGCAGATGTTGTTGTCATAAACAAAATTGACACGGCAGATTATGAAAATATTGAGAAGGTCCGAAATAACATCATGGCAGTCAATCCACATGCAATCATCATCGATGCAGCATCTCCACTTATCATCGATAATATGGAGACTATTCGTGGAAAACGTGTCATCGTTGTGGAAGATGGACCAACTGTCACGCATGGAGATATGCCATACGGAGCGGGCTATATTGCCGCACGGAAGGCGGGAGCAATCATAGTCGATCCGCGTCCTTTCGCTGTTGGAAGTATCAAGACTACATTCGAGAAATACGGTCATCTTGAGAAGGTCCTTCCAGCGATGGGCTATGGTCGAAAGCAAATGACTGAACTTGAGCAGACAATCAACAAGTCTGATGTGGATGCAATTGTCATTGGAACGCCAATAGATCTGAGCCGCGTCATCAAGATCTCCAAACCAAGTGTAAGGGTCAGATATAACCTGCAAGAGATTGGCAAACCAGATCTTGTAGATGTGCTTACTGAATT
>JAEORN010000288.1 GCA_016840825.1 Candidatus Thorarchaeota archaeon | reverse complement strand
TCCATTTGGCACCAAAAGTACCAGAAGACTCCTCATCCGCGACTATGAGTAACTTTAGAGTTCCTTTTGGTGTGAATTTTTCTTGATGAAGTTTCGCAAAGACGACTGTTTGTGCGGCAACAAAATAAAGCATATCAAGAGCTCCCCTACCCCAGACGCAATCGTCCTTAACGACTCCATCAAATGGAGGCACACTCCATTTGTTTTCATCCTCTACGGGAACAACATCAACATGTGATGGACCAAACATTAGACTCGGTTTGTCATCTGTGCCTTTAATTTCTGCCAAGAGATTCCCTCTTTCAGATGCAGACTCAAAGACCTCGTATGGAACATCTTTCTCATCAAGGAACTTCGCTACTGTCCGTATATTCCGCATCTCTCCTCCTGGTGGATTAATACATTTGTTCCGAATCATTTGTTGCAGGAGATTGACCGCTTCATCTAGCATTGTTAACGCCAACAAACTAAAAGACATCGAACTAAAAAACGCATTGAACCCATTGCCTCTCATACTCCTTAAGTAATGGTTTGTACATTGCTTCCCCATGTTCGACGAGGTGGAGTCTAGATACTCAGTCTGGCGAGATTATTACTTCGGAATACAAGGAGTGTTCTATTTTGCACAAGGTATAGCAATGGGTGCACTATTCTTCTTAACAGCATTCCTTGATTTCCTATCCCTCTCTCCCTTTGAGAGGATAGCAGTCCAAGCAATAATCTGGTTGCCGTGGTATCTGAAGATCATTTTTGGAATACTATCTGATAACGTGCCAATCAAGAAGTATGGCCGTAGGAAACCATACATCTTCACAGCTGGAATTGTGGGTGTGATTGGATGGCTAACCCTTCCACTCCATGCAGTTTTTGGTCCGTTACTTTTAGTTTCAGGGATTCTTGCTTCTCTTGGCACAAGTATGAGTGATGCCACGATAGACGCATTGGCAGTCGATATCACACCTCCGCAGAAACGAGGGATGATGCAAGGAGTATCATGGGGTTCACGCGGCATCGGTGTTGGCATTTCGGGATTGATTGTTGGTGTGCTTGCTGACGCCAATCAGTGGTTCATCATCTATGCCGTTCCAGGAGTGATTGTAAGCTTAGCTTGTTTCCTAGTTCTCCTATTCAAGGAGAATCCATTGCCACCTGATTTCAAGCGGGTTGCTGCTAGTGTCTACAAGAATGTCTTCAAGACAAGAGATGTCTTAGTATGCATGCTGTTTCAAATCCTATCTGGTGCGGCAATCTCTATCTTAGCAATCATGCAGACTTATCTGGATGAATCAGTTGGATTTGACAATACTACAATAGGTGTCATCTTTGTGATATTTGCTCTTGGCATGTTCACAGGTGCTGTCGTATTTGGTCTTCTCGGTGACAAAGTTTCAGTTCGTCTGACCCTACCTGTCACTTCTGCAATTTATGCAATCTTAGTTATCTCTGTCCTCTTGCTTAATCTGGGTGACTTCGCAGTTGCAGCAACATTCTTCCTCTTGGTAGGTATTGCAAATGGCGGCTATGAGGCCACTCAAATGAGAATAAGCATGGACAACTCACCCAGTATAGTTGCAGGATCCATGTACAATCTGTACAACAGTCTTTCAAACTTGGGTCAAACAGCCATAGGTGCTTTGATGATCGCAGTGTTGGTCGAAGCATTGTCTGATTTCAGGTTGGGATGGCAACTAGCTGTAGTGTTCCTTGTTGTCGCATTGATACCTGGATATCTATTGGCACGATGGCATGAAGAAAGAGGACCATCGTCAGAAGAAGAAATCACCGTAATAGATGGTGAAACTCTATAGATTAGATGCAGTGTGGAGTCTGGTGCGAACCACCAGACCCCTTTCTGTCTTTTTGAGGGAGTTTTGAGAACATATCACTGCTACAACTCCAAAGAGGAGAACTCCCATAGCAGCGGGACCGAGGAGAATGGAGAGGAGAATTGCGAATGCGAAAGCCGCCGATCCATAAATTGTCTTTCTGGAGAGTAACTGGCTACGAGGACCGGCGGTTTGTGGTGGCGCTTGTCGATTCATCACGACCAACTCGACATCTGTCAAACGTTTGATGTTTGACAAGTATCAAACGTAGCGAACGAATATAAATGTTGTGAAAGACGTATCCTTGTATTATACTAGAATAAAACAAGTAAGTATGACTTTAGAACAACTATGAGAGCCTCTATTTGGCTAGCGTGAAGAAGCGAGCCCGTTCATCCTCATCATCAATCACACTAATGATGCCTCTTTCCAAGAGGGAATTCACTCGTTCTCTAACAATGCGACGAGATGCCGTCCCTCTTTCTGAACGAACTGATGCAGTCAGTTGACTGATGTTTAGAGGTCTATTTGAATCTAGAATCTTGATAATGAGCCATGAGATCTGATCCTTCTTGAGGTCTCCATACCTTGACTCTAATCGTTCTGCTTTTGTGAACTTGGACATCAACTTGACCATGCCATCATAGAATTCGAATCCTTCCCTGATGACCTTAGCTGACTCACTGACTTCATCAATGCCCGGACCTATTCTTTCGATAAGCTCCTCAACACGTGCCAGTCTCTTTGATATCTCATCCAGGCGATTTTGAACCTCATCTATCGTGAGTTCTGGCTTACTTGCCTCATCAGTAGGTTTGGAACTCGGAGTCAATTCATTTTCGCCAACAATCAGTGCATCACAACCATGATAAATGTGATGACGAATGCCATGTTAAACGCCAAAGGATTTTATCGGGGAATAGTATCTGAATAAATGAGGCCTGACTGTGAGTTTAGGTGAACCAGATGGATCAGAAACTGAAAATGTCATTCCTATCAAGGATATTTTTCATTTCTCCCATTTCGGACACTTCTACAAGCTCTATGTACCCATTGCCATTCTAATTGGTGCAATCGCTGGTTTGGCTATGATTGCATTTCAACTGCTTATAGATGGATTCACTCAAGCTTTCAGCTTACTGCCTAACTTCATCGCACCAGTTATTGGAGGTATATTCTCAGGTCTTCTGATCTATTTTGGCAGGAAGGAGATCCAAGGGAGTGGAATCTCAAAAGCTATTGAGATGACCCATAGCCCCGGGAAGTTCAAGAACAAGACTGCTGTCACAAAACTTGTCGCAACTTCTGTTTCAATTGGATCGGGTAATCCAGTTGGTCGAGAAGGTCCTGCAGTTCTTATTGGGGCGTCAATTGGGAATTCTGTCGGAAGAAGACTTGGATTTAGTGAACCGTCGCACCTTCGTGTGTTCTTGATGATGGGTTCAGCAGCTGCCACCGCAGGTATCTACAAAGCTCCACTTGGTGGTGCTCTCTTTGCCACTGAATCTCCCTATAGACGAGATGCTGCTCTCGGATATTTTGTGCCAATTGTCATTTCTGCAATCACATCGTATATAGTATATGCTATAGTAATGGGAATAGATCCAATCCTGCAATTCACTGCAAGTTTTGACTTGACATTGGAAGTATTACCTCTCCTCATCATTTTCGCATTAGTAGCTGGTCTGGTTTCTACATTCTTCTCGATAATCCTAATTGCTACACGGAATTTCTTTACCCTTAAACTCCCAGATTGGGTGGATCCTATTGCAGGATCAGCCCTCGCTTGTATTGTAATATTTCTGACAGGCTTATTCCTAGATCCATCGCTTACAGTAGCAGGTATGGGATATGAGGTCATCAACAGCTTAGCTACTTCAACAGTTCCTCTTACTGTCTTAATCATCCTTCTATTTGGAAAGCTCTTTGCTTCTTCCTTCGTTGTGGCTGGCAGAGTATCTGGTGGAGTTTTAGCTTCCTCACTTTTTGTTGGAGCCATGTTAGGAGCAGTCATTGGAGAGGTCTTTTACCCTGCGCAGGTTGGAGCATTCATTGTATTGGGTATGGGGGCTGTCTTGGCAGCTAATACGAATACTCCAGTAGCAACAACCATAATGATGCTAGAAATGAGCCATTCATTGGATTTGATAATTCCATTGGCACTATGCGTATCCATTGCATATTTGGTAAGCGGAGGTACTTCACTCTATGAAGGACAGAAGGTAAGCCGTGATGAAGAAGAAGAAGGATACTACAAACTAGCAGATCATCTTCCTCTGTCTGATACGAAATTAGAAATATCAGCACATGATGAGAATCCAGTAGACTCTTCATTGAACAATGATGACGAGTAGTTAGAAGCATATCAAAATGCTTCAGAATGACAATGGATAGCATAATTGGATAGATTTTTCCGTGAATACGCAATGTATGGGATGGTCTTATATGTACATGATTTTCTTCCGAGTCATAACCGATACAATCAGGAGGTAACGTCTATGAAGAAACTCGGCGAGTTCGAACTTCAATTCAAAGAGGATGGAAAACAAAAAACAATGCCAGTTGAAGTATTGGTTGACAGAGAAAATACCATAGTCGTTCTAGATTGTAATTGCTGCCAAGATATGATATCAAGTAGACTTCCTGGTGGTGTTATGATTCCTATCGCATCTACATTGAAGACTTTTTTTGAAACTCATGGTATGAGGAATTTAGGTGTTAGAGTTTCAGGTTCCGTCATGCGGCGAACATACAAGGGACTTGCCGATGAAACGTTTGTTCCTGATATGAAAAAAGAGCTTGAGGAGAGCGTTTCTACCTTCTCAAAACGGAGAAAGAAGAAATCGGGGGACTGAACCCCCTACTCTAATTCTTCTATTGATGCTTTTCCCTGAATTCAGTTAAGAAATCAGCAAGCGCCTTAACGCCTTCAATGGTCATTGCATTATAGATAGAGGCTCTCATCCCTCCAACGGACCGATGTCCCTTTAGTCCAATAAGATCCCTCTTCGTTCCCTCTTCAACGATCTTGTTCTCAAGATCCTCGCTCTCCATTGTAAAAGTGATATTCATGAGTGAACGAGAATCTTTCTTAGCATGACCTTTATAGAAACCATCAGAGTGATCAATCACATCATAGAGAATTTTCGCTTTCTCGCGGTTCACCTTCTCAATCTTGGATATACCTCCGAATTCTTTCCAATAGTCTAGGCAAAGTTTGGCCATGTATATTGGAAAGACTGGAGGTGTATTGAACATGGAATCTTTAGCATGTGTCTTCCATTTGAGCATGGTAGGAGTTTTCTCTGGCACACGATCAAGCAAATCCTCACGAACGATTATCAGTGTGACACCAGCTGGTCCAAGATTCTTTTGAGCACCTGCATATATTGCTCCGAATTTCTTGATATCGACTTCTCTTGCCATAAAATCTGATGACATATCGCATACAAGTGGTACTCCATCAGGAGGTTCCGGAAATTCTTGCCATTCTGTGCCATAGAGTGTGTTGTTACTAGTAATATGGAGATATGCCGCATCTTTCCCAATAGCATACTCCTTTGGAATATGATTGAAATTATCAGCTTCTGATGAAGCTATGACCTTTGCCTCACCATACAATTTAGCTTCCTTGATAGCCTTCGTTGACCAACCTCCAGTGTTGATATATTCCATAGGCTTTCCGGGAACGTGCAGGTTGGCTGCACTCATCGTAAATTGAGTTGATGCACCGCCTCCTAGCCAGATAATGGCATAGTCGTCCGGAACATGCAATAATTCTTTGACAAGACCCTTTGCTTCATTCATGACTTGCTCCCATTCATCTGAACGATGGGAGATTTCCATTACTGACATTCCTGTTCCTGCAAAGTCTAGCAATTCTTCTTGTGCTCTCTTAAGAGCTGGAAGTGGAAGAGTTGCTGGACCTGGATAGAAATTGTAGACACGTTTTGTCATGTTACTACCCTCTTTTTCTATTTTAATTTGTTAATTGTGAATCCTGTCCAGATTTTTGGCTGGAAGAATGTGCTCTTCTGAGGCATCACTTCAAAGTTTTTCGAAACGGCTTCAACCTCTTCGACCTTTGTGGGATTCATGTAGAACACGGCCTGTGCTTCAGCTTTTACAGAATTAATAGATTCCTCTATGGCATCGCCGATACCCTTTAGATATACAACATATCCGCCGCCTTTCATTGTGCCCTGCTGCAGTTTCTCTTTATCAATGCCAAGCATTCTATCGAGAATCAAAGAGTGCAAGATAGACACATCTAATTTCTTGAGTTCATTGGAGCTGTCCACCATGACCTCATCCATAATTGCAGTGTCTTTGAGAGTTATCGTATAGAAGTGGCCATCATTCATGAATAATCCGAAGGCATGGTCTCCGTCCTGAAATCTCTTCTCCATAAGAGTGAACATGGGTTCCTTTTCATCGAATGTTTCAATGTCAAAGTACTGGTGGATTTTATCGAGAAGTAGATCGCCATCAAAGTCCTCAAGATTCTGAATCAACCGATGGGTAGGCAAGACGATAAGACCCGGGTTTGAAATATTCACAAAAGTCAGCATTCTGTATTTTGCTGATTCCAAGTCTGGATTTTCATTTGATAGCTTCAATGCGGTTTTATACCTATGATGTCCATCTGCAATTATGACATACTTGTCCTGCATCAGGCGAGTGATTTCACCTGTGTCCTTTTCATGATCAATCTTCCAAATTCTATGGCGGACGGATTCATAGTCGGTCACATCTATAATTGGGTCATCTTTCATAGTATTTTCGAGAATCGAATCTACAGCTCCCTCATGATCTGGATAGATGACGAAGATTTGACCGAAATTAGCCATCGATGCTCTGCATAGACTAAGTCTATCAATGATATCCTTTGGTAGAGTTTCTTCATGTTGAAGGACTCCTGCGAATTTGCCACCACTCGGCGCCTTTGTGGCGAATTCCTCTAATTCAATCAATCCAATGAAACCAAATCTGAATAGCTGCTTGCCATATACCTCGAAGTCTTGGCCATAGACGTAGAACGACTCTCTCTCATCTTGCACAAGAATCTCTTCTATAATCCATTGTTGGAGAAGATCATTAGCTCTGGTATACTGGTTTTTGGTTTCTGTGTCAGTATCTTGTGGCTTGTTCTTCGTTATCCAAGCGATATTAAATTCTGAAAGCGATTGAATCTGATCGACCTTCTCTCCCTTAATGATATCATAGGGGGGTGCGACTACTTTTGAAAGATCGTTGATTTTTTCCTTATTGTATCTAAAAGCCTTAAACGGAACTACTCGAACCAATATGGGTCACTCCTAAATGAATTTGGCCTCTGAGCGCTTCGCCGAAAGATGCTAGACATAAGTCTTTCTTATTATGAAATAAACTAATAACCTTTCAATCCCCAATAGTCAAACTTAAATTGTCAGTGGTCGCGTGCACGCGAACCAAAAGTATCGGGGGTTCACTCATGGAGTTCTGCGAGAAGTGTGGTGCTCTTATGCTACCGTCAAAGAAGGACAGCAAGAAAACAGTCCTAAAGTGTCGTGAATGTGGATATGAGAAGAGTATGAAACCTGAAGGATATAAGGTCGATTTCCGAGTAAAACATTCACCAAAAGAGAAGATTGTTGTTGTGGAAGAAGACGAACGGCCGTATGAAGAGCTTACTGAAGATGAACGTCGAGAGCGACGGAAAGAGATCCTAGAATTCTATGAAGCGGAAGATTAGGCAATGTCTTGCTATGAATAACCTTTAAGTTGAGCCAATTGCATGTCTTAGCTAGTGGAGTAAATGGACTTTCTAAGTCGGTGCCACCTTCTTCTGCCGTATATTTTCACAAGATTTCAGATATAGTCGGAGGTAAGAAAAATGAGTAAATTGAACAACTCTTTAGTGCATGATGTTAGTGTCTATATTCTTGAAAATGGGACAATTATCGATAAGCTGAGATTGGTAGCAGCAGGCTATACGTTGCCTTCTGAAGTAATTGACGATTCACTAGTAAAATTGAAGTCAATCCAGAATTCAGATGGTGGAATTCCTTTTGATTTAACTAGAGGTAATCCAAGTTCTGCAAAATTGACATCCGAAATTGTTCCCTTAGTCATTAAGTTTGAAGAGTTGTATCCTGATCTGATTAGGGATATGATTTCTTTCTTAATTTCCAGACAGAAAGGTGATGGTGGTTTCGCTGAAACGTTAAACATTGATTCATATATTGAAGATAAATACGGTACCACTGAAGGTAGAGAATGGTATCCTGTTGGGAAAAGCGTCACCTGGTTGACTGGCAAAGCTCTGGAAGCTTTGGTTCTGGCTAAATACGATGATGAAGAGAGAATTCGTCGCGCACGAGATTTTCTGATGTATTCTCAAAATGAGGATGGCAATTGGCCTGATTTCAAGGAACATGAAGAATCTGATCCCCTCGGGACTGGGAATATATTGCCAGGACTACGCGCTGCTGGAGTTGACCCAAATCACAAGGTCTATCGCGATGGAAGAGCAGCCCTTTTCCAACATCTTGTAACCTCTATTGAAAATGAGTCCACATTTGATATGGTTGATTTGACTGCAGTTGGTAAACCCCAAACTCCTCAAGAGCAAGATGTTATTCTTCGGGGATTAAATCTTATCATGGTTTCTCAGAACCATGATGGTGGCTGGGCCCCAATGGGAACAAAAAAGAGCGATCCTGAACTGAGTTCCATCTTGGCATATGTAGCAAGGATTTGCTCGAAGTATTAGAGTGGTGGTTTAATGAACGAGAAGCGACTAGCCATCCTGCAACAAGGAGAACTCTATGTTGCAGGTGTTTTCTCTTCTTCTGGACTCTTCTCTACAAATCTCCCTTCTAAGTCTAAATCTGAGGCAATTCGTTTGGTTAAAGGTCAAGGATTGAGAGAAGAATACTACCCTGAAGATCTAAGAGTTCTTGAATTGATCTTTAAGGTAATGGACGGTGTCGAAATCGATATCTCCGGTCTGAAATTTGACTTCACGAATTTAACTCATAAGCAGATTCTCGTTTTGCAGGCAGCAATGAGAATTCCATATGGAGAAACAAGAACATATGGTGATATCGCACTAGAGGTAGGTCTGCAAAATGCTTCCCGTTTCGTAGGAAATGTGATGGCGTCTAATCGATTTCCTCCTCTGATTCCATGTCATAGAGTTGTTGCTAAAAATGGGCTTGGTGGCTATGGCGCAGGAACAGGAATTGCAACAAAAAGAGCTCTTTTAAAAGCAGAAGGCGTATTCGCGGAGTAATTTCTCAGAATGCTTTATTTTGGATTCATATTTCGAATAGATGGGACCTACCCTTATTGGGAGTGAAATTGGTGAACCTTAAGGTACGAAGAAACGGGGACTTAATAGAACTAAGGAAAGTCGAACTCGAAACGCTTAGCCCACCATTATTTCGAACATTGATTGGCTATAACTCGCTAAAGAGATTGGGATACTCGATTTCCTTTATTCGACCAAAGAAGAGCTCTAGTGGCGACTTTGAAAGAATTAGATACAACTTCATAGAACGAGGAGCTATGACTCGACAATTGGAAGATAACCTTGAACCTGATATGAAAAGAGGGATATTGAATCAACTCCCTCGTGGCGACTTCTCAATTGTTTTGCTACTGACTCAAATTCCTAGAAGGGGTGTAAATATCCGCTTAGATAAATTCGAATATGAATTTCTAGGTTGTATATTAATGCGAAACGAAGAAGTCCTTGATGTGGTGATGAATAGTACTCCAACTCGTGACATTCTTCTTCCACAGTACGAGAGTATAGAATCATCAGTTCAAGAGGCGGCATAATCTCGTTAGAGCTCGGGGGAAAGAGGCGTTATCCTCTCTTCAAGCTCTCTTAATGCTGATCTTTTCTTTCTAGTAATATTAGCTTGAAATAGGGCTCTGCCAAAGAGGATGGCAAGTGGTACACCCCACCAAATAAGAAGGAATAGAAGTGAATCTGTTTGCATCTTTGTTCCACTAAAATCTAAAAGCTAAGCAAATTAAGGCTACCGTACAGGGCATTTTGGTTCGCTCACTTTATCAGGCGGGGTTTCGTTTGATTCATTCGTGATACCTTATGTCAAAGAGAGACACTCGCCAAATTCCCAAAGCTCTTGCAGACTTTGGAGAGCGACAATTTCAGGAAATGGGTCCAGATTCAGTTGAGGTGTTGAGAGTCAAGGCATCAACAATTAGGAAGTATTGGTCTAAACTTCAAGGTATCTCATATTTAGTTTCGGTTATCAGCTCAGATCGTGTGCGTATTTATTTCTTTAATTCGAGCGCAATTATGCTGGTTGGTGAGAATATTGATCACGATCAATATGTAAAGATTCGCGAGAAATCTAAGTTAATCAAAAAGTATGAACGACCTAAGCCACCTACAGAACTTGAACTTAGAATGGAAGCAACTGAAGAGATGCGATCTGCATTAGCAAAGGCTCTACGACGTGTTGCAAGATTCTTAGGAGTGAAAGAACCTGCCTTCCCCAACATCTATGTATCAAAAATCTTGGACTTGCAGTCATCGCAGTCCTTTGGGTTGAGAATCGCTGACGATGGCTCGTTTCTCTTTTTAGAGAGTTCTGCAACTCCTTCCAATCTTGAAGCTTTATCAATTAGAAGTTCATTCCTTGCGCTTCTGGATAAAGATAGGGCAGGTGATGAGTTTGCCGAATGCATTAGCAACGCAATTACATCTATACTTCTGAAGGACAAACCACAAGAGATATGGGTCAAGTGGTGGCTTGAATCAAGTAAGGGCACAGATTTTCAAGGAGTTGTAAATCACCTGCTTGTACATCGTGAGAGCTATGGAGCTCAGGGGATGTTTCGTATCTTACAACTTCTTCGTAAAGCACCTACTGATGTACCGATTCAAAAATGGAAGGAGTCTCTTGAGATTATCCATAATTATCATGAAGTATCTGTCGGAACTGAAGCATGGCCAATAGTTAATGGATTTTGCAAAAGCCTGGAAAAGCCCCGGAATCTGCTCAAAAGCAGACACTCCCTAAAATCTATTCACTTGGCACCACGAGCTCTATGCAATACAATGCCCATAGGTAAAATACCCCGGATTCATAAATCACAGGAATTTGATAACAAGAAGGAAGTGTGGCTAAGCGTTAGTTTTCTAGCAGATTCAGGAACCTCAAGCCTTTTCCTAAATCCCACAGAAGGGGATGAACTGAAATCTATTCACTACGACCTACGATTGGATGATATTTTTCCCAAAGTAGGTGGGATTCTGTCAACAGGAAAGGATATTCTCAGATGGGCTCTCCAAAAACTCTCTATTACTGACAATGATCAGGAGGCCTTTAGCACATCAATCCACCTAAAAGAAGCATCATTATCAGAAGCTGAGAAAGCTGTCCTTGAGAGACTATCGCTCGGAGATACTAGTATTTTAGCCAATACCTTGGTCGGATCTCCACAGCGGATAGAGTCTCTGATGAATTCGGGGTGCCTAAAACTCATCCCATCATTTGGACATCTAGGAATAGAGCCTGAGTATCTAGTTAGTGGAACTCTAAAGGACATAACTAACTATGTGATACCTAATGTTCTTGAAGCAACAACCTTTGAAACAGATAATGAATCCATATCAATTGTTGCTGCTCCCTCAATGTGGTATCGACGATTAATAGATTACATAGAACATACTGATTTGAAATTGAACAGTCTAACTCGAATTGCATCTCCAAGAAATCTTATCCGAAAGGAGAATGTATTCCCTAATTCACTTCCAAACTCTTAGGTTAAAATTAGGTTGAATCTGGCTCACCTGAATTGAACACCACATGAATCAATTCATCTGCTTTGTTGAAAGTGTCATCTTTGATACCCTCTAATGTTACTGTAGGGTATATGCTTTCAAATTCCTTTGCAAACTCTCGTAAGAGATATCGAATATCAAACGATTCTTCTTCAGCAATTAATGTTACAATTCTCTTCTCAGTATGCTCCATCATCAAGACAAAACCTTCATGGTTTATTGACCTAAGCATCCCGATTTTACCCATTACTTCATTTGAGAATGTAGTTATCGCAGAGATGAATCCGCTTACAAGTCCACTATCCATTTCCATCTCGGTATCGAAATGATACACATATTCAGATAGACCTGATTCCTTGCAAAGTGTTAGTAGAATATACAGAGATGGCCTTGGTACTTGTTTCAGTTGTCCAGTTGGTTTGAAAGCGGCAACTCTTTGTATCTTCTTTGATAGATCTGGTGGGGGGGTTTGAGTGATTTGCTTTCCCGCTATCAAATTTAATCTATTTTCTGCTTGAAATAGTAGACGACTATCTTCAACATATGCTGCAACGCTTTTCGCTCGTTCAGCATCTCCCTTTGCTTCTAATGTTTTTCCAGCTAATCGAAGGATATCGCTCCGAAGTAGAAGAGCTTCAGCATATAGATGCTGTAGTCCTTGTTCTTTTGCGATTTGAATGAGATCGTCTAGATGATATATGGCTTGACTGACTTCTTCCTCGTTACCTTCATCTTGATACGCCTGCATATGAGTTTGAGCTAGATTAAGCTCACTCCTAACAAGAATTTCGAAAAGATTATTCTCTCTACTCAATCTTAAGGTGTCTTCATAACTTCTAAGAGCGGCTTTCCATTTTTTATTCGACGATTCAACAGCACCTTTTGCCAACAGATACGCTGCTTGTTGAAGTGGTTTTTCAGATTCGCCAATCTTATCCTTCGTGATCTTGAGATACCTTTTAGCTTCTTTATCTCGACCAGTGCGTGCTAATAGAATGACATACCAAGCATATACCTCTATCGTGCCAAAGTGTGTCTTCTCCTCTATTCTGATAGCTTCACTCAGATATCGTTCGGCTTCATCATACCTCCCCAGAGAAATAGCAATCTCTCCTAGATTTGCTAAAGGCGCAGTTTTCGCAGCATCCATATCCATTATATCATATGCTTTCTTGTAGAACTCCAATGCTTCCTCCAAGTTCAGGCTATTATGACGTAAAGTACCAAGATTGTTATAGGTCATTCCTAAACCAAGATTGAAGGAGAGAATTTCACTTATCTCTTTGACACGGAGGTAATGCTTCTCTGCGTCTTGAACTTCACCCGACAGATTGCAGATATTTCCACGAAGATTTTCTGATAGCGCAAGGAACATTCTATGATTTCCTTTTAGAGCCATGTCCTGTAATGTATCATTTATCCTAGAAGCTCTTGCTGCTTGCCCAACTGCCCTAAGCAAGTCACCAATCACATATAGAGTGAACATAGTTTCTGTTAGCGGTTCTTCCACCTGATCGGGGTATGTTTCGAGTAGGTTATCAAATTCCATGACTGCAATGACAACACTGGTATCCCGTTCAGCAGCTGCCAATAGAACACGAACTGTGCTTAGTCGTACTTTGTCTGAAGGAGGTGAATCATCAGTGACTATTTTCTCCATTTCTTTCATCACTTCACCTAGTCCTTGGGAGTCAGATAACACGAACAACACTATGCTTCGGAGACTTAGTACCTCTATACTAGAAGACCCTGTGGACAAGAACAATGCTTCAGCTAATCTTCCTCTTGTCAGACATGATTGAAGACCCAGGGCGATAAGATCTGATCTTGGATTCTCCTTCATACACTCCTTTGTAGCCAAATCTATTGATACATCTGTGAATGCAGAGAATTGATCATGTCCTTTATCTAATCGTACCTTAATTCCTCTATCCATCTCCTCCCAAGGTATTTGGGTTGATTCCTTCAAATGAATAAATTCGGGGGGAACCTCCATCGTCGTCAAGACAAGCACTAGTCCAAGAGTTACATAAATGCGTATTGGGTCTTGCGGTTTAAGCTTTACTTGGTTGTTCCAGCGTGAATAGCAATATTCAAAGAGTTATTACATGTGACTTCCTTCATTGAAAACACATTAGTGAGTTGGTACTTCTTGTTCGATGAATTAGAAAACGCCCTTGAGTATGGTCAGGGATTAGGCGCAAGTTATGTTGAGCTGAGAGGAGAGTCTGGATTTATTGAATACATTCAGATGGATGACGGACGTGTTAATGCATTAACTCAAAGACTTGAACGTGGAGTCGCGATTCGCGTTCTTGCTGATGGTGCTTGGGGGTTTGTTTCAACCGGCGATATTAGCACTCTTAGTGAAGGAATTGAAAGCGCGTATAAGATGGCTAAAGCTGCAGCTAAAACTCGAAATGAGAAAATTGAGCTGATTGAAACAAGGGGGCATGAGGAAATTATCAAGTCAAAGGCGAAGCGTGACCCTCGCTATGTACCTATCGAAGAAAAGATCGAATACATGTCCAATATTACCAAATTGGTTCAAAATTATGACGAGCGCATTTCTGCTGTGACTGTTAAGGTGCGGACAGCTTCTGGAGAGAAATATATTGTCAATTCCGATGGCACTCGGATAGAAATTCCACTTCTTCTTGTATGGATATACCCATGGGTATCTGGAAAAGAAGGGACCAAGTTGAGTGCGGCAAGACATGAAGAATCATCAACGCATGAAGGATGGGAGTATATGGATAGATTTGCCACTCCTGAATTCATTAGTGAGGTTGTAGCCAAGCGTGTAACATTACAGCTTGAAGGAACTCCAGCAAAAGGTGGCTCTTTTCCATGTATAACTGGACCTAGAGTAATAGGCGTTCTTGCACATGAGGCTCTTGGGCATCTTGCTGAAGCAGATCTTACTATACAAAGTGCTTTCAATGGGAAAGTAGGTGAAGTAGTTGCTTCTGAAGGCGTGAACATGATTGATGATGGGACACTTCCAGGAGTCATTGGCACTTCAAAATACGATGATGAAGGTGTTCCTGCAAGTAAGGTACGCATCATTAAAGACTCTGTTCTAACTGAATTGTTAACGAATAGAGAATATGCTCAAAAGATAGGCCAAAGAGCTACTGGGAATGCTCGAGCTGAAAGTTACCTCTTTCCACCCATCATAAGAATGAGAAATACCTTCTTTGACAAAGGTGACCAATCTATGGAAGAGCTGCTTGAAGGCATCAAATTTGGTTATTACTGTGTTGACTTTCGAGGTGGACAAGCTCAAATGAATGCAAGCTTCCAAGTGGGAATTCAAGAAGCTTATGAAATTGTGAATGGCGAGATTGGGAAGCCTGTAATGGATCTCTCAATATCAGGAATCGCAACTGATTCCTTATTCAAGATTGAGGGAGTTGAGAACAAAGACTTTGCGTGGGAGACTGGTAGATGCGGCAAGGGTCAGGAGGCTTTTGTTGCTTCTGGCGGGCCTCACATAAGGTTCTCACAAGGTGGAATTACTTTTGGAGGTAAGAATTAATGATTGACGAAAAGAATCTCTTGGAGCTATGTAAGTTTCTAGTTTCTGAGGGAAAACGGATGGGAGCTGATGATATAGAGGTCCATGCTGAAGATTCGGAGAATCTTGAATCCACAGTTGAGATGGGTCAAGTTTCCAGTGTTAACCTCAATAAAGGCGTTGCAATAGCCATTAGGGCTTTCATTGGAAAGAGAACCGGTTCTGCTTTCACCAATATTCCTACAAAAGATGCGACCAAAGAAGCTTTGAGCCTGGCGATTGCTGCCGCAAAGGCAACCACAGAAGATGAAAACATACAACCTCTCCCCTTACCAAAAAGCTATCAGAAAGTCGATGGTCTATGGGATGATTCTGTAGTCAGTTCTGAGGCATCTATTGTAGCTGAGATCTCAACCGACCTTGTCCAAAAGTGCACAACAGAAGAGCCTGGATTGATTGCAGGATTTGGCGGAACTGGAAGTGTAGTTTCTGTGGAGGCATACGCCAATAGTAGTGGTGTTGAGCATTCAGAGAAAGGTACTGCAGCATATACGTATCTTGCTGGTGTAGCGCCTACCGAAACAGGAATGACTCCCAGTGTGTTGGGTTTTGATGTACGAAGATCTGCTGACATTGATGTCGATTTTGTTGTTAGAGAAGTAGTTGACAATATCAGGATAGTCAAAAGAACTGCCCAAGGCAGAACGGGTAAGTTCAAGGTCATAATGCATCCTGGGGCTTACGGGCAAATAATGCAGTACACACTCTTTGAATCAATCCGGGGAGATAATGTTGCTCGAGGGAAATCAAAGATTGGGGATAAAATTGGTGAGATGATTGCGTCAAAGCTAATCACTATGATTGATGATGGTACGGACGTTAGAGGCATAAATGCAAGTGTGGCTGATCATGAAGGAGTTCCAAGACAAAAAACCACTATTCTAGATAAAGGAGTCTTGCGTTCTTTCATTTGGGATAACTACTGGGCACGTAGAATGGGCGTAGAAAGTACAGGAAATGCTAGACGCAACAAAAGACAAGGATTAGTTGAAGTATCAACAAGCAATATCATCTTTGAGCCGGGTGCCCGTGATATTGAAACAATAATATCTGAGATTGACTATGGATACTATATACGAGGAGTGCAGGGAGCCCATAGCTCAAATCCTGAGTCAGGTGATTTCAGTGTCGTTGGTAATCCTGCGATTCTAATCGAGAATGGGAAAATGATTGGAGCAATACACGGTTTGATGGTATCAGGCAATATCTTCGATCTCCTCAAACAAGTGGAAGAGATTGCCAAGAAACCACACAATATGCAGAATCTAATTGCGCCTGAGATTGTTTTCAGAGATGTGGATGTTATCTCAAAGGAATAAGACCTAATGGTGGTGAGATAGCTCACCACCTCTTCTTCCTCGAAACAGAAAGCATATCTGTCATTTAGGTTGTTTGCAAGTTTGCACTTGAGGCTGGATTATGTACAAGCGTCTTATCATACTCGTACTTGTCATATCGACAATACAGATTCCTGTATCAATGTCGGTTTCTGATAGTTCAAATGATGGCTACATTCCATCTAGTTCTCCACTTATTGAATCACAACTCAAGATGGAGCTAACACAATACAAAACCCACACAGCAGAAAGAGTCCTTGCTGCGGGTAATACTGGAGTAAGTAGTATTCTCAGATTCCAATCCGAACTAACCAAAGATCAGGTCAATCAGGCTGAAGATTTGGGAATCCAGTTTAATAGGAGAAATGGAAATGTAATTCATGTCGGGTCGATTTACACAGCAACCGTTTCAGATATCGAATCTTTGAATCGCATCAGATACCTTGGACTAATTCAAGCATCTTCTGGGTCTAAGCAATATTATCCGTCACTTGCTACTTCTGTCCCATCAATAGGTGCACCTACAGTATGGAACGAATTTGAACTAGACGGAGAAGCGATAGATGGAACTGGTACACGAGTAGCTGTAATTGACACAGGTGCAACATGGCTACATCCATCCCTTTGGCGAGCATCTTCTGAGGAACTATCCGTGCATTACAATGGTACTCATTATTTTGTTGATATCGATGGTGATTCAGTATTTGATGAAAACGAAGGACCCATCAATACTATTGATCAGCAGAGTGGATCTACTATTGATTACAGTGATGATTACATGTTTATCGATATTGAAGATAATGGACGTTTTGATTTTTCTGCCGGCGACAGATGGCTTGGTGGGATAGATTCCAATCATGATGGATTTATTGATCTGAATTCTGAACACGTAGTCATACTTGGTGAATCAAAGGTAGCCATTCTATATGATCAAGTAACCTCCAGCGTATATGTCCGTGGTGTCAATTTGACTGATGCGATTAATGTACTTGATACAATCGGACATGGTACACATGTTGCATCTATTGTAGCTGGCGGTCAGATTGGAATGACCGATTATGTTGGTGTGGCTCCTGGAGCAGATCTAATTATAATCAAGAGTCCATTGGATTCTGATGCTGTAATTGATGCGATTTCATTTGCTGCTGAGAATGACGCTGATGTCATCAATATGTCCTTCTCAAGCTACCTTGGATTTCTTGATGGTTCTGATTATGAGGATTTGGCAATCAATGAGGCTTTGATGCAATATGGAGCGATTTCAACACTTGCAGCAGGAAATCTCGGAGGGCGTCCGAAACACGCTAGTTTTACGATTACCTCAAGCAATGAAAATAGCGCAACTCTCTCTGTTCATAGTCCTCCTAGCTATTCGTTTCTGAATATTTTATGGCGGAGCGACAACGATGATGAGCATGTCGTACTCACACCTCCAGACTCTGAAGAGAGAATTGATCTTGGAGAGTTCAATGAAATAAAAGATGATTATTTTGAAATAAACCATGGCAATATCTCAGCGTATGTCTTCGCTGATAAAGGTGTGAAGGGCATTAATCGCGTTATCATTCAGATTTCCTCTCAGGATCACTTCTGGGATTTAGGATTGTGGGACATAGGAATCACAAATCCTACTGGAGATGATGTGATAGTCCATATGTACGCATGGGACAATGCGTGGGGCGGCACTGCACTGCGTTTTACAACAAAGATTGATTATACACACACAATTAGTTCACCTGGAACAGCTGATCTTGGAATAACGGTGGCCTCATTTAATGAAATCACAATGCTGCTAAGTGACTCTTCAAGCTTAGGTCCCAGAGTAGATGAGGTGCCAAAGCCACTTGTGACAGCTCCTGGAGATGCGATCCGCGCTGCCTATAACAGTGTGGGCACTCTTTGGTATACTAGATCGGGAACAAGTATGGCAGCTCCTCATGCGGCAGGTGTAGTTGCGCTTATTAAAGACGCATCAGGTGATATCGATGGATGGCGGACTCTTTCAGCTCTTTTGCAAGGAAGTGGTGGTGCTGAAAACCATTTCAGCGAACCTTCAGACTCATGGGGATTTGGGATAGTCAATCCCGTCTGGTCGATACAACAACTCCTCTCTGGAAACGAATCATTGAACTGGAATGGAATACCGGCCTTAGTATCAGATGGATCAGATCTAGATATTGATGGAGGTTATGATATCCTCAATGTGAGTACATACCTTGAAACCGATAAGGCGTGGTTCAGAATAGGTTTTCGAGGGACACCTGATTTTTCAACAAATGATGTACTAACACTAAATTGGGATACTGATAACTCGATGGCAACAGGGAAAGTGGGAGTAGACTTGAAGGTAAATGTGTCTAGTAATATTGCTACAATATATGAATGGCAAAGCGGCGCTTTTGTTGCTACTGGCGAAACTGAGTGGAGTAACAGCTCTAATTTTGTCTACCTATATATCGAGCATACGCTTGGAGTTGATCTCGGTCGTATTGAAATTCAGAGCGGAGATCTAGCTAACTCCTCGAAGGATGAAACAGCCACCTCGTTTTTGGTAGACCTATGGTTCCCACTCATCGAATCATTCTCGATGAGCTACTCAGATGAGATATACACCATAAATCTGGAGCTTTCGGACAAGGATACTGACTCTAGTCTTCTTGCTGTCAGTATCGATGTAGTGGATGGTGATTTGGATGTGCTGAACGAGATTTCAGCTAGCGGCGTGTATACATTTGAAACGGAGATTGACACATCTGAAATATCATCGACAGATATGCTCTCCTTACTGATAGTATTATCAGATGGAACACATGACCTTGGTTTTCCACCAGTCGTTCTTTCAAGTGGTAGTTCCCTTCAGCTACAGATAATCGATGGAAGCCTTGACAGAGATATCGTAAGGATTGGTCCGTTAATAACAGAAAGAATCACTGGCAACTTCACTGTGCAAGGATATCTATTAGCTTCAGATGTATTTCTTTCACTTCAATCATCATACGGAGCAATGTTCAATCTTAGTTTGACTGGTTCAAATGGTGTGTATAGATTTGACATTTCTACGGCTGGACTAGTAGCTGGAGCATATGATGTATTTGCTGTAGCTATTTCTCAAAGTGGAACAGAAGTATCCCTTCTACTAGGGCAGCTTAGCTTGGTTGACGACTACTCATATGCAATACTTATAGGTGGCATTGGAGTTGGTTTAGCAGCTGTAGTGCTAATCCTATGGAAATGGCGAAAGTAAAAGGAGGTATTTCATGAAACTGGTTGTAATTGGATCAGGACCTGGAGGAATAACAGCGGCAACCTCCGCGAAAACCTTTGATAGAGATACTGAAGTCGTAATCTATACGAATGAAACCCTTAGTGCTCATCAGAAACCTGGTTCATCATTAGCCTTAGAATATCCCAACACCTCTGATTTACTGATTCAAGATTGGTCTCCTAAATCTCTCGGTGCTAAAGGAATTAAATTCGTGAGCGGAGTTCAAGTTACTGAAGTTGATACTTCATCTAAGATTGTTAAATTCAACGATGGCAAATCTATTTCAGAATCAAAGTATGATAAACTGATTCTAGCTACTGGTGGCCTACCAGCCATTCCATCAATCCCGGGAATTGAGCTTAAAGGTGTATTCACCATCCAAGATATGAGTGACACATCGAGAATTGGAGAGCACTTGGATGAGATGCATTCTATCTTTGTGGTGGGAGCTGGTTTTAGTGGTCTTGAGGTGGCGGAGCGTTTACTCGATTTAGGTAAAGACGTGCATCTTGTTGTGCGTTCTCGTTTGATGCGTCGCCAATTGGAAGATCCAATGAGTGATGAACTTCTTAGTAGGTTACCTAAGAAACTACATGTGCATCAAGGCGCTTCTCCCAAGGAAGTGCTTGGAACAACGAGAGTTGAGTCAATATTAATCGATGATGAAACCCATCCCGCTGATGGTGTATTATTCATGACCGGAGTACAGCCACGTGTAGATTTAGCAGGAACCATGGGCCTTGAAATCGGAGAATTGGGTGGGATAAAAGTAAGCAGCTTGCTTGAGACCTCAATACAAGATGTATACTCCGTAGGAGATTGTATTGAAATGTTTGATAGGCTAACTGGGCGTCCTGTCTTAATGCCAATTGGCAGTGTTGCAGCAAGAGCAGGTCGTCAAGCAGGAGTTGCTGCAGTTGGAGGGAAGAAAGTGTATGATGATGTATCAATTAGGTTTCAATATGACCGAATCTTTGATACTGATATTGTGTGCATAGGGCATTCTTCAGTGTTAGCCCACTCTCTTGGTATCAAGACAAATGTCCACTACTTGGATGATGTCGCAGAATTTTCTAAAGTGGCACTTGTCACAAAGGAAGATGGCACTATAATTGGCGGACAGGTACTCTCGCCTCGAATGGGCGCAAGAATTGGCTATCAGATCTATCAGCGTGTGGAGAAGGGATCCAAGTTGAACGAATCTCCACTTCTTGATCCTTTGCATAAGAGAATGCGAGATCTCCTAGAGGAAACTTTAGGTCCTATTCAATAGAGGGCGGAGCTTTTTCGTCCTCCCATTCAGGTGACCACTCTCTCTCATATGGCATTCTCTTTTTCCTTCCACCTACAAATCTAAGGAATCCTACGTATACCAGAGCGATTCCTACAATTCCGAGCAATCCAAATATCACGCCCATAAGAATCTCGTCTTCCAGTGCTTGTACCGGTACCAAGATGGTTTTCGTATATGTTCTAGCATATCCTGCTTCATTGGTTGCTATAATGCTAACTTCGTAGAAGCCCGTGGTTTCTAAGATGAATTCGATTGTGTATTTGTAGCCAAGCGGTTCCACAATTGGGGATGCGATTTCATTTCCATTGGGATCAATAATCGAAATGTCAACAGAGTCAATATTCTCATCAAAAATATATGCTGTGAGATTTGCATCCTCCCCTACTCCCTCATGATTTAGTTTAACATCATAGATTCGAGGTGAGTTCGGAATGATTGCTTCAGCAACATTCTCAAGCAATCGCAAATTGTCTGCTTCATTAAGAATTGCATCATAGATGCTTGTATCGTAGAGAATTGAACCATCTGAGATTGCAATGACTCGACCTTCTCCGGATTGTGCAATGGCAACTATTGCATGAGTTCTACTTGCATCAGTCCACACTAATCCCTCTGTTCCTTCGACAGATGAATCAATTGATAGAGTTCCACCATTTAGAACATACAGGTTCCTGACTCCATCAGTAAGAGGATCCGAATCGACGGCACCACCATTGTCTGAACCATATACACCACCATTGTCTCCTATCCAATTCTCCTCACACTGGATGCCATATGGCTCAAGGATTTGATTGTACGATGCAAAGGCGAAAGCAGGCATATTTGCTTGTGTATCGAATCCTTCTGAAAGAATAAGGAGAGTTCCTCCGTCTTCAACAAATGAGTGGATCAAGTCAATTTCATTCTGAGTGTATGATTCTTCAGTATCCATAATCATTAGAACTTCGGTAGATGCTATTGCTGCTCCATCGAATGCTCTTGGTACAGCAAAATCATCCCTCCAATTGGCCGGATATTCAGATATCACCATTCCCTGCTCTCTCAGATATTCTGAGAAGTATCTATAGTATGATACATCATCAGGATCCGTACTAGAATGATGTCCCATGTCAACTAGAAGGCGGCCTCCATAGGTAGTTATAAGTAAATTCAGCTCCATAGATGCAATTATCTCACTGCCTGAAACCAAGTCTACCGTTCCAGAGTACGCACCTAATGCTGATAGAGGTAAGTTATGAGGGACTTCTAGACCAATGCTGAAATAGCTGTAACCTGTCGTTACTGTAACATCCGAGTCTGCGACTACAAACTGAGAGGCGTTTCCTGTCAGTTCAATATCCAAAGAACCTCGATTAACAGTTGATATAACGGTTGCATTTGTAGGATCCCTGGTATCACCTATGATAAGGACCTGACTAGTTCCCGGGAGGGTTGGATATCGGAGCGGTGCAATGAGAGTAATAACTCCTGAAGTACTCGTATATATCTCTGAAGACTTTGTGGCATTGACAATACCATATCCTTGTTCTAATGGATCTATACCGAGATCAGTCGCACCCTCCATCAAGATTGTCTTTACTTCGATTGGAGTCAAAGCAGGATGTTTATCCATAAGTAATGCTGCGACTGCCGCAATCTGTGGAGCAGAAGCAGACGTTCCTGACCAAATGGTGTAGTCCGCATCAAATTGAGTCCGGTTGTATGGAGGATATTCGTAAACATTAGCATCACTAGTGATTCCTGATAGAATATTATATCCCGGGGCAAGAATGTCTGGCTTTGCCACAGCTCCAACAGGATCAAGCCGTTCCCGATAGACTGGACCTCTACTACTGAAGGATACCACGTCTGTGGCGCCTATTGATGCTCCAACAGTTATTACCTCTTGAACTATTCCCGGGGAGGTAATTGTGTTCGTAGCTGGTCCTGAGTTGCCTGCTGCAACAACGACAACGATTCCTTCTTCTACTGCTGTTTTTGCTGCATCAGACGAAGCATCTGAAAAGAGCGGGCTGTCAAGCCATTCTCCTCCAACGCTCAGGCTAATGATGTCTACTCCTGCAGTAATGGCATATTCGATTCCCTGAGCAATCACAGAATCCTCTGCAGCACCTGAGGAATCTAGGGTCTTAATTACAAGAACTTGTGCACCAACGGCCAATCCGGTATATGCGTAATCTGTTCCTACACCTGATCCTGTGATTAGCCAGGTGCACGCAGTACCATGTCCATTATCATCATACGCATCAATCCCATTTGAGGGATCCATATCACTCTGATCATTGACTAGATCATAGAATCCTGAAAGCTTCCCCACCAAATCAGGATGCGTACCATCAGCTCCACTATCAATGACTGCTACAGTTAT
The DNA here is from genome assembly GCA_016840825.1 of Candidatus Thorarchaeota archaeon. The sequence goes on along the minus strand of JAEORN010000288.1, from coordinate 14,184 downwards.
TCCCGTTCCATTATATCCTGCATTCCAGAGGCTCTCGACATCTAGTATTTTATCTGGATGGACATAACCCGCCTCAATCTCGTTCTGAGGTGGTGCAAGTGCGATATCAAGTGGCTCGACACTCAGTTCTCTATCATAATTGATAGAAACAACTCCGTTCAGCTTTGTAAGCTGCATAATGGCATCAGAAGTCGCATACATTGAAACGTAGGGGATGTATCTGAAGATATTCCTGATTTCGATTCCATTGATTGATAATTTCGACATCATTTCCTCCAGCAGGTATTGACTAAAGCCCAATTCGAATTCGATCGTAATAGGAATCGAATCATCCGAAGTTGCTTCAGTCATCCTGGAAAGAAGATGTGGGTTTATCAATAAGGAACTTGATTCAGACTGATTTCCTGAACTAGATACTGTCATTCCAAGGAATGGCAATACTAGGAGTACTAGGATGAAGCCTGATAGAAAACGCTGGGAATTATCACTGTTGATTCTAGACATTGTGGGGTGTCCATCCAATCTCTGCTTAATCGCTCTAAAGTTAAGGTTTTGCTTGAAGGCGTGTTAGCCCTAATTATCGACTCGGACCTAGCGAGCTATGAAGGTAAATCCTCTCAAGTACCATATACTATTGAAGATACTTTCAAGAAGTGATCTGATAATGGGTACCGAATCACAGCAATATGAGAGAAGATTGCAGTTAAAGCATTTCTTCGATGATAGGGACACCGGAGCGAAAAGAAGGACTTGGCTTGAGATACAGCTAGCAATCCCAAGCAAGACATCTGAAGGATGGGTCAATGATGGGAAGGTTCGCCTATCGCTAGGTGAGGATAGAGATGTCAAAGGAGCATTCCTTTTGAACATCGATGAGGTCTGTCGTTTGTACAAGGCATTGGAGATTCTGATTCAAGATCACGAGTCACAAAAGGCAGCTCTCTGGCGAGAATAATCAGTGTAGGTTCCACAATTTCTTTGAAGTGGAACTTTTCTATCCATTTTCTTTAACAGGTACAGTGCAAGAAGAGATATATTTCAAGAACCTTACAATCTAATCTGTCTGGCTTAATTAGGAGGACTTGTATTTGTCTAATTCGAATATCCTTCCTCGTCTTGAGATGCTCATCGGATTCCCTACGGAGTATGGAAGCAACCTTGTAGCAGCACTCCCCTTTGCTCTTCCATTAATCTTTGGAGCAATCCTGCTGCTTCTTTATCAAAGGTATCTTCCATCAACTGAACGTCGTAGAAATGTAATAATCTTCATCGGAATTCTTGGAATAGTCGGAGCATTCATTCTAATTCTCTATTCAGGTTTTGGTTCCATGTGGTGGTTGCCAGATGATTCGGCATCTTTTGGCTCTTATGATTTATATTACGCCATTCTTCAGAGAGTGTCAAATATGCTATTTGTATATGGAATTCAATATTTCATGGTCTATCTAATTGGAACAATCATCATCTTCGCATTTATTGCTAGATCTGTCATAAATCCACCAGATCCTGATTTCACCAATCTGCAGAGCAAGCTAAGGGAGATTGGTGAAGCTTCCGAAAAAATGGCTAGAGGTAAGAAGGAACTAGAAGCCGAGAACAAGAGGCTTAGTGAGTTTCTGAGGGAGAAGGAAGAAACTTTGGAGGTTCTTCAATCTGAACTAGATGGATTGAAGGCTTCAGTTAGTGAGCGCGAGGGCTCGATTGCTGAAATGGAGTCAAGACTCCGAGAATCTGTCGAAGATGACGCCAGTAAGCAAGAGCTTCTAGAAACTATATCCAAGAAGGATGAAACCATAAGTCGTATCCAATCTGAACTAGCTGATTTACGTCTTATCATGGAAAGCGATGAACGGTCTCCTGAAAAAGCTGTAGGTGCTGGAGAAGAGAAAATCCAGGAACTTGAGGAGAAGTTGAAAGTTGTTACTGCAAGAGTCAATGACTATTCTCGCAGAGCTGAAACCGCATCTGAGGTTTCTGATAGTGTTATCTCAGATCTTGCAGAATTGATCTCCCAGATTGAGTCCAGTGGATTAGAGCAGTCAACGAAGAAGACTCTCACTACCTTGATAGAGGGTCTGGGACGTTCGATGGGTCGAATCGTTGGCAAACCTGCTGAGAAAGATGATGCTCCTAAAGTCGAACTAATAGGTGCAGTCATGATGGTTCATGAAATCGTGGATAGTATAAAGAAGCTATCACGCAAGTAGCTAATTATCAGCTTATGTTTAGACCAAATTTTCGTTACATAAAAAACATATTAATAGAGAACTATCCACTCCCCATTCGTGAATAAGTAAGCATAAGGACATCCTAAAAATAGAATTAAGTGCTCATAATCCTTATCCATAAACTTCTGGGGGTCCATATCAACGAACCCACTATTGAGAAGGCACAATCCTTAATAGTGGTATTGAAGTCGTTCCTAATTAATCACGCAAGATGTAGAGAACGCGGAATGAGGAGAAGTGTTTGCCTGCCCGACGGGGCGGCGTTCTCGGCAAACACCGGTTTATTGCGCTCAGAGCATGTCTTAGTCGACTCGTGCTCTGACATCTCTGTTCTCTATTGAAGAGTGAGGAGAAAGAGAAAAAATGAATAATAAGAGAATTGCTCTCGCTTTGCTCCTTATATTTGCCATGAGTATGACTATGTTTAGCTTACCCATGGTACCAGTGAGGCAGGCAGAGATCAGTTCGCCTGATACATTTACACCTGAACAAGTCGAGCAGATTGATAACTTCTACAAAGAGGTTTCTCAACCGGGCTTCCGACCAGGTATTGATGCATATCTTGCAGAATGGCAGTCTACAGGAGTCATAAGTGACTCTGTTGTCTCCTTTGCAGGAAGACCAAGCGTACTGATCTACGGCGCTCCCTGGATGGACGTCGAGAGCTTAAGAGATATGGTTGATTTGGCTTGGGTGGTTGATCTCAAGCTTTTCAAGGTCGCACAGGCAAAAGTTTCTGATGCAGCAGCTCTTGACCTAGTAATAGGCCTTGAAGGTGTCACCGGTATTATGGCAGACACCTATATTGAGGGAACCCCCGAAGTAGATGCAGCTATACCTGAGGAACCAGCCGTTGACATGACTGAATTCCGTGACATCGTCGGTGCAACTGGAACAGTAGCTTCCGGATATACTGGCGCTGGAGTTACAGTCGGACACATCGATACTGGTGGTGACTTCGGTAATCCAGACATTCAAGGTGCCTACAGTCCCTACTCATTCGATCCAACTAGCGCTGGTGTTGTTCTGACAAAGGCTTTGGCTAACACTACAGCTGTCAGCAACATCACGAAGTGGCTCGAGGACGGGAACGTACTGACCTTCGTAAATGGAACTGGTACTTACATGAACATCACCCTTGACTTCGATGTCGACGTAAACTACAACGGTGTGAACATTCTATCACCCCAGTACTATGTATACGCTACTGGTGCAAAGAATAAGCCCAATGCAACAGACTTCTTCGAGCAAGTAGTTTGGAAGGAGTACAAGATACCTGACGCATCTTTTGCTTACGGTGATTTCCACTTTGGATATGTCCTTCAAGGTAAGGGCACAACCGCAGGTGGAGCACCCAGGATATTCACTCCTGTTCTGCTTTGGAACTCAACCACAAACGGGCAATGGCAAGTAGCTGTTGACTGGGAAGGTGCAGAGGGTTGGAATAGATTCTTCATGGGTGCTTGGCGTTATCAAACATTGGACTTCAATATAACCTCAAACTGGTCTACAATTGGAGCATTGTTCGATTACGACTTTACAGATGATATCGCAGAAGAATTCTACAACGCCAGCAATCCACACCTTGCACATGACTACACTGGTGATGGAATTGATGACTACTCAATTGGTAGTATCGGTTATGTCTACGACTTGATCGCAACTGACCCATACTGGGAAGGAGAACTCAATGGACTACCCTTCACCGATGACTTCGTCTACCAATTCAGACATGATGGTATGGCATTTGGTCTCTACTACGACTCAGGTACTCACGGTACTGCTACCGCAGCTCACGTTGCAGCAGATGGTACTGCGACATACTGGGACTGGAATACCAACACCACATTCCAAATGATTGGTATTGCACCTGATGCAGAACTCATCTCTGCCAAGGCTATCACCACTGGTGGTAACTGGGGTTCATACCTATGGGTCTGTGGTTTCGACTACAATGAGACAAGTGATTACTTCGTCTACACTGGTAATCACACAGCAGATGTCGTTACTAACTCTTGGGGTTGGGTAACCACACCAGCAAGTCAATTCGACTACCTATCATTCACTTGGGAGATACTCTCTCAACCAGACTTTATCGAGACTGGATACCCTGGTGTACTCCATGTCTTCTCAGCAGGAAATGAAGGCGCAGGTTACATGACCATTGGTCCACCTGGTGCCGCAACAAGCATCCTCACTGTAGGTGCTTCAACATCAAGCGCATGGCTCGAGTATCTATATGGTCCTTCATCAGATACCTACTACAATGGTCTTGCTTCATTTACAAGCAGAGGTCCATCCTACTCCGGATATCCAAAGCCTGATGTACTTGCTCCTGGTTCAGCTGGCTATTCAGCAGTGCCCTGGTGGGGCGTCTACTGGGTACCATTCTGGCAACCTGGAAGCATTTACCAGAACTACACTCTGTTCTCTGGAACCAGTCAAGCTGCTCCAGTTGCAGCCGGTGTAGCCGCATTGGTTATCGAAGCTTTAGGTGATGCAACACCCTACAAGGTGAAAGCCGTAATTCAGGCAACCGCAACAGACCTAGGATACGATTCAGCAATACAAGGCTTCGGTCTTGTCAATGCAGAAGCAGCCTGTGACTTTGCAGAAACCAATGCTGGTCTCATGGGTGGAACCATGGACTCCTTTGACAACTTCGCAGCTCTGGTAGCTGATGCTTGGGAGTACTGGGGAACTCTTGACTTCTACATTGGAATGCAGGAATTCATTAACAGCAGTGCTGTAGCCTTCCCAACTGGCTATATGGACGGTGCACTCTTCTTCGGACAGGTACTGCCTGGCGAGGACGTGATGATCGAGTACAGCGTTTGGGATGACTATGGAACGACATTGCTCGACTACACTGATGATAGTCTCACTGGAGATGCATTCTACTATGTAGCAGGAGACACATACACCTTTGAAGACACAACATTCTCCTACAACGATACTGAAGTAAACGAATTCCCAGACAGTCAAATGTATGGCTACTTCAACGTACGTGAGGCACTTGGTGCAGCCACATATGATGCAGCTTTTGGAGCTTACGACTATGTAACATTCGTCGTTGCATTCAACGCTGATGATGTAGCCGGCGATGAGCCTTGGATGTTCCTTTATGACTGGGTCGACGCTGATCCACATGATGGAATGCCAAACCTCTACAATGCCTCCAAGGGTACTGGTGATGAGCTACGACGCTTGACCAGTGCTAGTGATGCAAGCAACGTCAATGAGATGTCATATGCTAATACAGCTGGTCTAGACGCACTCGTTGGAAACATGACAATCGTGATTCATGATCCTATCCACGACGTGAACATGACCGCACCTGGCAATGACTTCACTGTTACTGTAATCTTCTGGGAGACCGCAACAGCTCCTATCGCATGGGCTGACAATGGTGCAGCTTCAGGCTACACAGCCAACGTTACACTATCTGTTCCTGCCGATGCAGATGCTGGTGCTTACACTGGATTTGTCACAGTAACTGATGGTGGACAGTCATTGATGATCCCATACGGATACATGGTTGTTGCCAACCTCACTGGTGATGAGGGTGACGTACACACCATTGTTGATGGTTGGGGCGCTGACCTCAGTCCTTACGACAATGCAGCATACGGATGTATGGAAGAGGACCCAGATGATTGGGACTTCAGAAGCTATGCAATCAAGAACACAAACGAAAACGCGACATACCTAGGTATTCGTGTTATCTGGGAAAATACTGGCAACGACATGTTCGTCCAAGTCTATGACGCTGCTCTCGGAACAATTGGAGATGGTTCAGCCGAAACCGATTACACTACAGCTGTACTTGCTGAGATTGACGGTGAAGGAATGTACTATCTTGAGATTCACCCACTTGCTCTCAATGCCTCGGTCTTTGGACCAGTTAATTTCACCATTGAAGTAATGTGGTATGAGGGTCTGACTGATCAGCCTGTCATCCTCAGTGCATCATACAACGATCGTACTGATGTTGATACTGTTGTTGACGGAGACCATCTTAGTGGAGATCACGTCGTACTCAATGCCAGCTACCCTGAATTCAACCTGCCAAATATGCCTGAGTTTGAAATCACAGACATGAGAATGTCATTCCTCTCTGGTCTACTCGTGACCAGAACAGGTGATGTAGCAGAACCATCATCAGAGAATTGGCCGCTTTCACTAGCCGTGACTGATTCATATGCAGTCGAGGTTATAGACGGTATCCATGCTGGTGATGTTGTACGACTGAGACTTGAGATGTTCAATCCAGCTGCTGACCCTGCACTTCTCATATACGAATATGAGGACGGTGCAATAGTTGGCACTCCAATCATCATAATAGATGATGGAAGCTCTGGTGATACAGTTGAGAGTGGTCAGTTCACATCTACTGCAGACATGTCAATCGCTTGTGTGATCTACTCATTCTACTATGCAGCCGCATTCCCAGATACCTACGAACTGACTCTCGATAGTCGTGTAAGCATCGACGAGGATGCAGCAGCAGCCCAAGTCACATTCGACACCTATGACTTTGAGAAGAATGGAACTTTCGCAGTCAAGATCTATGGATGGACTGAGACAAACGTAGATTTCGAGCTTGAATACTCGAACATTACCTTCTACAACTACTTCAGCCCTGTCCTTGGACCTGTTGATGTCTCTGGTGAAGGAGCTTCAAAGACCATTGAATGGACTTACAGCGACCTGAACGCAGATGACACCCACGTATTCGAGGTTCTACTCTCAGCCGATGAAGGTGTGTCATACCAGCTCATTGCAACTGGATTGACTGACACTGAATTCGTTTGGGACTCCAATGGCTTTACTGAGCGTGAGTACCAAGTTTTGGTTAGGGTCACTGACTCGTATGGATTGACAGATGAAAGAGAATCTTCTCCGTTCGATGCAGGTACCGTACCTGACACAGGTCTCACTGACACAGACACTGGTGGTGGCGGTGGCGGACTCTTCCCACCTGAGATGCTCCTCTGGATTGGTCTCATTGGTGGAATAGGCGTCGGCGTTGTTGTGATCCTGATTCTCTTCTTAGTCAAGAAGAAGTAGGTTCTATAGTTTAATGGGGACTTTTGTCCCCTATTCCTTTCTTTTTTGATATTATTGCAGAATAAGAATCGAAAGAAAATAGATTCAAGATGTTCTTTCAGTTATTCTTGTCCAAAAAGATCATGATTAACTAGATTGGGCGGAATTTCTCCTTTCAAGCCAATTATCATATTCTCAACAGCTATTTCTGCCATTCTCTCTCGGGTCTTGACAGTTGCACTACCAATGTGAGGTAGCATAACGACATTGGTCAATTTCAGCAAGGGATGATTCTTCGGAACTGGCTCAATATCAAATACATCCAAACCTGCGGCAAAGATGGTTCTTGACTTTAGTGCTTGATATAAATCTAATTCATTGATAACGGGCCCTCTTGATGTATTGATCAGAATGGCCGAGGGTTTCATGATTGATAGTTCTGCAGTACTGATGAGGTGGTGAGTTTCCTCGGTTAATGGAACGTGTATTGAAACGATGTCTGATTCAGCTAGCAACTTCCTCAAATCAACATGTTCTGCATTCAAGCTGTTTACAGCATCTCGTGTAATCTCGTTCTCAGATCTAGAATGAAATAGAATTCTCATATCAAATCCTTTAGCCCGTTTTGCTACTGCATACCCAATCCTACCCATACCAATGATTCCAATCGTTGCTTTGTAGATATCTACTCCAAGAAGCATCTCAGGCCCCCAAGCTACTCTCCACATTCCTGTGCGTACATAATTATCGGATTCTACAATTCTCCGTGATGCAGATAGAATGAGTGCCCATGTGAGATCTGCGGTCGTTTCTGTTAGTACACCTGGAGTATTCGTAACAATAATGCCCCTATTAGTGGCCTCTTTTAGATCGATATTGTTGTATCCCACAGCATATTGTGCAATTATTTCCAATTTGGGTAATGCGGATATTACATCCTTGTTTATGCCATCAGATAGAAGAGAAATTAGTCCGGAGCAATCCCGCGCATTCTCAATGATGTCCTCTTGAGAAGGAGGTGTTTCTTGATCCCAAAGTTTTACAGAATGCAATTGACTTAGTCTATTGAGTGCAGTTCCCGGTAGTTTCCTCGTTACAAAGATTCTTTTTGACATCTCTACACCCCTTGCTTTGTTATCTTACTGCAAGAATAAGTATTCCGAAGTCACTGCTACCCTCTCATTTAAGAGTAGCTACTCAAAATCGTTACATAATGCGGTGACCCGTTCCCTTATATTATGTTCCGAGTAATAGACTGCTGTCCAAAAGGATATTTACGGAAACGGGTGAATACGGTGAAGATGTCCAGCTTTGAGCTTCCACGTAGTGCAATAATCGTATTGGATCGCTTGCAACATGAAGGTCCACTGACACCTAAGGACATCAGCAGTAAAGTCGATCTTGCTCCTCGTACGGTTTCTTTTGCATTAAGGAAGTTAATGGGTCAGAACCTGTGTAGAAAGATTCCTAATCTCAGCGATATGCGTCAGCCACTCTATCAAGCTGACTGCGAGAGAGCAAGGGAACTTCGCATGAAATACGAACATGTCTTCAGACAGGTTCTAATGTAACCAAATTAAAAGAACCGCAGTCGCTTCCATTTCTAATTTTATCTCCGTCAAGGTTAAGAGGTAGAGCATTAAAGGGAGATTTGATGTGAGGAAATGGCACACGAAGGATATGCAATTGCTATCATTATCCTTGGATTGTTTCTTCTTCTTGGTTATTTATTGGGACCACGCAATGAAGTCCGTCGTGTCAAACGACTTGAAGGAATGGTCATGTTGATACCTACTGGTGCGCTTCTAATTGTTCTGGCTCTAGTTGTCTACTCAGGGATTATTGGATAATTTAGCCATATGTCATCTTTATCAGCTTCAGTAAGATGGCGACAGAAACTATGTCAGCTGTTGTTCCAGGATTTAGCCTATTCCCATCTGATCTTAGGATGGTATCGAGTTCATCAAGTAGCATTTGTGTGTGTCCCACTGTTTGTCGCGATTCAACGACTCGTTTTGCCAATCTCTGAATTTCCCTTGCTCTTCGAAGTCCAACCTTCTTGATGATCAGACCATCTGGTTGCTTAGATAGTAGCCAAAGAAAAGTTCGCACAATACCTTCCTCAAGATCATCCAGATCTTCTGATATTCTGTCCAAATATGGATATACTTCATTCAGAGTGACATCGAAATACGTCGACCATTCCTTTGATAGAGATTCAACATCTGAAGACAGCTTGAAGAGCTCCTTGAGAGTAATATTGTCCCTCTCGATGTTTTCAAGGACCTTTGGATTATTGATATCGTATCTATCATGAATTTCACTCCAAGTTTGTACTTCACGATTCATATCCCCTCCTGGACTTGCGAGGTGAAATGCCTTATACACACTAAGTGTATCATTTGTCGTGGAGTTATCAATGACAAGCTGTGTCCATTTTTTCAGGATTTCCATGTCGAATTTTCCAGATTCATGTATATTTGCTGAAGCGCCAACAACTATTGGTATATACAATAGAATTGTGCCAAGAATCGTATTCCTTTGATTCAGTCCTCTGAAAACATCCTTTGAGCACAGATAGATGAGATCACCTAGATTCACGTGTCTGGCATCTATTTTTCCCGAAGCTAGTTTTCCGCCGGTTTCAGCTGATACAAATAATCCATGACCTAGAAGAGCTGCACTCGCCAAGAAATGACGATATCCAGTGTCAGAGAATGCTCGAAGCCTATTTACATTTCCTGGTTTTGGAGAACTTACTTCCATTAGTACTGATAATTGTGCTAGACTCATTATTCTCCAAGGAATGTCTGACATAGTTTTGGGGTACAAAAATGGTCCCTTATCAAGTTCGTGCATGGAAAAAGAATATCTAGAAGGATGATATGTCAGTCATTGATAGCCATGAGTATACCTGCGAAAATCACATTCTCACAAGTTGGAATCTTCATATCCATCATTTCTTATCTTGCAGTTCGGGGATTCTTTGTCGTCATTAATATTGGACTTCTATGGACACATGCTGGTGGATTCCTGAGTATAGCTTTTCCTATTGTGCCTGTCATCGTTTTGGGATTTACTTCGTGTGTTGTTGCCTATGGCTATTCTTATTTGGGTCTCTGGTTTATGGATAATGGGCGGTATTTCCTTGGGGTTTTTCTAATTCTTCTTGGTGTAATCTTGGTTCCTGGAGGAATCGGTGTGTATTCTTGGTTCGCTTTCCCATTACTGTAATATCTGAGGAATGATTTCAGACGCTCTTCCCTGTATGATAATATCAGCTACATTATCTCTGTTTATACCTTCAAGGTTTACGAGGATAATCGTTGCTCCTGCGTCTTTTGCCAATTGAGGTAAGTATGCCCCCGGATACACTGTTAGACTTGTTCCTATTACGATCATGAGGTCAGTATTTCTACACAAAGAAATAGCAGATTCCATTGCTTGTTGCGGAAGAGGCTCATTGAAAAGAACTGCTTCAGATTTTAGCACACCTCCACATATATCACATTTTGGAGGTATCTCACCATCTACAACTCGCCGATGGATCTCCGTATCTGCATACTCTTGCTGACAATCCATACAGTGCGCTCGAAGGTAATTACCATGCAACTCTATTACGTTCTTACTGCCTGCAGCTCTGTGTAGATTATCGATATTCTGGGTTATTATGCCCAGCAGTCTACCTCTTTTCTCAAGCTCTGCCAAAGCAAGATGAGCTGGGTTTGGCTTTGCCTTTAGAATAAGATCTGCTAGTTCTTGTGCCATCGTCCAAAACTTACTTGGATCTGCGATGAAGCTATCATAAGTTGCGTATTCGTGTGGATCATACCTCTCCCAGAGACCTCCTTCGGATCTAAAGTCAGGGATACCTGAATCTACGCTTATCCCAGCGCCAGTAAATGCGATGATTCTCTTCGAGCGTTTGAGTAAATCAATGGCTTGATTGATTGAATTTTCAGCGAGCATGGTACACTAACAACCTATCAAGCATTAGATGATGTTTTCGGTCTTACAGATTTCCTTCCATGTCGAAAGCTTTTTCTTACTATCCTAACCAAAAAATGTGGAGTCACTGAGGGAATATCCCGCGTATCAGGTACAGGATTCCATGTCTGACTCGATACTTTCTCCGTGTGATAGTCAATGACTAGTCGAAAACAGGTAGTGTGTATAGAATATGTACGAGGAGAATCATGATTCACAGAAGAACCATGAGCCCTTTGAAGAGAAGAAGGACGGAGTTGAAGAAGTATCCTTGGACTTCGATGAGGCTGAGTCTAAGTCACAAGATGCTGAGTCTGCTACAAAGGAAGGACCCCAGGCAGTTGAAGCGAATGAGGCTTACCAAGAACTACATGATAAGTATCTTCGACTTCAGGCAGAATTTGACAATTACAGGAAAAGGATGAATGCACGTTTTGAAGAAGTAACACAGTTTGCGAGTGAAGGCATTCTCCTGAAAGTACTTGATGTTTTTGATAACTTGCAGCGTGCACTGGAAACAGACTTCTCTGTCGACCCTCAATCGTCGAAAGAAGGTGTAGCAGCTATAAACAAACTGCTCGAGAAGATTCTTCAGAATGAGCAGGTTCGTCCAATTGAATCAATTGGCAAGGTATTCGATCCATACTACCAAAATGCGATAAACTCTGTTAGTGATGACAGTCTTCCAGACAAGACTGTGGTTCAGGAATATCAAAAGGGTTACATGATTCGAGATAAGGTGCTCAGACCTGCTGTGGTCTGCGTGAACCGACATCAGGAAGTAATCAATGATCCGAAAAATGAAACTATCGGGGATGCCAAAGAAGACACTATCGAAAATGAAGGTGATAATTAATGTCAAAGATTGTAGGAATAGATCTAGGAACTACAAACAGTGGAATAGCCTACATGGAAGGTGGTAAACCGACTATAATTCCGAATGCAGAAGGAAAGAGACTAACTCCTTCAGTTGTCGGTATCACTCCGAAAGGTGAGATCGTTGTAGGCGAGTTGGCAAAACGCCAAGCAGTATCAATGCCTGACCGAACCGTGCGGTCCATCAAGCGACACATGGGTGAAGATTTCATAGTCAAGATTGGTGAAACGGAATACAGCCCACAGGAAATATCTGCAATGATATTGTCCAAGATGAAAAGAGATGCAGAGAACTTCCTAGGTGAAGAGATTAAGAAAGCTGTAATTACTGTACCCGCATACTTCAATGATGCCCAAAGGCAAGCGACGAAAGACGCAGGTAAGATTGCAGGGTTCGAGGTGGAACGAATTGTGAACGAACCTACTGCCTCAGCTTTGGCTTTCAACTTTGAGCGTGTGCAGGAGGTCAAGACATTGGTGTTCGATCTTGGTGGAGGGACCTTTGATGTCACGATTCTTGATATTGGTAAGGAAGAGGGCGAAACTGTGTACCAAGTCCTCTCCACAAACGGAAACACAAAACTCGGTGGCGATGATTGGGATAACAGAGTGATTAACTGGATTGTTGAGGAATTCAAGAAAGAAACAGGCATGGATATTACAAAAGACCTGTCTGCAATGCAACGTATTCGGGATGCAGCAGAACAAGCAAAGATAGAGCTCTCGACGGTCATGCAAACAAACATCAATCTGCCCTATATTACAGCTGATCAAACTGGACCAAAACACATTAGCATCGACCTAACCCGCTCTCAGTTCGAGAAGATGACTGAGGATCTTGTCCAGGCGACATTGGGTCCGGTTAGGACGGCACTATCAGATGCTAAGATGGAACCAGAGCAAATCCAGAAGATCCTTCTCGTAGGTGGTGCAACGAGGATGCCAATGATTCAGAATGTTATTCGAGCAATGTTTGGCAAAGAAGGTGATAAAAGCGTCAATCCTGACGAAGTCGTAGCTCTGGGAGCCGCAGCCCAAGCAGGTGTGCTATCTGGAGTTCGCACTGATATTCTCCTTCTTGATGTCACCCCACTTACACTGAGCATCGAAACACTCCATGGCGTTGCTACACCATTGATTGAGAGGAATACTACAATTCCAACAAGGAAGAGCAAGACCTTCACGACAGCAGAGAACAACCAGACTGCTGTAGACATCCATGTCGTACAAGGTGAGCGTCCAATGGCTGACCAGAATATGACCCTTGGTAAGTTTCGATTGGATGGCATTCCTCCTGCTCCTCGTGGTGTTCCACAGATTGAAGTCACGTTTGACATCGATGCGAACGGAATAGTCAACGTAAGTGCTGAGGATAAAGCCACTGGCAAGAAGCAATCCATCACCATTACTGCATCGACAAACCTATCGTCTGAACAAGTGGAGCAGATGGTGAAGGATGCTGAACGTTATGCAGAAGACGATCGGAAGAAACGAGACCAAATCGAGGTCAAGGTAAACGCAGAGAATATGGTCTTTCAGACCGAGAAGCTTCTCGAAGACCTGGGCGACAAAGTTCCCAGTGATCTTAAGTCAGAGGCACAGTCTCAGATTGAATCTCTCAATGCAGCCATAAAGGCTGATGACTACGAAAAGATGAAATCAGGACGAGATACCCTAGAGAAAGTACTTCATAAAATATCAGAGAAAGTCTACGCATCGCAAGGTGCTGGTGCAGGATTCGACCCCTCTCAAGCAGGATTCGATCCTTCCAAGATGGGATTCGATCCTTCAAAGGCATCTGGTGGAAGTCCTCAAAAGGACGTTTCTGAAGAAGATGTTGTTGATGTAGACTTTGAAGACCTTGATTAAAAATACTGGTGAGAATCCTTGGCGAATGATGATTACTATAACCTCCTAGGCGTGAACAAAAACGCAACACAAGAGGAAATCAAGAAAGCATATAGAAAGCTTGCCAAGGAACTGCACCCGGATAGGAATCCTGACAAAGCGGCTGAAGAGCGTTTAAAGTCTATCAATGAAGCTT
>JAEORN010000287.1 GCA_016840825.1 Candidatus Thorarchaeota archaeon | reverse complement strand
GAAGGTACCGCTACATCCTCGCTATACTTATCGATGGCTTGCGGCATCGAAGGAAGAAGTATCAAAACTTAGGGAATATGTTCTTTCAGAACATGAAATTGTGGAAATCAAAGGGAAATCACTCATAATACCAGCAAATCCATCAATCAAGACAATCCTTGAGAAAATTGGAATTCCTCATACTCCCCTGAAGGGGAAGAAGATACAGCTATCTGACAATCCTAGTGTCATACTAACTCAATTGGGCAAAGCAACAAAGAAGGGACAAGGAAAAGACGCTCTTTCTTTCATCAATTCAGTGTCTGAGGTCATCCTAAAGGATCGAGTAGGGTTCTCTATTGGAGCTCGAATGGGTCGTCCTGAGAAAGCGGAGGTGCGTCGTATGCATCCTCCTGTTCAGGTTCTCTTTCCCGTAGGTCGTTTTATGGGGACTGAACGCAATGTTGTCAGAGTGGCAAAAGGAGCCGCTCAAAAAGCAGATCAAGGCACACTCATTATAGACGAATCCGACACAAATGGGGGAGTACTGCCACCTCTAATCTCTCAGTTAGAGCTCGAACTTGTAACTCGTAGCTGCCCTCGTTGTCAAAATGAAACATTTGAATCAAGATGCACCGTCTGTGGAACACACACAAGCGTTCAGTATTGGTGCGCTCAGGAGGGCTGTGGAATGTATGTTGACGAGATCACTGGCATGTGTCCCCGTGGACATGATGTAAATCTCGTTCGTGGCACTCGATCTGTCCCAATCGATATGGATGGACTCCTGAAGCGCGTAAGAGAAGAAATCAATGAACCCGAATCATATGGTCTAAGAGGAGTTCTTGGACTAACTAGTGATTTGAAGATACCTGAGTATCTTGGAAAAGGTATACTTCGCGCAAAACATGATGTGTACTGCTACCGAGATGGAACAGCTAGATTTGATGCAACCGATGCCCCTCTTACTCATTTCACACCTAATGAAGTCGGGGTTCCTTTTCATAGATTGAGAGATTTAGGCTATCTAACCGATATTGAAGGTGAACCCCTTCTTTCTGATGATCAGATACTTGAATTAAAGGTACAAGACATAGTTATTCCAGAGAACTACGGCGACTATATGGTTCAAGTGGGCAATTTCGTTGATGACTGTCTTGAGAAGATATATGGTGTTGAGAGGTATTATAGCTTCAATGACTCTGATGATGTTGTAGGACAGCTGATAATTGGGTTGGCGCCTCATACCTCTGCAGGTATCATTGGGAGAGTCATTGGCTTTACAAGCGCTAGCGTGTGCTACGCACATCCATACTGGCATGCTGCAAAACGACGAAATTGTGATGGAGATGA
The DNA here is from genome assembly GCA_016840825.1 of Candidatus Thorarchaeota archaeon. The sequence goes on along the minus strand of JAEORN010000287.1, from coordinate 3,848 downwards.
GGATGCACTCATTCTTGTTCTTGATGCTCTTCTAAACTTCTCACGGGCCTACCTGCCGAAAGGTCGTGGAGGATTCATGGATGCGCCACTCGTTCTATCAGTCATTCTCAATCCTTCTGAAGTAGATGATGAGAGTCATAATATCGAGATATGCTCACGATATCCCGCTCAATTCTATGACGTTGTCGCTGAAGCGAAACACCCTCGAGTGGTTGAATCACTAGTAGATATCATTGCATCTCGACTTGATACCATGGCACAATACGAAGGATTTGGTTTCACTCATGGAACCAACTCTATCAATGCAGGTCCCAAGAATACTCGATACAAGACACTGGGTAGTATGGCCGAGAAACTTGATGCACAACTCAAGATTGCCGCATTAATAGACGCAGTAGATGCCGCTGATGTTGCTCAAAGAGTATTGTCTCATCATTTTCTTCGAGATATCCGTGGAAACTTGAGAGCCTATTCAACTCAGAAGATAAGATGCGTCAAGTGCAATCGCATATATCGCAGAATACCTCTCTCAGGGAAGTGTCGCTGTGGTGCTAGCTCCAAGCTTTCCCTAACTGTTAGACAACGTAATATCTCCAAGTATCTGGAGATCGCTCAGAAAATGATCGATGAACATAAACTGGGTGTCTACTTACAGCAACGTCTTCAGTTGATTAATACGTCACTAGATTCCCTATTTGTATCGGAGCAGACTATGCTCACTGATTTCTTTGAATGAGCATCATTCCTCTAGGGTTAATTTAAGCAGGTCTCGGTCTTCTATCATGCCAATCAGATTTCCTGCAGCTGAAAGAACAGGTGCTTGATCAATCTCGTTCTTTCTTAATATGGATACACATTCAGATACTGTCGTCACTTCACTGACGCTAATCATATTCTGAGTCATTACTTTCGCTACTGGTACATTGGGTAGCTTTAGTAGTTTCTTAGTTACCACAAGAAAATCTTTCGAGGTCCATGCCCAGTCAACATTCCCGCCTTCCCCACTATACGTATCGGATAGGTTATCCTCTATTGTAACTTCTGATAATCGAATATAGTCACTAACTGTAATTAGACCTGCTACACCACCACCAGCATTCACTACGACCAATGCATTCTGTCCTGCCATTTCCATCATCATGTAGGATAGAGGTAGAGGAGTCTGATCCCAGACGCTAATCACTTCTCTCCGGATATAATTCGCAATACTTTCAGATTGATATACTTCATGGGTTTCTAGAACGGCTCCGATGATATCCGGTACTGATATCATACCCACCAGCTCGCTTTTACTTACCACTGGTAATCTGCGATAGTTATTCTCAATCATTATCTGGGCCGCTTTCTGAATCTTAGTGCTTGGTGATACAGACACTGGATCTCTTACCATCAAAAGAGCGACTTGATTCTCATCAGCTTTTCTTAGAAGGTCGGTGCGTGTAATTATACCAACGAGTGTCTTTGAGCCCTTCTTGACGACTGGTAATCCATTAATTTGCTTCTCAGCCATGATTTGAAGAACATCTTCTCTAGTTCCAGGCACTGAGACATATACAACATCTGACTGCATACAATCTTTTACCATCATTGTTGCGATACTCCGGTGTCATGTAGAAACTATGTTTTGAACCGTTCCCCATTTGAACAATAGAATGCTCCTAAAAATGGTATGAACAAGAATAGACACAAGATTTTCCTTAAATGTCTATCTTTACCAAGACATTTGTCCTAAATCCTTAGCCATCACCAAGGATGTTCCTTTAGACCTAGAAGATACCCTAGAGCATTACTTATCCAATGAATACCCAACGTTAAGGTCACTAGAATAATCACATAGATTGCCTGAGCCTGTAGGAATGGTGCTGCTAGAATAAGTGCCATGATGATGAATCCAAGCTGATCAAGGACTGGGGCTGGATTTCCACTCTTGATATCGATTCTTCTCTTGAAGAACGAGCCAATAAGGTCACCAGTTAAAGCGCCTACTGATAGGAGAAATGCAGCTGGGATGGGCATATAGAGGATTAAAGTCATATCTGGAGTCACAAAAAGATACATCTCCATAATTGGATGGATATACGATGCAGCTAGATTCTGTCCTACTCCTGTAAGCGTTCCTAATAACACTCCGACAATAAACCCACGAATCGTCTTTCCATTCCCTAGTACCCTACGTCCATCTCTAAACATACGACCTCCATCAATGGGTGGCCCTCCACCAAATAACACTGGCATTGAGTTTGCAATCCAAGCGGGAAGACCAAGCCAAACAGCAAGTCCTATCAAGGCAAGTATCTCATACATAGGGCGTACTCCTTTAGTTTTGACTCGAACTATAATTCAATTTCACTGTTTCTCTTGCGGTTTATCCGCAGCAAAGCCATTAGCTGTAAGATACAAGACCACATTTGACGGTTCTCCTTCTGGTGCAAGGCGTTCAATCAGTCTTACCCCAGTTTCCTGCTTAGCACGCAGTCTGATTACATAATTCGACCAGTAGTCCATTATACTGCTAGCTACTGGCTCAATTCCCTCTGGTTCATCCATTTTCGCTCTAACTTGGTTTAAGACAACGATCCCAAGATCTTTCTGCTTTGCCAGTCCTTTTAGAAAGCCCATTTGTCTGTTTAGTTCTCGATGAACAACATAGTTCGTTTTCTTATCGTCTAGTACCGTACGATAGAGCCGCGTAAGTGTATCTATCACTACCAATCGTGTGTTATCTTTTACATAGAGCTCAAGATCCTCAATGATCGTATTCTGTTCTTCGAAATTCTTGGGTAGAAGAAGTGTCACTTGGCTGGCATACTTATCGTATTTTTCCACCATAATTTGCTCTAATCGTTCAATAGGTGATGAGCTTTCAGAATTGACATAGATCACACGCGCTCCAAGGTCAAGGGTCGATTTGACGAAACTCAGAGCAAAAGTGGTCTTTCCTACTCCTGCTCTTCCGAATACATGGGTAATCAATCCGGTAGAAACACCTCTACCAAGTAGTCTATCAAGCTTCGATATCCCTGACGGAAGAATCAAATTGGAAAGCACCTGCCTTCTTGTGACACTTGCCAAGTGATAAGCTTAGCTCAGAGGAAAAAATAGGATGTCTAGGTACCGAATTGCTTTAGCAACACGAAAGCCAAAGACGTTCTATATGGCGGTGAAAATTCTCAAGCGACTAGGACTCGGTTTTCGTTCTTGCATACCAGAAGATGGATTCTGTAAGGAAGCACAGCTTGTTATTACCACCGCTGAAGAAATAGCGAATATTGACCATAAGCATCTACTCGTGATTGATGACACTCCTGATGAAACAACAACTGCTCTTGACATTATGATTCATTATCTATCTGATTTATCACCTCGGGAGATAATGATTGGGGTGGACCCTGGATTGCATAATGGCTTAGCGGTTCTTGCAGATGGAATTCCAGTTTTTGGTCGTGTACTTGCATCTCCTATTACCACTTCTTCGCTTATCATAAAATTGGTGACTCATACAAAGACTCGATATCAAGATAGCATATTACACACACGAGTTGGTCTTGGAAGCAAGCTATATTCGACATTGCTTCTTAGACAATTGCTAAGAACCTCACCCAGTCTCAATCTTGAATTGGTTGATGAAAGGTATACGACTACTCCGGGCGGATACTTCAAGGATCAGTTCTCAGCTGAGATAATAGCACTTCGTTCTGGAAGAGCGTATACTTCAGACGACTTACTAATCGATGAAAAGAGAGGATTCATTCGAGGTTTGCAGCATCTCTTTGCATGGCTTACAGACAAGAAGGGAGTGCTATCGATTGAAAAAGCAAGAAAGATTCTGCAAAACGAGTTAACACTAG
>JAEORN010000286.1 GCA_016840825.1 Candidatus Thorarchaeota archaeon | reverse complement strand
CACTTCGAGTCACCTGCATGGAAGATTGTGAAGCCATCAATATCGATAATGTAGCTAGTCCAGTTTGCCTCTGGAGGATGGCTAGGATCATAGCCTTCTGGTGCCGTAGTATACATGTAGAATGCAGTGATATTGATATCACCGACCATCATGCTTTCTCCAGGATTCATGCCAATACCATCATGACGGGCAATTTCTGTGGTCATATTCTCTGGAAAGATGAAAACAGTGTCATCAGTTTCAATATCTGATATAGAACCATAGTGATAATGATCTCCGTGAGGGTGTGTAACTAAGATGATATCTGCAGGTAATTCCGTGTAGTTATCTGGGAGGTTATATGGATCGATATAGATGCGAACATCATCCGTTTCAATCATCACTCCTGCATTGTGAAGTAAGGTAAGTTCGATTCCTGATGATGTTGGTTGATTGAGCATCGCCCAAAGCGCGACCGGTGTTGTGACCCCTACGATAAAGATTACAATAATCCCGATTTTCATACTGCGAGAGAGCGTCATGGTTTCTTGATTATGCGAAGTTCAATATAAGGTACCTAATCGGCGCAACCGGAACCTGATTTATTCGTGTTGCTGAATGTATAGCACGTATTTCGATTATTTTGCTGGAGGAATTACAAAAACGTGTCCGAGAAGGTCTCCTTTTACCATATTTGCCTTAATTCTAGAATGGAACATCGCCCTATCAGCAAGGCGTTCTTCATCAAATCCTTTGAATTCAGTTGAACCAATGCAAGTTAGGTTGCCCATTCCATTTGACCCATAGAAGGATCGTATCAAAGCTGACCTGGGGGTGATTACTAATGGCTTGATCTTAACAATCAATGTTTGACCTGCTTCGAAGGTCGCATCTTCTAGCGTAATGATCGGTACAGCTCTCACGTGACTCCAATCTAATGAGAGTACTGATTCTTCAACTCCATCTACAGCTGTTCTGATATGGCCAAGTCCCATGGAAGACTTGCTCTGGTCGCAACAGATCACATAGATTTTCTCTAGATCAAGATCTTCCGCGATTATTCTTTCCTTGGTATCTACTAATGAGTTCTCCAAATTCACTCAACTCCCTTACAGTGTGAAACGAGCTTATGTCCGAAAAGATACAATTTTTTCGTAATAAAGCTCGAAAATAGTATGCACATTTTCACTTTTTAGCTTTTTCAAACAATATCAAGAATACTATGTATATACAAAATATGGAATCGAATTACAATGTGTTTGGAAACCGTTAGAAGTAGTTTCAGAATTCGTTATTTTCTTCAATTATGCTTTCATGCTCTGAAAGGATAGGAGGTCTCTCAAGAAAGATTTGCACTAAAACTAACGAAACTACTATGCAAATGCCAATGAGAACAAGTGGAATCCCGAAAAGTGCAACATTAAGTTCGTAATTCATCATTAGGAGAATAATAGCTCCTGCAAAGTAGAGAGCAATGATGAATAATGCTAGTTGGATAAAATAGCGATTGCTGTTTCCTTGCCTTTCTTCAAAGATATCTATCTTTTCATACTCATTAGTCAACTCGCTTTCCTCATTCATTTTGATATATCTAAGTCGCTTCTTTCGTTCCTTTCAAAAGGGATTTATCTTTGATTATTGCACCAATTTGGCGAATCTTTTGCATGGATTATGACCGGTGAAACTAGACCATGAACGCATTCGCTGAAAATCATAAACTCGGACTCTTTCTTGCATTGACTATTCCTATTGGATGGTTTTTCTGGATACAAATGTACTTGGGCCTTTGGCCGATGGAACTCATCTTGATTCCCTCAACGTTAGGTGGATTGAGTCCACTCATTACATTGAAGATTCTAGAGAAACTAACAGCGGAAGATGTGAAGTTTGAGAGGATAATGTCTACTGCACGTACATGGAAAGAATGTATTCCATGGCTTATCATCGCTGCCATAGCTTTTCCTATCATGGCAATACTCGCAAATGCAATCGCTTTTCAATTCGGATTAGAATCAGAGTTCTTAATATTCGTACCATCAATTGCTGATGAGATTGGACTCTTACTCTTAGCTGTCATCCCAATCCATTTCTCTGCGAGTCTGATCACAAGTCCCCTTTTTGAAGAGCCTGCATGGAGAGGATTCGCCTTAGTAGAGTTACAACGAAGATATGGTAGAGAAATAGGCAGTTTGATCATTGGTTCTTATTGGTGGCTATGGCATCAAATGATGAACATATCATTTGGAATAGAACCTTCAGTGATTGGATATCTTTCAATGATAGCACAATCATTCATGATTGATTCTCTATTCAATCTATCACGAAGGAATATTCTGGCTGCAATGTTTGCACACCAAGCTTTGGGAACTTCGTTTACTTTCATCTACAACTCGAATCGAAATTGGATCCTGATGATACTACTTTGGGCTCTGGTTGTAGTCCTTAGAGTGATCGAATCCAGAAGGAGTCCCATTTCTCCAAATCAAGATAATGACATTCAGGTTTTGGAGGAGCATCCAAATGGCAAAGATTGAACCATCAACAGATGGTGGATCTT
>JAEORN010000285.1 GCA_016840825.1 Candidatus Thorarchaeota archaeon | reverse complement strand
TGTCAGGTGAGTCAGTCTTTCGATGTTCAGATGGTCTTGATGCCTTGGGTCCAAGGCATTTTGGATTTGATCTGGACTATACTCCTATAGAGAAACTACTATGAAAGAAACCGGGGTCTGCTCATTTGCAGACCCCAACCATTCTATGTTATTATCACCACATAGTGCTTTCTGAATGTTGAAGGCTCTTTGAGGACTACAATTCCAGTATAGTCCTTATTGAAGAATTTGATAGGATTCTTTTCAGGATCTATGCCTCCCTTGCGCATAGTTCTAGCAATATAATGAATCATGGTTTGGCACCAGTTTTTCAGGATAATTGATTCATTTCTTGTAAGACTAGCATTAGCTTCAAGATAATCATGAATTAACCATGCAACCTTTCGATTATACCATCCACCAACTAAGAAGTTAATCATCATTAATCCAACTGCAAGAAATGCCAGAGGTATAGCCCAAGGTGACAGGAAATCCACCTGAAATACCCACGCGATCAAAAGTATCGGAACTACGATTGTTATGGTCGCCAGCGAAATGAATGACATATATTGCTTCTTATTGAGAGATGCTTCAACACCAGGAACTTTCGGACCAATAGCCGCAAGCTTATGGAGAACACCTCTTATAGTTCCCCATTGTTTTGTGAAGGACTGTGGTAGATCACCTTTGTTCATAGCTTTATCGATAAATCCAAGATCGTAAGTACGATTGATACGATAACCATCCATTACAGTTAGTAGATTTTTACTGAACTTCAAATCCAGTCCATTCGGATCAAACTTGAAATCATCAATAGGTTGGGATTTTCCCTTGGAGTGTTTTGATCGGTGACTCATTGTCGTAAGTCCTCTCAGAATGAAGACCTAGTAACGAGTAATTAATTCTATCGCTTGTCAGAAAAATGCAAAGTTATTACTTTAAGAACTTTTAAGAATAGGTCTGTGCACGGGCATCAGGATATTAACATCCCCACGACCAAGGTGACTTATACCCATGACAAACGAAGAACGTCTTCCTAATCTTGAATACATTGGTACCTGTCCAGTAAGTTCGAAAAGGCATGAATTGCAGATAAATTCTGAACAAGCAAGATTCATTCTTCCTCGAGAGAAGAAACGGAAAGTATACCAGGCTGTTTATGATGCCAATTGGAAAGAAGTTATTTCATACGAGGTAGCTGAAGTTCATTTAGATGAAAATGGAGAAACTTGGCCCGTTGGGGAAGAATTTATTGACAGTAAATTCAAACCAATTGATACAGTCGGATTGGTCTTCCTATACAACATGCCATTTGGGAGGGCAATATTCCCAGTATGGACTACTTTTCCAAAAGAGGATATTCCCACAGTAAAGAACTTGATTGAAGAAAGATTAGAACGACCATCTCTTCCAGGACTAGCACACCATGGAACATCTGCAGCTGTGAAGTACATTCTAGATCATTGTGAGGAATTGTCAAGGAAAAGAGCAGATTGGAATGATTGGATAAAGAAAGGAAGAATGGCAAAACCAAATCCTAAATTCAGAGAGAGAGGACCGGATTACATATATTGTAAAGAAGGGATGGCGATTGATTTCTATGGTGCTGGAGAACAACTCGAACAGATGTCAACATTCTGGCCATGGAGAATAGTGAAACGAGTCTTTCGTGATGATGAGGAACTCTGCGTCCGATATCAATGGCATGAAGATGCATTCACATTCAATCAACAGGTTCTCGATGATGATCCAAGGAGGGAGTTTAGCCAATTAGCCGAGGCAGCCCTTGATGCATATCATGCGGCAGAGGATGTGGATGATTATTTATTGATTAGACCATGGTCATTTCCAGCTCGGTATCATCGAACCTGGGATAAACTAGAAGCATTCTCAAGCAAAGCAAGTAGGAATAGATTCCCACCAATACATGATTTTTCTGAGGACTATTAGATTTGGTCTACTATCTTTACTAATAGAATTGAAAAATAAAAGGAAGAAGAGAGTTTGCAACTCTCTTCATTAAGCTAGTAACTACTCAGGTGGTAGTTGGCCGAAGATGGCAGACATCTCAACACCACGAGCCTTGTTCTTAGCACCGTAGTACATGTAGGCTAGTTGACCTATCACATATACAGCAACTGTGAACATGACCTCATAGGGTAGGCCTGGTACGTATGCGATGATAGCCCAGAAGAATACTGCGCCTGATACGAGACCACCGATTGAGATGAGGGGTATGCCCAAGACCTTCCATGCTCCACTACGCTCCCACAGCGTTGGCCTGTAGTACGGTAGCGACACCGAAGCCAGAGCCATCTGCCATCGAATGAAGACGTAGGTATATGCTACGCCAATCAAAGATGCCAGTGCTGTGCCGTAGAAGAACTGCAGTGCTGTTGCATATGCGACAGTACCGACTGAAAGAATCAACCAGAACCACAAGGTGATGTGTGGTACATGGTACTTCGGATGGACACGTGCAAATGCCTCAGGACAGAATCTGTCCATAGCCATTGAATGCATGGGTCGAGTTACCCACAGTGCATTGCTGGGTGAGTCTAATACGCTCGCAAAGATTGGACATAATATAACAAACCATGCGAGTGGATTGACATTAAGAATGACTGCAGCGTAATTTCCGAATCCTGGGAAGACGCCACCAACTGAGTTGATACCGTAGAGGTATTCTCCCATGCAACTCTCGACTGCATAGCCAGAGAGTAGGAAGAAGCCAGCAATGCCAGCCCAACCACCAACGTTACTGAGTGGAATATTTCTGCTTGGTTGTGAAACTTCTCCTGCTACAGGCATGATCAAGTATGGCCACATTCCTCCTACTGCTAGTAGAAGTGCAGGGCCGACTGCCGCTGGATTGAAGTTTATGAATGCTGAGTTATCAAAGGCTGCAATTGGAGCCCATGTACCAGCACCCATCGCTGTTTCCCAGACTGTCTGTGTCATTGGAGTTGAGATCATAACAAGGTCTGCAACTAACAGAGCAGCAATATTGATGATTCCCAGTATTATAACGAACCATCCGAGCCATTTGACTGACAAATAGCTGAAGATGAATCCGACGAGAATCATTGCAACCGCTGCGCTGAACAACCAGACGATATCAGTACCAAGGGTTGTTGCAAATGATACTAATGCAGCATTGCTAGTTGCTGTTCCAATAACAGTTAAACCGCCTGCAAAGATTTGTACTGCGAAAAAGCTACCAGTTCCCCTGAAGACAGGGTTTGTGATTACACTTCGCCAACCTTCCATAACACCAAATATTGGGCTTAGACCTCTACCAGTGAAGTGGTACGAAGCACCAGATCTCGGCATGGCAAGCATCAGACACATTAGGGCAAGGGCTTCGAAGAAGACTGTCCCTGCGCCTAGTGCATACATTGGTAGTAGATGCGCACCAGGATTCCAAGTAGAGAGCTGTGGTCCAAAGTAATGGAACCACGGACCCAAGGTTAGTGCTATTGGAAGAAGAAGAGCGAAGCCTGT
>JAEORN010000284.1 GCA_016840825.1 Candidatus Thorarchaeota archaeon | reverse complement strand
TATCCGCAACAGATTCTATCTCAGGAGATGCACCTTCTAGATGAACTCTAAGTTGAACAAGCATCTTACCAGCATGTGACCAGAAGATGTAGATGAGTTCGTATTTGTCCTCTGTCAGATCGATTCCGAACATAGATTCTGGTAGAGCATCAGATACTTCCTCATCAATCAATGCGACAACATCTCGAATCTTATCAGCAGGAACAACTAATTCTACCTTGTTCCCTGTAAGAGGTTTTGATTCGACAGATGGGAGTTTGTTAATTATAGTACGAGCTAAGGTTGAAGCTGTACCAGGTGTATCAGTCATCACTCATCATCCTCCAAATGAATCGGTTGTCCGAGGTCAACTGTGTTGTACCTTCCGTTGTATACGAGCATCAGCACCATTGCAAGAGCAGTGTGGGCTGCTGCTACAGAGATTATCAGGATAATCAAACCTTGAGCCAAAAATGAGAATGCAGGACTGTATATTGCGACTGCAACAAGTGCAATGTTTACCCCATTACCCATAATTTCAGCTCCAATAAGAATACGAATGAGATTTCGTTTTACCATCATCCCGTAGGCGCCCATTCCTATTAGAATGAAGGCGACAGCCAAGTACCATGAGAGAGGTATCATTCGTTACCAACCTCCTCTGACGGCTCTTCTACTTGAGTGTCTTCAGTAGTATCTTCAACAGATGCCACATCATCTATAGGTTCATCAATCGATTCGATACCAAATTCACCTCTAATAGGACCCAGGAGTTCTGCTTTGTCCATTCTCAAAAGGGCGATTGATCCAACTATTGCTGTGAGGAGAATTAGGGCAGTCATCTGAACATAAATTCCATGAGAAGACCACAACCACTCTGAAAGAAATTCCAGGTTATCTACTAGAGGATAGGTCTCCATATTTTCTGTAAAATTATCATACCATGGGAAGAATAGTGCAAGAGCACCAGTAAGAATCCCGACAAGCGCTGCAATCACTCGACCTGCAGCTCTACGTCTTGATGATTCGAAGACTTCCAAAGATGAATCCTGTGCACGTGGCAAAAGCAGTACAGCGAAGATTATCAAAGCGCTTATTCCGCCCGTATAAACTGCAATCTGCATTCCGGCTATGAAAGGTGCCTCAAGAAGAAGATAGAAGCCAGATACAAAAGACGCCATGAATCCAAAGAAGAATGCAGCATAGACGATGTCCTTGTGTTCTAGAGCGAGGAATGCAAGAATGATAATAATTCCTGCAATTAAGATGAACTCCATTGGTTCAAGCCAAGTATCAATCCAAGTATCAAGCCAACCAATCTGCATCAAGATTAATGACCTCCTCCTTGTGCACGTTTCGCCTCTTGCTTCGCCTTCGCCTTGCGATATAGGGTAAGGGTCTCTTGACCACTGAGGAAAGTCTCTGGCAGTTTCTTCATAGCAAATCCCATTCCGCCCATGATTATTAGGACAAAGACGAGTACTTGCCAGACAACAGTCTCACTCAATCTAAATGTCGACGCTGATAGTAACCAAAGGAATGCACCCATGACATCTACAACAACAAAGAGGATTGTATAGACTAGATAATTATAGGGATAAGAAACTCTAGCAGGTCCAATCGGTTCCTCCCCGCATTCATACGAAGATGTCTTCTCACTATTCTGCAAAACATGGGGTCTCAAAACCCATGATCCAACAAGCATCCCTACTACGAGCACAATAGCAAGAGCAGCCCAAATTATTACCGGTATGAAGTCGAGGAATAGTCTCATCTCAAGTTCTCCGAGAAGTTTCTTCTGGCTAGTGTATTCATCAAGTTCTCTCCAATTCCTTCCAAAGAACGTTCAAGTACTGGATGAACTTAGAAGGGCGCTATCAAGGCCAAGTTAAAAACCATTCGAATTTTTCAGTGACACGGAGAAATTATAAGCAGGACATATTTCCCCACTAGCAAGTACCAATTGACAAATGAGGTCGAATCGAGTGTCACTAATCCGTGGAACTTACCTATACTACCAAGCCTTGATGTTTGGTACAGGAATGATGGGAGTCTATTTCTATATCATTCTCACTGCTACAATTCCAGATGTTAT
>JAEORN010000283.1 GCA_016840825.1 Candidatus Thorarchaeota archaeon | reverse complement strand
ATTCAGGAATGGCTTACTTGAAGCGGCGAAAGAGATGAAGTACGTATTTGAAGATCAAGTTCCATTCCTTGCCAGAGGAACCTACTTTCCAATGGAGTATGAAGCTATTACAGAAGCTGAAATGCCGGATGGTCCTATTAGTGTTCATGTACGTCTAATCAGACCTGATGATAGTGACCGAATTAAGGAGCTCTTCTACGGACTCAGTGAAGACTCGATATTCTTTAGATTTTTAATGCCCCTTAGAAGCCTTCGACGCCAAACTCTTCAAGAATTTTATTATGTTGACCAGGAATCAGATATCTCCCTCGTGGGAGTAGTAGGGGATGGAAAGGAAGGAGAATGTGAGAAAATTGTTGCTGCGGGAAGGTATCTATTGAATAGAAGTACGAATCAAGCCGAGTTTGCCTTGCTTGTGAAGGACGAATACCAAAACCGAGGCATCGGTACATTTCTCCTCAATCAAATGATGCGTATTGCGAAGAGCAAGGGAGTCAATGCATTCATTGCCTATGTACATCCAAAGAATGTACCAATGATCAATTTCATTCATAGAACTGGCAAACTGATTGAAAGCCGATTAAGTATTGAAGATAACCAATATACCTTCATTCTCAGACTGTAATTATTCGTTCCAGAAGATGCTTGGTTTACTCATCGTTGTTTCATTTTGTAAGGGAGACCAAAATTGTTTTATCATGGCTCTGTAGGTGCACTGCTTTCAGAGGAGGATTAACGATGCCTGATCTATGTAGAATTGGAATATTGAAACTAGGATGTATTGGTGCTGCACCTCTCCTCGATTTGGTTCTCGATGAGCGTGCAGAGAGAAAGGATATTGCTGTGAGAGTTGTAACATCAGGAGCAAGCATGGATCCAGAACACTGTGAGGAGGTTACAGCAAAACTAGCTGAGATGAATCCAGGTTTGGTTCTTGTTGTAAGTCCTAATGCTTCCCTCCCAGGACCAACTCAAGCCAGAGAATACTTATTGAAAAAGAAAATTCCCGTTATAGCCATATCTGATGGACCTTCGAAGAAGGCTTTCTTTACAAAAGATGAGAAGGGAAAAAGCGTAGTATCGATCCCAGAGGGGAGCGGTTTCATCGTCCTTCCGATGGACCCAATGATTGGGGCCAGAAAAGAATTCCTTGATCCCACAGAAATGGCAATATTCAATGCTGAACTCATCAAGGTACTCTCATGTACTGGAGTGATTCGTTTCCTGCAATCTGAAATTGACAAGCTCACAGACAGCTTGAAGGCAGGAACAAAACCGAAGCTACCAGCAATTACATTGACAACAGAGATGGCACTGGAATCTGCAGGCTTTGCGAGTCCATATGCTTATGCGAAAGCATACGCATCACTCAAGATGGCAGAAGTCGTTGCAGATATCACATCAAAAGCATGCTTCAAAGATAGTGATCCAGCTGTATATGTCCCTGCGGTGACCGCCGCTCATGAACTACTAAGAACTGCGGCAAAGCTTGCCGATGAAGCACGAGAGATAGAGAAACAGAATGATACGCTTCTACGAACATCTCATAATTCATCTGGCAAAGCTCTCAAGAAGACAGAGTTGTTGGAAAAACCAAAGTAATCAAAACGAGCAAACGTCTTCATGATTGATTCCCCTGCTCATGTCAGTGAAAACATGACAATATACTAAATAGCAGGCCACAGGCATCCGTTTTCCTCCCCTAGAGAGAGATATCTCTCGGAAAGACATATCTACATTAAATCCACAGCATTTTGCTGGACTGGGTGATTTTTGTGGTCAGAAACCTATCACTGCATTTCTTGTCTCGTAAAGAAGGCTTGAGAACTGAGCCTGAGGCTGATAATATCACGCTAGCGATGGCACTTGCTATGGCTGAGGGACAAAAGGCGCAAAACAGCCGAATTACAATGCTTAGCAAGATCTCGATTCCGTTCTGGATTGTTCAGACCTCAGAAACTAAATCCATTGTGCTTTCTGCGGCTGCAAGTAGTAGACAGGAAATGAGGTTCAGTGATTTAAAAGGTGCAACAGATATTCGTAAGATTGTGACATCTCAGGTGACTCAACCTGAAGATGTGCCAAAAGCTGTCGTACAGATTGAAACACTATTGGAGAGAATTGAAACCCTAACTGTACAACTAGCAAACCTATTCAAACCGACACCAATTGCCAGCGTAGGACAATTCCTTGTAGAATCAGATCCATCTTCAAGAATGATACGAATTGATATGAAAGCTGATTCTCCCGATGCGTTGAAACGAACAGAGGAGTTCAGAGAAGTTTCACAAGCAGCTAAACTGCGAGTGGAGGCAATTGAATCACTTCAAAAGGTGACAAGTGAGAAGTTCGGAGAACATCTTCGAGTTCTTGAGAACATCATTGCTGTTGAAACAGAACGCTGGAATCTTCGTATAAAAACCATGGAAGAACGATCCCGTCAAGAAAGCGAAGACCTTGCTAAGAGTCGGGACAATCAACTCTATGACCTGAGAGAGAAGACCAAAATGGATTTGCGTGCTTTAACTGCAGCTTTTTCGAGGTCTGCCAATGAACTTGAGGTCTTCTTTAACGAGATATTGGAAACCATTCGTGAATCAAGAAAACGTATAGGTCAAAAAGAGGATGATATTGAAGGCGCTGTATCGATTTTCAAAGAACTTGCAGCAAACGTGACGTCGAAAATCAATCAAAGCAGTCAGCCGCTCCAGATTATGAATAATAAATCAGATGAAATGATGAAGAGGTTTGGGGAGATCCTCAAGGAGTCTGAGAATAAGAGAAGTGCAATTGAAGAAAACTATCAAGTGCAAATCAAAGAACGGAATCAGCGACTCGAAGACACAAAAGCAGAAATGGAAAAGAGCATGCAGGCAAGCCGCGCGTTACACACACGAGTCAAGCAAGCCTACGAAAAGAGCAAGCAACTTATCGAATCTCGGATTATCTCTCTTCAGAAAGAGTACCTCGATCTAATGGCATGGACACTCGAAAATGATTCCATCGGGGGCCTTATGCCGCTCACGCTTCTAGATGTAGAGGTATTCATTGTTCAGTACGATGCTCGTTCACGTCTAATATTGACACCTAGCTTCACGCCAGAAGCTGATATCTCTTTGAGTTCTAAAGGAAAGCCACTTAGTCATGAGCTAGATGAAGCTTTGAAGCATTCCCTAGAGGAGTGGTTATCCAAAGATCCGTCTATGAAGAACGCATTTGATGTTGCATGTAAAGCGGGGAATCTATTGTTGTCGCCTGAGTCAACAGAACTTGTCTCAGAAGGGCTTGATGTGTTGATTCGTAAGAGAATCATCCAGAGCTCAGACAAAGAGAGATTTGAAACGCTTTGGAGTAGATATGCAGGTAAGTGCCCCAAGTGTGGGACTGTATCAGAGGCGGGAGCCAAGTTCTGCCAGAAATGTGGATTTGCTTTTAGCTAATCAAAACTCATGAATATCAGCCATACTTTTGGCTCAAGTACATCCTTTCAGTGTGCCGATGATTTGATCGATTGCGTTCTTACTATACTTCAAAAGCAGCATTCTGAAATCATTCGTCAAATGGCAGATAATATCGAAAATAATTCACAACTACGTCTTCTTCCAAATAGCGTCTATCGCTACAGAACCGTGGCAGTTGAACATTTGCAGGATATGCAAGACTATATGGATGCACTTCGCCATGATGGTTTGTTTAGTAATAATAAGGTTTTCAGATCATATGTTGACAACAAGACATTCAGGACACCTGAGAATTTTAAGGATGCGAAATTTCTAATTGTTATGGCAGTCTACATACCTCTTGCAAAAGTGAGTGTTCCATTTCAAGGGAATAATCACGAGGTGTTGATTCCACCAAATTATCGGGTCAAGGAGTTTACAATTGATGAACTCCGCGAAACAATTGCGCAAAACATTATCCGCGATGATAGTTTCAGAATAGAAGATGTTCGTAATGGTATCTTTCTCAAGCATCTTGCGGTTCATAGTGGCTTAGCTGAATACGGTAAAAACAATATTTGCTACGTAAAGGGTATGGGAAGCATGTTATCCCTCTACGCATTCTTTACTGACTATATCTTTGAAGAGGATCATTGGAGAGATGTTCAGATGATGGATTCTTGCAAAGACTGTAGGTTATGCACCAATAAATGCCCTACTCAAGCCATCAGTGAGAAGCGTTTTGTCATTGACGTTGAAAGATGTCTACCGCTCTATAATGAAATAGTTGGAGAAATTCCATCATGGATTCAAAAGCAAGCTCATAATGCGCTCATAGGTTGTATGCGTTGTCAATTGCAATGTCCAGCGAATAAAGAGGTTATGTCCCGTTCCATAGACTTAGAGGACCTTACTGAGATAGAAACATCATCAATACTTCAAGGCATTGTCAATAACGAAACGGTCAATGCTCTTTGCCAGAAACTAAAAGTGACAACAGTAGACTGTGTGAACCAAGACCTTCCGGTATTCTCTAGAAACCTGAAGTTGTTACTTGAATCGCATTGATGCGAATTGTCCATACTCAATCACGTCGTGAATATAATCATAGTTGGATTCTACGACACGAAGACAAAACACTCGTTTATCCGTTCTTTTTTATTGCTGCAAATCCGAATTTGAGATGAAATCAATGACAGACCCACTCGAGCTACAGCGAATGATAAAACATTGGTGCCTTACGCTAGAATCGTTAAATCAATAGAGTGAGTCTGAGAAATGGAATGACACTAGTAGAAGTCTTGTGTTTGAATCATAGGGCATCCTATGGAATCGTCTATACATCGGATGTAGAAGGGCCTAGAAAATTCGATGTTTGTATGGCAGCAGGACACAGGATGTTTCACTTCTATGGGGGAATTCAAGATCCTACACCGTATGCTTGGGCATATCCCATGACTGACTTTGAGGGAATAGCGAATGTTATCAAATCAAAGAACTCCTCTAGTGAGTACAAATTAGATCTCGTTCATTTTCTTGAGACATGGCAAGAGATAGTGTCAAAGGGATTTACTCCTGAGTGGTTTCTCTTCCATCCTGAGCAGTTCTTTGGAACAGACGATTTGCGAGTCAATATTGCACCTCAGAAACGTAGATTGATAGAAATCATGGATACCCTGGGAATAGAGGAAAATCCCAATCATGATGAATCAGGAAATGCAATTTACAGAAAACGTGATGAAGCCAGAGAACGGAAACAAGCCTTCTTCGATATGCAAAAAGTCGATAGAAGGTCAGAGGGCGATATCTTGATGTATCTGAGGAAATGGCAAAAATCAAAAAACATCGAACAGCGTTGGATTGGAGTCATGGCCATGACTCATTATCTTCGTGGTGGTTTGACTGACTTTGATGGTTTTTACGATTGGCTATGCAAAAACCTTGTTGACGCATTCTATCTCATTCGAGCAGAAACTCTTGACATGTTGCAGTCATTAGTGATAACAGATACCAAGCAGTGTCTGAATCTGATTGAGAAACTCAGTAACTCGAAGAGGTTTGCTCTTCAAATCGCTGCATTTGACTTGGCGCGGCGAGTGCTATCAGGAGATTTCTATTATGGTCAGAGGTATAATGAGCAACTAGTCGGATTTCATAGATCTATAGATGAGAAAGAATATCCAAGATTCAAACAATTATGTGGACGCACAAGTAAGAATCTAATTGGATGGTTAGACCGACTCCATAAAATAAAGGCCTACGGACATCTGGTTGATCTCTCAAATAAAGAGATTTCAGTTTTAAACAAAGGAATTGAGGAATCATCTTCGCCAAATGATTTGGATCCTTGTATCAACAGAGTGAGCAGATTGCTTGCGAAACATAGACTCTCAATTGAAACCTTCAAAATCCAATGAGATTTGAGCCTTCTCGACAAAAAATATCTGATTTAGCTCGTCAATATTGAGAGAAGCAAAGAAAAACGGGCACGACATGTTCTAGACGGTCTTACCAATGTACGTGGATAGCGAAGTTGCTGTTCGTAGAGCTGATATCGAGGATGCTGAAATCCTTACAGAAACATGCAGGAGAGCTTTTGGTTCTGACCTAGAGGTAGGCGCTCCTGGACCTGGTGGTCCACCGGGTTATGACTCAGTTGAGTGGAATAGAAGTAAAATCATCAACCCATATCTTCAGTACTATAAAATCCTGAAAGGAGAAACTATTGTTGGAGGATTCATTGCGGGAGACAGAGGACCAGGATACCAAGTCTGTGAAAGAATCTGGGTGGATCCTGATTATATGAGGGAAGGCATTGGACGGAGGGCTTTCGAAAAAATATGGGACGGATATCCTCAGGCAGACCTCTGGGCATTGGGAACTCCGGAATGGAATGTGAGAACTAATCCATTCTATCAGAAACTCGGTTTCGTCAAGATTGGTACTACGCACAACCATCCTCATTGGAGCGAGAACTATTACGAGAAGAGCATCACAAATGGATTCCCAAGAGCAATGTCGACAATTGAAGCTCTTCGACCAGGCCTGAATCAAGTGGTTGTAGAAGGCCGCGTGGAAACAATGCAGAGCCCTCGTACAGTGTTTTCGAGGAAAACAGGAGAGGAATTGAAGGTCGTCAATGCAATATTGAGAGATGGCACTGGGTCAATCAGGCTTGTCCTCTGGAATGATCAGATTAGACAGGTCAAGGAGCATTCAAGAATAAGATTAGAGAATGGATATGTGAGAGAATACAGAGATGACATTCAGTTAGGAGTTGGCGAATGGGGAGTTATTATTACACTAGTATAGTCAAGAGGAACATGATCAGACTATTAGAGGCCACTACTACTAGGCTGTTTCACTCAGGATTCATACTCTGAGCTCAATGAGAGTTGAAGAGTCATACCCTGCAATCGCTCGTCCAAATCGTCCCCCGCTGCAACTTCAGACTCTATATATGCACTGAAGGAAAGCTATAAGGGAATTCAACAGAGGACGCGGAAACAGCCTAATCTTCGAGTGTGGTGCATGAAGTGCCGGACCGTCGAAATTTGGATGAAATGGGGTATTATGATTACGCGGCAGCAATGGGTATACCATATTTCCACTGGGGCGGCCTAGGGGCGTCGGACCGTATTGCTGAGTTGCTCGCAATAGACAACAGCACTCGAGTCCTCGTAGTGGGTTGTGGAACCGGATATAGTGCCTGCAGAATCGCGAAAAATACGAGTTGTGACCTAGTAGGAGTGGACATTTCAGCTGATATGGTTAAGGGGGCACAAAAAAGAGCTACTGAATGGGGCCTCGAAGATCATGTTCGGTTTCAGCAAGGCGATGCGTACAAACTGGAATTCCCTGATGCTGAGTTTGACGTGTTGATGACCGAATTCGTATCGGTCTTTCTGGAGAAGCCACGCATTTTTCATGAGTTTGTAAGAGTACTCAATCCCGGTGGGAAACTCGGTGTGAATGAGATATTCTTCGCAGATGAGATACCCTCGGAGGTAAGACCGAAAATAGAGGAAGTACTCGAGGGATTCGAGCAGGCTGTCGGACTTCCGATGAGGATTCCCACGATGTCTGAATGGAAAACATACTTCGCTGAGGCAGGTCTGGACAACATAAGTCAAGAAGTAGTAGACTACAGATACAAACTTAGCGAGACTGCGACTGCAATCGGAGGAACCTGGAAACTACTCCGCATTATTGGTCGGGTTGCGTGGGACATGGCTAGTAACGGTAGTTTCCGAAGACGAATGACCCCCATAGGACGCCTAAAGGACACACTCATGCGAGACCGTGAAACCAGAGGTTACGCAGGAGCTGTTATCTGCGTAGGTACCAAACCAAGATGAGCAAATTGGTCTATCAGCACTTTGATTGACGCAGATACTTCTCTATCCATTCGTTGATATCTTGCCGAACAACTTTGCTTCAAGAAGCTGGGGATACGCTGAGAAGCGGGCATCATGTGTTCAACAAGTAAATCTCTAACTATAGAATAATCATCATAGCCAGGTACCACTCCAAGATTTGAGGAGGAAGTCTGCAACAGTTTTAGAATACTCATTGATCTTTAGGATATTCTTTATCCATCCTGCGAGGGTTACTCCAACATTGATCTTTAATCTAAGGCTAATCGCCCAGGTGCCTGATATGCCTGGCTGACTAATAGATAACTCAATTTGAATCGGTGCATAGGCCACTGCCTCAACAAAGGGACCGCCTACATCGTATATCAAGAATGCTAGTCTGCACTTCGCATAGGGAGTGATTGTCACTCCGACTGAGGCAGCAACGGTAGGCGTGCCCAAGGAAGCAGCTGTGCCGCTCTGCCATATTGGGCTCCAAACGTTATTCGCCCATCTAACGCCTGCTTTATACCAAGCACTTGCCTCTGCCCAAGTAGAGACCGTAAATTGACCATTTGCACTTATCTCTATACCAGCACTCACTGTAAGTTTCAAGTTAGCCCAAATAACAACGGCACCCGCCCAGAAAGTGAATCTGGTGGGCATTGTAAAGAGAACGAATTCTTTCTTGAAGCTGTAACCAACTGAAACACTAGCAGATGCATCAACTCTTATAGATGGAGTAATT
>JAEORN010000282.1 GCA_016840825.1 Candidatus Thorarchaeota archaeon | reverse complement strand
TACGAATATAATCAGGAAACAAGAATACACAGAGATGCGATCGTATGCTTGAGAGGCATCGTAGCATTCTCCTGAACAGAACGTTCCATATTGTGTTTCAAACCATGCATCGCTCTCAGCCGACCCACACCATCTACATCTGAAAACCTTGGTAGAATCAACTGCGACATAGATCCGAAGCGGTTCATTGGTATCTTTCATTTCCCCTCTCAGACAATCTTTGATTTGAAGGGATATATTCATTCTCTTCTTCATCGCCCCAGTCCCAATCACTCCTATCAGCGGTGTTTCTTGAGATCTTGAATAACTCCCACTCCTGAAGTAATGGCAGAATAATGAAATTGACAGCTCAGACTCTACAGACCGATAGATTCTTTCCTAAATCGGACTACACCGGAGGCGAGAAGGTAGAATCATGAGTTGCAAGCAATGCTGTGGAATCGAAGAGCACTTTGATCTGAAGTATGTTGCCAAAGAGCTCAAGCAGTATCGTGATGAGGGACCAGAGAAGTCGACTCAAATGCTGATTGATGCCCTCCTTGCAGAAGGCGTTTCTGATATGACTCTTCTTGATATTGGCGGAGGGATAGGTGTCATCCAACACGAGTTACTGAGAGCTGGAGTGAGTAGCTGCATCAATGTAGAAGCATCATCAGCATATATTGAAGCGGCAAAGGAGGAGGCACAGCGTCAGGGACATGTGGAGAGCATAAAACATCAATGCGGGAACTTCGTGGACTTGGCAACAGATATCCCTCAGTGTGACATCGTAACATTGGACAGAGTAATCTGCTGCTACCATGATGTGGAAAGACTTGTAGAGAAGTCCTCAGCGTTGGCGGGCAACCTGTACGGTGTGGTGTATCCGCTGAATAATTGGAAGAATAGGTTTCTTGGGGCATTGGAGAATCTTACCTATCGCCTTCATCGAAGTTCGTTCCGTTACTTTGTGCATCCCACAGAGGTGGTCGAAGATATTGTTCGCATGAATGGATTTGAGCGGCGGTCCTATCAAGAGATAGGTCCGTGGCAGATCGTCGTATTTGGACGAGGTCAACAATGAGGTGATAATTGAAAATGGACAGGATTGCTACGCTTCCTATTGTATTCCTTATTCTCATGATGGCAATCTCTCTACCAGTCCTCCTGAGTCCGCCACTGTATATGATGATCATAATGCTCATCCTCTATGTAGCATTCTTCTTTGGATTTAGTTTCACTCACGGATTTTACACATTTGGAAGAAAAGCAATCTCAGTCTTCTTTGGAATCACTGCCCTGACGACCTATGTCATGGAGTGGCTTGGAACGCATTTTGGAATCCCCTTTGGTCACTATTACTATACAAATCAGCTCGGTCCTCTTCTTTTGGATGTGCCAATCGTAATTCCAATTCAGTGGTTCAACATGCTCTATGTCTGTTACATCATGGCAAACATCACTCTTGGTAGAAATGGCACTAAGGCGGGAGGTTCAGAATCTGGCAATTTTGAAGACACGCGGCGCGCTGTAAGATTCTGGCAGATGCTCCTCATATCGGTCATCGTTGGCTTGTTCATGGTCTCATGGGATTTCATCAATGACCCGTATATGGTCGGTGTTGGTTCTTGGGTGTGGACTGACCCAATGGAGTTCTTTGCGCTCACCTTCTATGGGATTCCGCTATCCAACTTCCTCGGCTGGATCTTGACAGGCGCAATGGCAGTGTTTCTCTTTGAACTCTATACACACCAGAATCGAGAACCGGCACAGAAATTCATAGACAAAGCTGCTGAGCCTATCATTGCTCTTGTCTTAGTGCCCTACCTTTACCAGCTCTTTGTTCAGGTGAGTAGTGGCATCGTAGGTGGAGTCTTCTCTTTTGGTTCCACAACAACCTTGGTGCCTATCGGCTTGGCTTTAGTTACGATGGGATTCTCAGCGCTCCTAACATCTTGGAGATTCAAACAGATTCGTTCATAGTATGCCAAGCCAAGAATACACGACAATCGCAAAAACATAAGTGAATCAGACACATTCTAGTTCATGTGAAGGAAATAAGAATCCGAGAGGCAACAAGAGAAGACATACCATCCATCGTTGAAGTCCGTCGAGCTTCCACCACTGATGAAGAGACGATTGGATTCTCAGCACCCGAGTGGAGAACCTTTCTTGATGTCGAAAAGCTGAGAGATGAATGGACAACAGGAAACAGGTTGAAGGAAGACTATGAGGTAATTGTATCAGAAAGGGGCGGACAGATAGTTGGTTATCTCGTGTTCAAGAGGGAACATGAGCACCTGTATATTGACGCGCTTCACATAAGGAAGAGTGAGCAGAAAAGAGGAGTTGGAAAGGCGCTTCTGGAATATCTTGAGAAACTGGCAATCGAGAGTGGAATGGCACGTATTGAAACAGACACTACAGAGAATGCAGATGGAGTGCCATGGATTTCATACGACTTCTGGATAAAGATGGGATTCAAAGATACTGGCGAACGCTTGAAGACAAAGTGGGACTTTAGAACAATCCCCTTCGTCAAGTGGCTTAGTTGAGTATTGAGGTCTCAGAAGCGTGTCTTAAGTTCCATAGACTAATAGATTCATTCAGAAACTAGATTCTAGAGTTACCGAGGCATAATGACCACGGATTGCAGCCATTGCGGCAATGCAGGAAGATTCCAACTAGTTGCTCATTTCTTTCTCTTTTTGGAAGGAACTGCTTCCTTGGATAAAATTCGTTGGATCTCTCCTAGTCTATCATTGATTTGTTTTCTGAGAGTCTTGACACCTAAAGAATCGGTAATACCCAATGCATCTTGAAGGACTGCTTGAGCATCTAGGAGTTGGCCATGGTTCTCATAGAACTCGGACTTGAGCAAGGCAGCTTGCATTCTGATTCCAGGCAGCTCACACTCTTCTGCATAGGTTTCGAGTTTGCATAGCCACTTTCCTGGAGCGGCAATCTTCGTATCATCACTTGATTGACCGGAAAGCAAAATCTCGGTTCGTGCTAGATCAAGAAGAGCTCTATTTTGATTTGAGCCAGCAGGAATTCGTTCTGCAATGTCCCATGCCTTCTCAAATAGGTCTGAGGCCTCTAGGAAATTCCCTCTCATCAGCTCAACTACTCCTGAACAATGATAGTAATTTCCCAGGACTCTTTCCGAACCAGACTTGATTATCATTGAATATGCATTCTCTAAGGTTCGTTCTGCTTCCTCAAGGTCATTCACTTGGGCTAATGCCCAAGCCCTCCAAAGATGAAATAAGGTAGTCTCAACTGGCTGGGCATATTCGAAGTACTCGTTCATCAGTGCAAGAGCCCTCTTACCATCACCCAATGTGGAATAGATTCTCGCAGGGAATGGATCAGGAACATCTTCCATTCCATATACCTTCATCTTTTCAATATGGCATGAAATCGCAAGGTCGTATTCACCAGCAGTTTCGAATACTAGTGCAGAATCGTTCAGGATCTCACCTAGAAAATATGGCACGTCTAGATCTTGTGCCAAATCATAGAGTTCCTCGAATAGCGCTATCGAATCTTGTATCCTGGAATGCCTTAAGAAGGTAGCATTTTCTAGCATATTCATATAGACGAATATGGAATCATCATACATTTCAGCAAGCTCTCTGCCACTCTGAACTAAGACTACAGCATCTTTTGTGAATCCTTCCCTTGACCGTACCATTGCCTCGAAGGCACAAAATAACGGTTTGAAGCATTTCAGATTGGGATTCGCTTCAATCAGAACCCCTGCTCTCTCAACCGGTTCAAGCAAACTCACTATTTCACCCAAGGGCCAATGATAGAGCGCATGAAGGAGGTGCAGCTCGGTTTCCATCCAATCCTCAATAGAACTGCCTATGGCCTTATCTATTGCCTCAACAACAGCATCGTGAAAGAGAATCTGATCCCTCTCGAGAGAATTATGACCATAGCCCCAAGGCCTTATGCAAGGCACATTCTTGTACTTCTCTTGGATCAGACTCTGTTCATCTAATAGCCTACACCACCATACATGAACTGCAGCAAGATAAGATAGGTTGACTGGCACTTCATCCTTGAGTACTTTTTCACTCAAGCGTTGAACAAAGTCATAGTAACTGCTGGATTCAGCCATCAGAGAGTTAAGTATGGATTTAG
>JAEORN010000281.1 GCA_016840825.1 Candidatus Thorarchaeota archaeon | reverse complement strand
CAACAATAGTATACTCAAATTCAGATATCAAGGCTGTGAACAGAGAAGAATTGAACCATAAATAAGCGCTGAACAATATCTGAGATTCCTTTTTGTTTTGGTTGGACATTTGATTTATGGGGAATACACTGACAGAGCCAAACAAGTCGAAAGCATACGAACGATTCGAATACTACATGTTCGAGATGCAGGATGATACCAGTAAGATGATCTACCACATGCTAGATCCATGGATTGTTGACAACTTAAGCGAGAAAGAGAAGACAATCGCTCAAGGGATACTCATGGCGAGATTGGACAAAGAGCATGATAGAAGGTGGCTCTGGGCATTAGGGGAGATTGCCTCTGATGATGTGTATGACTATCTGATAAGCAAGTATGAAGCCGAGAAGGATGATGACCTCAAGGTAGAATATGCATATTATTTGATCTTGATAGATAGAGAAGCTCCAGTATTGGAGTATTTGCAAAGTGTGATAGGTTCCGAACACGATGAGGAAATGCGAATGAGGGCACTAAGCACACTTCTCTTTTTGTACGACCATGAATTCGAAAGCGCAGAGCGACGTAATCTGTATGCGACCATTCTTTTCGATGCTATGAGTCAGCCATCAAAGAGGCTGAGATTGTATGCCTATGATATCCTGAAAGACTACTATCAAATGAAGGAGTTCACACCCAAGAGAGACCCCGTCCTAGAGATGCTTTCTCAAGAAGAAAATCCGGAAGAGCATGCGAAAGCTGCAGAGGCCTTTGAAGAAAGAATTCGGTCGATGGAGGTCGTTCCGATAAAACGGGAGTTCATTGTCAAGTGGCTGAAGAACCTACCGCACAATCCACCTGCGATAGCACTAGAGGATTGTGATGTCTGCAAGGATATCCCGGAGAAATCCGCCGCTGATTTGACACGGGGTGAGTCCCTTGATCTGTTCACAGACAAGCTGGAAGTTGTCGTCAGATTTGCCTACTACAAGAACAAAGTGCTGCGATGTTCTCAATGTGGCAGATTCTACTCCTACAACTATGAGTATGAGTTCCTCGTCCCTCGTAGTGAGGAAGATGAGTATCTTGCAAGAATCAAACCTAGCAGCATTATGAAGACTGTTGATGCATTCCTCAAATTCTATGATTTCAAGAAGATTGTTACTTGTGGGAATTTTCTCAAGCTGACATATTGAAACACTTGGCACTTATTAGAATCCTGTTGTCACTGGTTCATCGCATAGACGCTCAAGCTTGAAACAGACTGGTTTCTTACCATCGGTGCAAGAGGTGTATTGAATCCCCTCTCCCATTGCAAAGTTGCCACCAAAGAATAGCACAGCGATGTCCTTGTAGAGGTCGCGCCAGGCCCAGCCACAGAAACCTTCAGGTTGCTGCATTACACTATCAATGATGAATACATAACCTTCATTGAATATTCCACATTTCTTCAGAGGCTTACCTGTACGAGGGTAGATGAGCTCATGTCCGAAGACATCCTCAGGACTGAATGTCTTGATGACTTTGACTTTCCACATAGAACCACATCCTAGTTTCTAATTGCTTTAAGAAAAAGTGACGGCATCGACGCAATGCATGGAGTTTATAGTGGAAGCCTATCGTAAACGCAATGTGGTTTCAAATGACACATAAGATCCTACAGGAGTTTCCTGCGATAATAGAAACTGAGAGGCTCATAATCAGAAAATATCAGAAAGATGATGGAAAAGATATGTATGATCTGTTTGAGAGAAACAATAACCGCGAATTACTAAAGGAGTATGTGGACGAAGCCACGAACCTGAAGAGTGAAGATGACGCAGAAATCAGAATCAGAGAGCATGCTGCTGAGTGGGAAGCTCGAGAAAGGCTCGTTATGGGAATCTGGCTGAAAGAGAACCTCCTCATGATTGGTGAAATCTGGATAGAGCCTAAGAGATGGGAAGTCCCCCTTTTCGAACTCGGATATTTCCTAGACACCGGGTATCATGGACAGGGATTGGCCACAGAGGCTGCAAAGGCATCTACGAGATTTCTCTTCAACGATCTTAGCGCTCATAAAGTAATGATTGTAACTCGCGATACGAATGAGCATAGTTGGAAAGTAGCAGAAAGACTTGGTTTTGTCAGAGAAGGACATCTTAGAGAATGTAGAATCAAGGATAACAGGAGATGGGGTCTATTCTATTATGGACTTCTTAGGTCAGAATATTCTTGGTAAACTCCATAAGTAACCACTGTATGTCTATTCATAGCTATAGGAGTCGACTAGGTTATGGAACCTCTGACAAAGGAAGACCTGATACCCAAACTGATAGAATTAGGACATGGAACGGATAGCCCAGAGGGGTGGTATCAATTGGGTCTCAAGTTATTTAGGGAGAGTCATCTTGTAGAAGCTGAGGTTGCCTATAAGATCTCATTAGAGTTAGATCCCACAAATGCCAGCACGTGGTTGGAGCTTGGTGCGACTCTCCTGTATATGAACGAAGACGAGGATGCTGAAGTTGCATTCAGAAATGGACTGACACATGATCCAAAGCATCCAGATCTGTGGTATAATCTGGGATGTCTGTTGAATATCCTTGAAAGAGATGGTGAAGCAATTGAGGCATTTAGAACTGCATTAAAGTACAATCCAGAAGAAGCGGATGCATGGTGTAATTTGGGAGTGGTTCTTGTAGCAGAGGGTGAGATGGAGGAAGGAGAGAAATCTCTGAAAAAGGCAATAGAAATCAATCCCCAGCATCTTGTGGCGTGGATGAATCTAATCCAATTATACTATAGAACAGGGAGAGAGGAAGAAGCAGAGCAAGCCTACAAACGCTCACAAGAATTGGTACCAGAGATTGAAGGATTCATGGCAGAATTAGATGCCTACATAGAAGATAATCTCGATTTATGAACGTGGCATGTGATATGAAGAACGAATCCATCTTCAGACCACCGATTCAAAAGGTGTGTTTGAATTCAATCGATGTGGGTGGATTGATACTTGATGTGGGAGGTGGTGGGGAAGGACTCGTTGCACGAATTGGAGGGGATAAGGTATGTGCAGTCGATATTAACCTTGATAAGATCAGAGAAGCAAGAATACACAAAGAATCTGCGAACTGGTTCAATTGCGACGGCAGGAATCTGTGTTTCAAGAGCAAAGTGTTTGATATGGCAACACTCTGGTTCGCTTTAGGATATATGCGAACTTGGCAGATGAAGGAAAGTGTCCTGAGGGAGGTCTACAGAGTCCTAAAAGATGAGGCGCTGCTCTCTATCTGGGCGTGTAGGGTTGACTGTGAGGAAGCCGCAGCGATCATACGCACAGACATCTCATTTCCAAATGGTACAACATCAAGATTTGGTTTTGGCCTCGTGGGACAACAGGATCAAACTCTAGAAACCGTGTCGATGCTTCTTGAATCCGTAGGATTTACAGTTGAACGGATTCTGAATCAAGACTACGTGTTCTATGTTTCATGCAAGAAGGAAGGCACAAGATAGATGTAGTCTATTTGTAATTGCATCTATATGCAAAGAAGAGCCGCATTCATTATTGTCTTGATCCTATCAGTTTCAACGCTTGCTATACTATATACTCTCTTGAATAATGGTCAACAGCTAGATGAAGGCACTTTGGATGATGTTGAATTTTGGGCATATCAAATCCAGGATGTAGATGAGGACGGCGCAGTAGATGCGCTCATAGATTCCATGTACGATCTTCTTGTGCTTGAGCCTACTCGTAGTGATAGGGATTCATCAGATTTTGACACAGCAGGGATGGTAAACACATTGCACGCAAGTCCAAGTGCTAACTTTGAATCGAAGCTTGTCATTGCATATATTGACATCGGGCAAGCTGAAGACTGGCGATGGTACTGGAATGATTCATGGATAGCACCTACAGAAACGAGTAGAGGTGAACCAGATTTCCTTCTTTCTCTAGATCCAGATGGGTGGGAAGGTGACTATCCAGTGGCATATTGGTACGATGAATGGAAAGACATCTTGCTATATGATGAGGAGAGCAGCATCCAGCAGATAATCGATGATGGCTTTGATGGAATATACATGGATTGGATTGAAGCTTATGATTTCGAGCCTGCGATTGCCGCTGCAGAAGATGAAGGACTTGATGCTCAAGAGGAGATGATAGATTTCATTGAGGAGATTCGTGATTATTGCCAACTCAAGAATCCAGATTTCCTATTAATCGCACAAAACGCACTTTCAATCTCTGATGGGCATCCAGTATACTTCGATTTGATAGATGCGGTCGCTCAGGAACATATTCTCTTTGATGGAATCGCAGACACGCCCTGGGGAGAATCGGGTTCAGGTGATATTAGAATCCCTTCAAGTGGAGAGGAAGGTTATAGCACAGAATGGTATACCGAGCGACTAGATCTGTATTTGGAGGAAGGAAAGACGGTCTTTGTTGTCGATTATGCTACTGTAGAAACGACTGTTGCAGAAGCCTATTCATATGCAAGAGAACATGGATACATCGGTTTCGTGTCGCAGATAGCTCTCTCACAGCTTCCAGAAACGACCCCTCCAGAATATCCGAATCCATTTGAGATTCTAGTAGTACAAACCTTGGTCGACCACAATTCATTTCGTTCCAAAAGCTTAAAGAGCGGACCGAATTCCTGAGCGGACAACCTCAAAGTCAGGTAGATAATCATGAGCCTAGCAATTTGGTGGAAACGCGGTAGTAAACCAGGACTTATCCTTATCTTTCTGGGAATAGCTGGTTTTGTACAAATCCCCTTGATGTGGCATGCGGCTGAATACGTTCAAGTGCTTAGCGCAGAGCTGCAACTGATTGTCGCATTGGGAGCTATGGCGGTCCTTGCTGGTGCTTATGTCTTGATGGCTGAGGCTATGTACCGTTGGGCTCATATCATGTCCAAGCGAAAGGTCAGGAAGAGGCAGAAAGCGCAGTCGAATTGGATAACAAAGATCTCTGAGTTCGCGAGGTCAAAGGAAGACATGCCTGCATTCGCAGGAGTTGCCCTTACGACATGTGTGTTTCTGATGTTCTATTTCGTTCCGTTCGGAATATCCGACTCTGTAAGTCTACCTTCTTGGCTTGCAACAATAGCATTCTTGGACTCACTATTGGTATACCCCATTGGTGTCAATATCGCGGCTATTCTAACAGCATTTGTTGCCAGTTACATGGCACACAAGATACGCTAGACACCACTTAAGTTACCTTTATATTTCAAGGACAACGGTATGAGAATTAAGCCGAGGTAGATTAGCCTGGGAGATCGCACGGCTGAAGACCGTGTCGTCGAGTGTTCAAATCGGCTGGGGATTTCCCCCACCGTGGAATTCACTCCCTCGGCACCACTTCTATTTCCTCGCGCCCGGGCCGAGGAAACCCTTTCTACCTATAGAGATAATTAGGCTCTTCTCCAAACGATGACCTCTCAATTGAGATTGTTTCACACTGATAGTTCTAATTTGGCCACCCAGTGCCGACATTAGGCGCTGCCACCAAATCAATGAAGCCAAAAGCTTGCATGATCATAATTGCTAAGACAATCCCAATGATGACTTTGAAAATATTACGACGATTCAATTTTCATATTCCTCCTAGACTCGCTAGTATCCTTAATGTCTATCAGAGGTTCTTAATGTAACTTCGTACTTCTGCGTTAATTGTTTCATAAACCACTGAGGTTCATTTCTTCACGCTTGAATAAGGAATCTTTGTATCTGTGAAAGATATTTGAAGAGGTCCATACTCATATGTTCCAAGGAAACAAATGCTATTTGAGGGTGTAATCGTGGCACGAGTCTTTGGATCTTTGGGCTCAGAGAAGGTTCTCATCCAGAAACTCAATGAGCGGCGAATAGGTTCGCTTTGGAGTCTTTCGGATATAGAGAACCACATCAAGAATTCCGAGAAAGAACTTGAGCAGATACGAGAAAGACGTGTTAATGATCTGAAGAACAAGGTGGAATCGTATCGTCAAGAACATCGTGTCAAATTAGACCGTAGAAACATGGAACGGAAGGCACGAATGGATATGCTCAAGGAAGAGCATAATCACCTAAAGGACCATATACTCCAGCCCCTTATTTCCACAAGAAATCCAGTTATATGGATTAGAAGTAGGTGGACGAGATATCGTGAGAGATCTAGGTGTAAGAAGTTAGACACCGATTTCTTAGGTGAGTTGGATAGACCGTTTAGAAAGGTTACTGAGTATATTCTTAGGCTGGAACACGACATTCAGAATATTGAAACCAACTTCGATGGCATAATAGAGCAACAGATGAACCCTGATGTAGCAAGAAAGATTGTCATTGACAAGGCTCTTGCGGACCTCTCCGGATGGCTAGCTGGAGCCAGAGGTGAACTGAAGACGCTCAATGAGCTGATAAAACTCCCAGCACAATATGTTGTGGTGAATGATGTGCAGCTGAGATTCGAGGAGCCATTGTATAAAGATGGACGAGTACAATATTCTTGTCAGATGGATCATGTAGTGATATCTCCAGCAGGTCTCTTCAACATCGAGTCCAAGAACTGGAGTCAAATATCTATCGAGAATCTAGATCTACGTTCACCAGTAGAGCAGATAGGAACATCAGGAAAGGGACTCTATTTAGAGGTGAATAGAGCAATAAGACAACGCAGAATTAGGCTCAAGAAACACCACTGGGGGGAAAGAGAAGTCCGAGTCTGGAACATCCTGTCAATGGCAGGAGCAATGCCAAATGTCGATTTCCAGTATGTAAAGATGCTACCAACCAAGGATGTTCCAAGTTATATTCAATCGATTGAACCTAGATTAAGCGATTCAGAGATAGAATCGATAAAATCTTGGATTCTAAGAACCACAAGCATTGATTCTGGATATAGATGATTCCTTAGGTATTCATTACTGCAAAATTTTCTACGTATGAGTTCAAGTTATTCACCACTCCCTCGGCACCATCTTTCTTTTCAAAAGCAATAGAGATAAGATGCTTTCAGCACATTAGCATTGATGTGTTTGGATTAGCATGGGTGGAGGAAATGCATCTGTGGCAGATATAGAAATGACAAAGGGAACAATCCTATTACTTTTTGGAACTATATCTATGCTAGCATCTTGTGCCTTTGGACTTCTTCTTTATGCAGGTAACTTCGTTTTTGTATTGGTTCTAGTTGGTCCAATATTTGGTATGCTTGCCACATACTCAGCTGCCACAGATAGGGATATGGCAGTCTTCATTGGGCGTTTGGCCAGATTTGATTCGAATCCACGCTATGCTGGAGAGTCTTGTGCTGCACTAACGTTTGGATTTGTAGGTGTTGGTATGAACTCTATCTTCCTGCTCATTTTCGGAATTATACTCTCCGAAGGCTTTGATGCAAATATGTTGCTCGTAACAATGCTCTTACTTGTAGGTACAGTTTTGGCTGGCATTGGTGCCTATGTTGCTTGGACTGAGTGGGAAGGATGATTAGGTTAGCATACGATATCATAGACATCAATGAACGGATCCCTTTTGTATAGTCTTTGAGATCTCTTCCAGAGGTAGAACTCGATGATCAGGGCAATCCTCGCAGGTAGGACGCCCTCCGCAGTTCTTCTGAGTGATGTCCAACTCATGTAGATAGTCGATAAAGTCATGAAAATCCTGAGCCGTGTTCGTTCTCTTGAACGTGGCAAGGTCGTCCTCATATCTTTCAATAAATAATGATGAGATTCGTTCAAGCTTCCTTCTATTATCGCGAGCACTGCCATCATCAGCAGATATCATGAAGATAATATCTTGCTTGGATAGAACAAGAAAGTCAAGATGCTCAAATCTGATATTTCGAATCTCCTGTCCAATAATGGTCTGGCTGAACGAATAGATTGCACTAACGAAACCCCCGATGAGTTCAGAGCTTGTCCCGAGAGAATGACACTCACCAAAGTTGGCTGAAACAAGGTCATTCCCTGCGCTGTCTAAGATTATGAGATTCCGAATCATACTTAACTATAGATAATGAGAGCGGATAAGGGTTTCCCTAGTCTGGATATTACGGAAAAAGAAAAGCGCAAGGAGGCATAGTAGCCCCCTTGAACGAGTAGAGTCTACCACCATTCTTGTTGAGCGACGGTAGTACGTGATGCGAGATCACGATACAGTACAACACTGAAGATGTAGCTCAATGGTGAGAATAGCAATTGTGTGATAATCAAAACAATTACTGTCGCAAGTAGAGTAGCGAAGATAGTCATACCGAACACAAGTGCTATTGGAATAGTAAACAAAGTGATTATCATGGTAATGAGTACAACTGCGATTCCCAGTAGAATCTGTCCTGCGAATATGTGCCAGAATTGACCTGAAGTCATGGCGAATGCTTTCTTCACAGTATCAACTACAGAATGATCCTCAGCAATCACAAGAATTCCAGCAATAGAAAGGCGTACTCCAACATATAATGCAATCAACGCACCGACGAGAAAGCCAATAGATCCCATTGCTAATGAATACAGATCCATTGTCATCATCCCAATAGACATCAAGACGACTCCTGGAAGTATGAAAACCATGCCTATCACGTTTACCAATAGCTGAACGAGTATCAAGGGCACAATCCTTCCAAAAGCGAAGGAATAGCTCCCTCCAACATCGCCTTTATCAGGAGCTCCATAGTTGTCAAGCCCAAACTTGTAGGTAGCTCCAGCAACAAGGGTGTAGACAATTATCATAATAATTGTCAATGCTATCGTCGCAGTTAGAAACACCACATCAGTTACAGTCATTAAATAGAAATTCATGATTAGGTTCAGAGGATTTGGCGAAATCGTTCCAATATAGAGATAGGCATAATCC
This sequence comes from Candidatus Thorarchaeota archaeon, assembly GCA_016840825.1. The sequence goes on along the minus strand of JAEORN010000281.1, from coordinate 612 downwards.
CCGAAGAGCAAATAGAATACCGCAAATTCAAGAATCGTATATATGATAACAGGAAGACCTGCGATCATGATATATTGACCAAGCTTTCGTCCCCACAATGTGAAGGATCGCGATACCAGTCCCGTCCAACTAACCGTGAAGTTTTGCTGATACGGTTGAGTTGGCTCCTCAAATGTCGGTCCATCATCAAAAGCCACTTTGTGACCTCCTGTAAAACTGAATATCCGCCAAGGCTTATAATGACTTGCCTTTTTCACGACTAAAAAAAGGGAATCTATATCAAACACATATCTTCACATACTAAAAAGAAGGATGCACTGAAAGTATGAGCGAGCGGGTCATTGTCAAAGTAAAGCGGCTGGTTCGAGATGGACTTCTTCCAAAACAAGCAAAGAAAGGAGATGCTGCATTCGACCTTCATTCAGTCGTAGATTATGAGCTACGATCAGGTGAGAGCTATGGAGTACCAACGGGATTGGCACTTGAAATACCTCATGGCTATGAAGGGCAGATTAGACCACGAAGCGGTCTGGCTTTGAAGAATGGCATCACTATTACCAACTCTCCAGGAACGATAGATAGTGGGTATCGAGGAGAGGTTAGAATCATTGT
>JAEORN010000280.1 GCA_016840825.1 Candidatus Thorarchaeota archaeon | reverse complement strand
CTATCTCCGAGTTTAATCTAAGAAGAGCTGTAAACCGAAGCATATACGCATCAACAATAAATACCCATCAACGAATAGCGAACAATGTGAATAAGATGAGAAGAAGATCAATGTGTGTCCTCTTTGTCGTATTATTGGCTTCAGCCATGACAATTGGTTTGCTGTACGTTTACTTCTCGCAAACGCCTTTGGTTGACTATGATGACACACTGACCCTCAACGAGGTCACATATCCATCTGTGGAAAACATCTCAATCTACTATGATGTCTGTTTTCACAATGTGACATTCAACGTGGTCGATGACCCAGGTTTCATAATCAATATTAATTGGAAACTTACAGTCCTTGTTGAAGGGGCAAAAGGGAGAAACACTGGGCTTCAAGTTATCAGTACTGTGAATGATGAGTATATGTCCATTCAGATACTGAAAGAGAATCCCGGTGATGTATGTGCTCTCAATAAAGGTGACGCGGAAGCAACCGTCAATGTTACTATCAACCGAGCATATACTCTTGACATCGAAGCACTGGCAGGTCATGGCAATATGAACCTGACTGCTATCAATGCGACATTTTCAAACATAAACTTCCATCATGGAATTAACTGTCCTGGCAACAATGGAATCTACATCACAAATTCAACAGTGTATGGTGATCTGATTTGTCAAGTTGCGACAGGTACTTTTTGGGTCGTACTGGATAACGTGACTATTGGTGGTACATTAGAATGCACTCCAGCAAGTCAAGGTACACTAATAGAACTATGAAGCATGATTTCCAGACTAGTCGCACGGTAGACCTTGATAGAGAGAAAATCAACAGTGATTAAGTGTATATACGGATGGAGAATTCAAAGAAGCAAAAATTCATTCATACTCAATTATTGAGTATGTAGACGGGTTTTCGTTTGAGTTGAAAGGTCGAGTAAGTTTGATTCAGAAAGCGAGTATGCGTTCTCTAGAGCCAATAGAATGAGAGATAGACATGTCTGGGCTATTGCGCCCAACTCTAAAAAAGTCTTCAAAATGCATGGTTAGAAAGTTAACCCAAAATTCTGGTTCTGTTCTACTTCAAAAAAGAAAAAAATAAGTGATAGCTCAAAGTCACTTCCATTTTGGTACTCTAGTAGTTGCAGGTGTGATATGAATGGTTACTCCAGATGAAAAATGGCCAACATCTTCTTTCGAGGAGAAGTATAGTATGATGATGGGAAGCATGTCTGAGGTAGATCAGAAAAGAGCTGCACAAAACGTGATTCATCTCTGCCAATGTAATAGATGCCCAACAAACACTGAAACGGGAGAAATCAATGCTGTATATTGTACATTTGGAAAATCAGAAGGAATCCATGAACAGAAGGAATGTCTATGTGCTGGATGCTCTATAACGAAGACAATGAGTATGCGTTGGAACTATTATTGTACTCACGGCTCTGCTGTTGAGCTCTCCAATTTAAAGAGATGAGGATTTGTTATCACTTGGGCATTGCTGGCGATATGAGCTCATTGTGTTCTGCACGAACATGCTAGCTCGTTTTGGAAGCTCTCTGATGCATGTTTCTCTATGAAGGCAACGATCTCCACGCAGCTTATTGGTTTCTTGATAAAATCACAAGCGCCAGATTCAATAGCTGAATCCTTCACTGTTCCGTCTGCGCTAAGGAAGAGGATTTTCGCTGACGGATCAATCTCAATTATTCTCTTGGTTGCCTCTATACCATTCATGTCAGGCATTCGATAATCCATCAAGATGATATCGGGTTTGTATCCCAAATTCTGAAAAATATCAACAGCTTCCATCCCATCAAATGCATCTGCAAGTACTTTATGTCCTCGAAGAGTAAGCATTCTAGTAAGAAGTTCATGTACGTAAGTATCATCTTCGACGAGCAGAACTGATACCATTCTTCTATTCACCATCGAACATCTGCTAGATAACCCGTCTATCAGATGTATACGCGATGATGGCTCCGACTAACATTAGTTAAAAAGGTTTGTTATAAGACACCATTTCAAGAAAATAGTTGCTAATAAGAAACTCTTATATTTGCGCACGAGTTTTGTATCAAAACTTGGTGAGAGAATTGAGCAGACCAATCGAGACCGATACAATCAGGGATATCAAGCTCGCTCAACAGGGAAAAAAACCAGTGAAAAAAATCGACTTCGTCAGTGGAGAAGAACGTGTAGAGATTCTACACAATCCAATAAGACTGCTCATTCTTCAGATACTTCGGGACGGTATTGATGATACACTCACTGAGGAATCTTTTGATAAGGATACTCAAGTGCTTCTCACCAAGCAACAAAAAGTCAAACGACAAGTAATGTCAGTGTTTGAAATCATCCGACTTTCTGAAAAAGGTCCTAACAAAGCTCTGACGAAGAATCAAATCTATCATCACCTGCCATTACTCGAGAAAGGTGGCTTTATTGTGAAACACGGCGTTGTCACAAAAGGCAAGCGCACAACAGACTACTATAGAAGAACCGCAGAGAATTTTGTCACATATGGTCTTCATTACGATCCGAATAAGTATAGTTCGGCAATAAAGAAAGAAGTGGAGGATGCGATACCTTTCTTCGATTTCTCCCTTTCCAATGATGACAAGAAAGAGCTGGCAGAGCTACTAATAGATGCAGAAGTTATGCGTTTGAAATGGGCACCAATGATTGAGAGCCTAGTAATCGACGACATTGCGGAAAATAGACCCATAGAAATGTGCGACAAGCTGCTTTGGATATATTCCATTGGTCAGGATGGATTTTTACAGATTCTAAATGAGATTTATTCACTTGTGTTTAAAGATGAATAGTCTGAATTTACTTCTTTCACCACATTCATGTACTCGTCTAAAAATAATATATTGATGAAAGTTGAAAATTCAAAGAGTCGCGAACAGGGGATCTCTTCTGACCTTTGACGATCCCTATTTGACTAATGTCTACATCATCTTCGGAAACGAGCATGTATTTGTACTTGATACCTTTCTTGGCCCAGATTCAATGAAATATGTACATCAGGAAATCAAAGAAAGAATAACCGAAAACCTGCCAATAGTGGTCTTCAATTCTCATGCGGACTATGATCACTATTGGGGTAACTGTGCCTTTGTTGATGCTGATATTGTCGGGCATGAGTTATGCAAGGAGAGAGTTGTATCCGAGAGTGAAGAAGCACTCAAAAAACATGCCAGTGAGAAGAAAGGCAAAGTCGTTATAGTGCCGCCAACCATCACATTTCAAGAAGTTCTCAGATATGAAAATGATGAGGTATTGTTTTTCTACACGCCAGGGCATAAACTAGATGCCTCATCCTGCTATGATGAGAAGGATGGAGTTCTATTTGTGGCGGACAATGTTGAGAGCCCAATTCCATACTTGGATCATGCAAACTTCGATCAATACATACAGACTCTGGAATCCTATCTTGATTTTGATGCAAGTCTTATTATCGCTGGTCATGATCCACCTTTGAAGAACACAGAATTGATTCGACGGAATATCGACTATCTTCGAGGCTTCAAAGAATGGAGAATTGCTCTGGATTTGTTAGATAGTACAGCGCTTCATCGTCATGTTCATCACAACTTGGAAACTATCAAGGATGAATTGCTGCGAAGTAAGCATAAACAAAGTATGTTGAAGCATCTAGAGGAAGTGAAGAATTTCAACATCTAGCCAATTTACCTGGCATGTTATTGTTTTTGCGCTTAGTCAGAATTCCGTTTAAGTTAAGTACCAGAAATTCCTGTGTATTACAGTGGTTTACGATGAAAACCGGAAACGAATTTCTACAGAAACTCTATCAAATGAAACCTAATGTTATAATCGGTGGTCAAAGGATCAAACGTGATGACCCACGCCTACAGGCAGTAGCCAAGATTATGGCATTGACATTGGATAAAGTTGAAGATCCTGAGTTCAAGGATCTTATCGTTGTAGATTCAAAGAAATATGGAACAATCAATCGATTCACGAATATCCATCAAAGCGTTGATGACCTGCTAAAGAAACAGGAGTTGACGAGAAAGATATGTCGTGAAACCGGTGGATGTGTCTTCCGATGTATGGGCATCGACGCAATGAATGCATTATCTATCATAACTCATCGCGCTGAAGCAATGACAGGACAGCCATATAATCAGAGATTCTTGAAATATCTGGACTATTGGCAAGAGAACAATATCGTTGGAAGTTGCGCACAGACAGACGTCAAGGGGAATAGATCTCTTAGACCCAATGAACAAGCTGATCCTGATCTGTACCTTCGAGTAATAGAACACCGCGATGATGGCATCGTGGTTCGAGGAGCGAAGAATCACATAACAGCTGCAGCTGTGGCAGAGGAAATCATCGTTCTCCCTACACGAATGCTCACTCCTGATGAAGACCAATATGCTGTTGCATTTGCAGTTCCTGGCGATTGGGATGGAGTGCAACTTGTAACTCGTGCTTCCAGTCACAAACGTGATCAATTCTCATGCCCAATGGGTGAATTTGGAGATGTAGAGAATTTCATCATCTTTGATGATGCCTTCATTCCAAATGACCGCGTGTTTTTGAGCGGACGAAAGGGCGAACATGCATTTGGAGGATGGACAGCTCTACTCTTTGCGCTATATCATCGACATAGCTATACTGGATGCAAGCCCGCAAGTTCGGAAATAATGCTAGGCTTTAGTGCTCTAGTAAGCGAGTATAACGGAATAGAGGACAAGAAACACGTGCAATCCAAACTCGCTGATTTGATTAGTGTAAGTGAACTAGTCTACGCAGCGGGAATTGCCGCAGCTCATAAAGCAACAAAAGATGACTCAGGAACAATGATTCCGGACGCTGTCTTCTGCAACGTTGGCAGAAAGCATGCTGGGAAGAACTACTATCACGAGCTTGAGATACTCTCTGATTTGGCTGGAGGATTGCCAGCAACACTCCCTCTCGAGGAGGACTTCTATGATGAGAATATTGGGCCACTCCTTCAGAAATACATCAAGAGAAAAGAGGACGTCCCAGCCGACGACGTATACAAGCTGTATAGAGCTCTCTCCGATATGTTATGTTCTTCAATTGGAGGTGTTACAGCGGTAGCTGGACTTCATGGTGGAGGGAGTCCACAGATGGAGGATGTTGCTATCCTTAAGGGCTATGATGTGGAATTAAGGAAGAAGATTGCAAAATACCTTGCAGGAATCACTGACACCTAATCATATACCAAGACTGCAACTCTAATCACACCCAAACATTGACAGCTGGAGATCTGGAGAAAGCACAGAGTCCGATTTAGATGATACTCTAATGCAATCTACGCAATCATATCATGAGATGGATTTACCTGCATTATAGTTGCCTTTGAGCTGCCGGTCTTTCTCGAAAAGCAGCATGGGAGAGCAGATAACGTGTCTATTGTTCTGGACCCATCTCTTGTTCTTTCAAATCTCTTCGGAGCACCTTGCCCACCAAGGTTTCTGGAAGTTCTTTTCTGAACTCGATTGACTTAGGAACCTTGTAGGGCGAAACATTCTTTCTTAGGAATTCTCGAATTTCGCTAATCAGTTCCTCGCTCGCCTTGAAGCCTTCCTTCAAGACGACGTATGCTTTGACGATATCGCTTCCTTTTGTTTCCGGATCTGGGATACCAATCACAGCTGCATTCTCAATGGCTTCATGTTCAAAGAGTACATCTTCAACTTCTCTGGGGTAGACCTTGAAACCACTGACATTGATCATATCCTTCTTCCTATCAAGTATGTAGAAGTAACCATCTTCATCCATTCGTCCGATGTCACCTGTCAATAGCCATCCGTCTTTGATTTGAGCTGCTGTAGCATCTGGTTTGTTCCAGTATCCCATCATCCTTTGTGGGCCATTGATCATTATTTCTCCCTGTTCTCCAATTGGCATGATCT
>JAEORN010000038.1 GCA_016840825.1 Candidatus Thorarchaeota archaeon | reverse complement strand
CCATTCTCGTATCCAACAACCGTTATCATATCAGCACCTAGGGATGCTCCCTTTATCGCGTATCTTACTCCCGCACATTTGTGAATCCAGATGGCGCCTCCATCCCTGAATTTAGGAACTAAATCCTCTGGAGCTTTGTGACCACTTGTTTCAATGATTTTCACACCCTCAGCTAATGTAGCATCCACATAATCTTCTAGCTTGTCTTGAGGCATCAACGCGGGGAACAAATTGATATTGACTGCAAATGGTTGATCTGTTAGAGATTGAGTCTTTTTGATTGCATCACGTAGTTCATCAGGAGTTTTATAATTTGCACTGGCTAATACAGCACAGGCACCAGCATTACTAGCTGCCGCGACAAATTCGGGATTAGAAATTCTTGCCATGGTCCCTGCTATAATCGGATATTTACATCCCAATATCTCAGTTACTCTTGTCTTTATCATTTGACTCACACACATCTTTTGACAATTGACTAGATTCTCATAGATAAATTTCGTTATCAGATAGAACAATCGCTATGAATACAATATTTGCGTCTTCTTTTCATCTTAGACAATAGGCGGTTTCAAGGGACGAGGAAATTTGGAACCTGTTTGTCTCTTTTGTGACAAGAAACTTGGTAAGAGTTATGAAAATAGAGAGGTCATACCCCAAGAAGTAATGATTTTGGTGTTCTCAACTGAGCTAGCATCAAAGGAGCCCAAGAAATCGGAGTCAATACTGAACTTATAGATCCTTTTTTCATTTTGTCGAAGACTCTCCCGTAGGGTAGGCCCTCATTCAATAGTATATGTTTAACTCATATCTCTGTTCTGACCATTGTCCCAAGAATCCCATCTAACACACTATTTGATTTTGATATGTGATTATAATCCTGGTTAATGAGTATACAATGGATGATCGTCTAGCGATAGAGAATCATCCTGCTTTCCTCTAGGTGATATAATTGAATCTACATCAAGATCCACTTAATCCAGAAGAAGCACTTCCAGTTACTCTCCTTAATGGATTCACCTCACAAGGAATTCCTGTTCCTACTCTGTATGCAATACGTTCTCTAGGCAAGGAATTAGAGTCTGCCCTTGAAACCTTAATAGAAAGTCCGCAACTTCAAGAACTTCTCAGTCAAAGAAGGGAGGAAAAAAATGAGATACATCTCCGTCTTCTACGATTGTTGAAATTATTTCAAGAGTTTCTGATGACAGATACTCGCAGATGAGATTGTTTGTTTTTTAAATCAAGAATGGTCAAAATGTGTTCAAATCAGTCCACCTGCAGTTTTCTTCCGATGTTTGATCAAAGTTATGGAACAACTTCCGCCGTCACGTGTCGGTACAAAGGTTATGCCATTTCTTTGCTTCTAATCCATTGGTGATAAAGATGGAATGTACACAGAACCAACAATCACTTGTTTGTGCGGAAATATCCCCTCCCAGTAGAATCAGGACAATAGATGTTTCAAAACAGATTGATACCTATGATGAAGGTTCTACTGAACTACTCAAATATCTCGCGTTTGAAGAAGCAATTCGTCAACTAGAACGTACAAAGGCTCTCGGTATGGCATTAGCCTACAGAATGTCCTTCATTCGATAGATTCGGAAGGTGAAATAGAGTCATGTCTGAAAACATTGCCTACTGTGGTCTAGACTGCAGCAAATGTGAAGCATTCATAGCAACTCAAGCTGAGGATTTGGAACGCAAGAAGAAGATAGCCGAGCGGTGGACTCGAGAACATAAGACCGAATTCACATTACAGGATATTGACTGTGACGGATGTCAGTCGCAGAGAATATCTGGTTGGTGCCGGATGATCTGTCTGATACGACCTTGCGCCATGAAACGAGGTATAGATACCTGTGCTTACTGTAGTGACTATCAATGTGAGAATCTCGAAAGATTCCTGGCAGACGAGCCAGTAGCCAGAGAGAATCTCGAAGAAACTAGGAAGTCGATCAACAGAATAGCATAGAGCGCTCTAAGCTATGGGAACAGCTGCAGGGAGAGATATATCAATCATATACTTAGGATTGGACACCTAACTAGCATTAATTACAAGGCGCATAGAGTTTTTCCGTTCCTGAGGTATCTTCCTGAATAGCTGAATGTGTGGTATGAGTGCTGTGATGATTTTGTTCTCAGCTTTCTTAAGATGTTCCAAAAAGGTGGTCCTGCTTATCTTCTCCTTTGATGCAATGGTCTGAAGGTCTGACCCTCGTGGAAATCTGAAGTAGCCCTGCGCATATGCTGTCAGAAGGGCATCCGTCTGTTTCTCTGTCAATCCTGAGAATAGTGTATCTGTTGATAGGGTCAACGAACTTGCAATATATCCGTCAAATGGAGTCTTCCTAAGAATCTCTACGTTGATACCAGCTCCACGTAACTTTGTGAGCAGCTTTGATATACTCTCATGTCTAAATGCAATCACCCTGAGGTACTCCCAACCATCCTCATAGGCTATAGGTGGTATCACAAGAAGGCTAGGATCATTGAGGAAGCTGGTTACAGTGCCGGAACCTCCGCAAGCACACATTCTGGTGATGACATGCATGTTGGCACCATTATCTATCTCATCAATAATCTCAACAGATTTTGAGAACCCATCACGTACCTTTCCATAATCTTCCGGCTTCTGCATTACTAGCTCAATAACGTCATGGTGGTCGTTACACCACTGATATAGCTGCACAGAGGGATTGTTCTCTGTGATTTTGCTGAAGGGATTATCATAGAACGCTCTGAAGACAACTTCGAATAGTGGCATAACTCGTAATTACATTCTAATGATATATGAACTCTCCCGACACATGTCGGTGGAGCTTTGAAAACTAAATGATATGATTTATTCCTGTCTAAGAAAAGAAATCCTCCACCAACTCCCTCCTAGCCCACCATTTCTCGCGAATCACCTGTTTTTCAAGCAACACCTATAGGTTAGTGTATCTCGAAGATGTGTCATGAGTGTTTCAATCAAGAAGGGTCTTAGCTTTGGTCTGACATCTGGTGTGATAACAACATTAGGAATGATTGTCGGTGTAAATGCAAGCACTAGTTCTCGTTTGGCTGTAATAGCCGCCATTGTAGCAATTGCTATAGCTGACGCCTTCTCCGATGCGGTCGCTATGCACGTATCTGAGGAATCTGAGGGTGTACATAAAAGAAAAGACGTCTGGGAAGCGACCATGGCCACTTTCTTGACCAAGTTTATATTTGCTCTAACTTTTGTAATTCCGATTTGGTTCTTCCCTCTTGATATTGCGGTCCCAGTAGACATCATCTGGGGTCTTGCGATTATGACTGTGTTTAACATATTCTTAGCTCAATCGCAGGAAGAAAATGTGCTACGAGTTGTCTTTGAACATCTTGCAATTGCTATCATTGTTGTTCTAATAACATACATAGCAGGATCTTTTCTCTCCACAGTTATCTAAGAAATATTGCTCCATCAGTGCTTTGTGTGTCAAAATCCCCCTGATCTGTCATCTTTGTCAAGTTATTAGCGAATCTGAATCTACCTTTTCCGAATAATGAATATTATGAGGACTGAGATGACACCTATAGATCCAACAAGCCTTTTGGGGATGGTATCTTAGATAATGGTTATAGGCAAATGTGTTGTTAATAATAACGAAATAGTCGGGACACTTGGAAATCGCGAATATTTTTCCAAATACCCGAAATAAAATTCTGTTTGTTATGGAGGTTTAATTACAATGTTAGATGAGAAACTTAGAGACCTGCATCTCTCCAATTCAGCAATGATTATTGAAAAACCTCCTGGTCCTCGGTCCAGAGATATGCTACAAAAACAAGATTTTGTTGAAAGTGCAGCAGTTTCGTATCCGAAGGCAATTCCAGTAGCTTTTGCTGAGGGAAAAGGTGCCACACTAAAAGATGTTGATGGAAACATCTACATTGATTTCTTTGCAGGAGCTGGAGTCTTAAATGTAGGACATTGCAATCCTGAAGTAGTCGAGGCTGCGAAGGAGCAGATGGGGAAGCTAACTCATACTCTCGATTTTCCAACACCTATCAGGATGGAGATTGTAGATGAACTGCTTTCAGTCCTCCCACAGAAATTGAAGAGCATCGCTAAGCTTCTCTTTGTTGCTCCAACAGGTTCGGATGCTGTTGAATCTGCGATGAAGTTAGCGAAGTTCAACACAGGCCGGGTTGGAATGATTTCCTTTGAAGGGGCATACCATGGGATGACTTCTGGTGCAATAACCTTGACTGCAAATAAGTCATTAAAGCAGAGTCTAATGCCAATGATCCCAGAGGTACACTTTGTACCTTACGCATATTGTTACCGGTGTCCTTTTGGAAGAGAGTATTCGGACTGTGGTCTCGAATGTGCTAGGTACCTCGAACATGTCTTAGAGGATCCTAAGTCTGGAGTTGTTGACCCTGCAGCTATTATCATAGAAGCTGTTCAAGGGGAGGGAGGATCACTTCCAGCACCTGATGAGTTTCTCAAAGAAGTCAAGAGAATCTCAGAAGAGTATTGTATTCCCCTCATAGTGGATGAAATTCAAGCAGGTATGTCTAGAACTGGTAAGATGTGGGCTTGTCAACACTCAGGTATAACCCCTGACATCATGACTATATCAAAGGGAATTGGAGGAGGTCTTCCATTATCCGTTTTGGTTTTCGATGAGAAGCTCGACACTTGGGAAAAAGGTGCGCATGTGGGAACATTCAGGGGTAATGTTGTAGCACTAGCGGCAGGTGTTGCGACATTGAGATTCATTAAGAAACACAAGCTATGGACACATGCTGCTAGGTTAAGCGAGGAAGTTTTCCTTCCACGACTCGAGGAACTAGAAGAGGAAAGCAGGTTTATTGGAGATACTCGTGGAAAGGGACTGATGCTAGGGATTGAATTTGTGAAGGATAAGAAGAGCAAGACGCCTTGGACTGAATTTGCTAAGGCGGTTCGGACGGCCTGTTACCAAAGAGGACTGATTGTCGAGATAGGAGGACACTTTTCCAATGTAGTTCGGTTCATGCCTCCACTCGTCCTGACACGCGAACTAGCAGAAGCAGGACTGGATATATTCGCAGATGCTTTGATAGAAGTTGAAAATGCCAATAAGGACTCTGAATTTCCTACCGTTTCATCTAAGTTGAGATAGTTCCTGTTTCATTTCTGAGAACCATCCCAGGAAATACATCAAGCTGTGTGGTATCATCCACGACAATCTTTCCATTGACAATTACATAGGATATTCCTTCTGGGAACTGATGAGGATTGATAAAAGTGGCTTTGTCATGGATTGTCTTTGGATTGAAAACGGTAATATCTGCACGGAATCCCTCTCGAATCAAACCTCTTTCCGCCAGTCTAAGTGTTCCTGCTGGAAATCCAGTCATTTTCCAAATAGCCTCCTCTAAGGTCAGTAGCTTCTCCTCTCTAACATATTTTCTTAGGATTCTTGGATATGTTCCATAAGATCGAGGATGCGGTTTAATGTAACTAAACACACCAGTTGGAGAGAGCCCCCACCCATCCGTTGCTATCATGGTGTGTTTGTTTTTCATGATACGCCGAATATCTTCCTCACCCATGCTCTCGATAGTCATGGAAACTTCACCTTCTTCATCAAGCAGAAGTTGGAAGAGCAACAAGAAGCTGTCTGAGTATCCGTATTCTTCTGTTATCTGTAGTAGGCTCTTCCCTTGAACTGATCTCCACTTATCGGTCTTTACTGATGCGATGTAAATACCATCCCATCCAACATCCCTGATTATATTCTCCCACCCCTCAATCCCACCTGCGACATCTCTCTTGATTTGCACTTGTGAAGTAGGAGATTTTAGATGATCAAGTATATTCTCCATTCCTCCCTCATGAACCCATGGAGGCAAGACTGATATTAGCGAAGTCATTCCACGGTTATACGGGTACTGATCACATGTAATACGAACACCACGTTTGTTTGCATCTTCAATAAGTCTGAGTGTATGTTTACTTGTTCCCCAATAGGGTCTTCCAGCTATCTTGTGATGTGAAATCTGTCCTCTTCCACAACCTGACTTTTCCACAATACGAATTAGTTCCTCGACAGCTTGAACTACGGTCGCTCCTTCCGCTCTGATGTGAGAGGAGTATATTCCGTTGTATTCCGCTACAGTCTTTGCTAGCTCGATGATTTCGTTACTTGTTGCGAATATTTGCGGAGCGTAAAAAAGTCCAGTGCTTAGCCCAAAGGCTCCAGCCTCCATCGCCTCAGCGACACTTGCTTTCATATTAGCAAGTTCCCTCTTTGTAGGTTCTCGATTCTCAAATGCTGGACCAGTTGCGATTCTAACGGTTCCAAAACCGACAAGCGGGACCATATTGAATGGTATTCTGGTCTTCTCCAAGGTCTCAAGATATTCTCGAAAACTATGCCAAGTAATATTCAGTTTGTGGCCAGGAGGTGAGAAGACATCAAAATCCTTTTGGATAATATCAAGCGTATCATCATTGATTGGAGCGAGAGAAGATCCACAGTTGCCAATAACCGACGTAGTGACTCCCTGTCGTATCATTGACTCAAGTCTATTATCAAATGGTACGCTCATATCCGAATGGCTGTGAATATCAATGAACCCTGGACTTACAATCAGCCCTTTTGCATCAAGGACAACCTTCGTGTCAGCTGAGATGCTTGGTCCGATATCAGAGATCTGGCCATCACTCACACCTATATCAGCTTTGAAGGGTCTACTCCCTGAACCGTCTACTACTGTACCATTCCGAATGAGTAGATTAAGCTCTTCTGTCATCTGCCATCTCTCCAATGAATGGACAAGATTCGCCTTAGCGATATCTGATTGCAGCATCAATATTTCTGCAATAACTTGCCTTTACGGCTAGAAATCTTGATGAAGTCCAGATTGCAAAAAAATCGCTTCTATTGTAGCGCTCTATCGCGATGCTCTTAAACATTATCAAAGCACTACGACTTTATCGAACACTCTTAATTTGTCGAAGAAGATGGGTTGAGAGCGACGTGGGCTGTTGGAATAGAATGTGTTTGCAAAATCATTCGAAGCTAACGATTCTATCCGTGATAGGTTTGGGCTTCACTGCTCTAATTACAGCGATGATTGGATTATTTGTAGTAAAGAAAGCATATCTTGGTGCAATTGGACTCCAACTCTTACCAATACTAACAATCGGATTGCCAACCGTCATCTTACTAACCCCCTATTTGCATACTTTTGGAATATTGTAAGTGTTAAAATCCCGTGGTCTTGGTAGATTCAATAATGGGACTCTTCTGAGTTCCACACACTCACTTTTTCCTCTTTGCAATCATCTCATTATATATCGAGATTAGCTGTTTTGCGTGTTGTCTGATATCATATCTATCCTGAACAGACTCGAGGGCATTCTTCCTAATCCGTTTCGTGAGTTCATTATCTGTGAGGAGCGTTTCAACCGCCTTAGCAAGTGCTTCAACATCATCTGGTGGTACAGCAATACCATCATAATTATGCCTGACTATTTCTCTTGGACCAAAAACATCCGTGGTTATGACAGGTACACCACAGGCCATTGCTTCTACTATGGAGAGTCCAAATGGCTCTCGCCTCGAAGGATAGAGGAAGATTCTACTCTTATTGATAAGAACAGGAACATACTCAGTTTCAACAACTCCTTGGTAATCTATCAAAGATGTCACTCCCCACTCGTCAAACTCTTTGAATAGCCAATCCTTGAGCGATCCCTCTCCAGTCAACATCATTCTAAGATCAGGAAACTTGGGTTTGAGAATGGATAACATCTCTGGAAACAAATCTACACTCTTCATGGCTTCTAGACGACCCATGAAAGCTATATCCCATTGTTTTTCCAAGTCTGGCATTGGTCTGAATACCGATAGATCAATTCCACTGTAGAGCGTGCGAACCTTTTCATGAACGTCTGAATCGAGATGCTTTTTGATAGCTTCAGCAACATTTTCACTGACTGCAAGTACTAGGTCAAATCCGAAGAATGAAACGAACTCATTGTAATCGGTTGTTTCTTTCCCATCTGGAAGGATGAGCGGCTTGGGTAAACCATGAACGGTCACAATTACAGGAATCTGTAATTTGGATATCAAGCGAAGATGTGTAATCACGCGGTTGAAGATAACGTAGGTGCTGTGGGCATGAATTATGTCTGGTTGAAGTTTATGTAAGAGCATGTCAAGTTGGTCTGTGAGAATTTCCACATTCTCAGCGACATCATCAGACTTGAACAAGTCTTCCGCAGCTTCCATTCTTTTTTCCTCAGGCAGCGCATAGAATTCCCACTTTCTAGCTTCAAGCAGATTACCTGTCAAATGGAATATGGTGTAGTGTTCTTTTTGGACTGACTCTGGAGAGTCCCGGTAGGGTGACTGTGTTGCAACGAACGATTCGTTTCCTTCTGAGATCATTGCTTTTGATAGATAATGGATAATAGATTCATAACCCCCGAGACCGGCAGGATTAAGGCTATCACATAGATGGAGAATCTTCATCGGCACTACTCCGAAATGGTCATACAGTCTTTATGTGGACCGTCTAATCTATCTAGCTGATAAGTCTGGGGTTGATGAGTTGGCTGACCCTGCGTGTATCGACCTACCTACCAATGTGAGGGATCGTGACATTTACCATGATGTAGAAGGTCGAGTCTTTGTTGTTCTAGGATACATTCAGCCAGCAAGCCGAATACTCTCTTTTCTCAAGTATGTTCCCGACTCATCTGGAGAATGGCAATCTGGTGATATCAAGTACAAACGAATATTCTGGGGAAGCGTGAGCTCCACCATTGATGGGATGAGTTTGCTCCCTCTCAACTATATAGTAGAGGACCACCATTTCGGCACTGACCTATTAGAACCTCCTACGGAAAATGTTGCAAAATACTTCAGTCCAGAGATTAGATTGAAGGAGATAATTGAAACCGGTCCTAAGGACCCTCTTGAAGAACTTGCGAAGCGTGGAGCAGATACACTTCACGATGCTCTAGGTGTCCAATATAACCACATAGGAGTTGCGGGAAGTATACTGTGGAAAGGACATAATCTAGAAAGATCCGACATCAACATGAACATTTACGGATTCGAAGCCTCTTGGCTGCTCTACAATAACTACGGGTCACTCATTGAAGGCAGAGAGAATGCTCGTCTACGTGAGCTTCCTGATTGGAAACACGCCATTTCTAGGGTCCAGGCTAGGGTTCCCACCATGAAGTCTGAGGATTTGGAGAATTTATTCACTCGTCGAAAAGCACTATGTCTGGGTGATGTCTGCATTGGAATATCACCTATCCTCCTTCCAGGTGAAGCTCCAATTCAACATGGTCGCGAGTCATACTCCGCGATATCCACTAAACCAATCACAATCAAAATGGATATAGAAAATGCTGAGTTTGGTATTTTTCATCCAGCAATCTATGAATGCCAATCTCCGTCTCTTGATGCAATTGATGGTGATTCCGTGAGTCGAATCATGGTATATGATGGAGCTTTTGGAGGTCTTCTGAGAACTGGTGATCATGTGGAGGTCACTGGGACTCTCCAAAAGGTCGTTCCAACAAATGGTGATGACTCCTTCTATCAGATAATGGTAGGAACCAAATCAGGCGCAGGCAAGGAGTTCATCAGATTGGCTCCGTAGAGCATTATCACAAATATATTAGGTATGCAAGTTGTTCCCCAAGATGATGTCATCAAAGAAACTCTTCCTGAAGGTTGCAATAAATAATGGAGAGCGAACTAGGAAGGCATTGCTTGAGCATAACCTTCTCGACACAGACTACAAGATTCAATCAGAAGATGGAATGCTCTTCATGCCTCTCGTTCAAGATGCACAGAGTGAATTGATTGACACAATCATGAAATCAATTAATTTTGAAACAGGAGAGATGGAGTTTGAGCCTGTTCCTCATGGTCCTAAGAATCTTACAGAAACTCTTGAGAGTTATCTCAGTCCAGAGGAAATCAAACTTGTTCCACGAGCATACGACTTGATTGGTGATATTGCAGTCTTGGAGATACCCGAGGAACTATCAGATCACAGAGAAACAATTGGAAGAGTCTTCCATGAGGTTCACAAAAACTTCTCTACAATTCTCGCCAAGAAAGGTGCAATCTCAGGAACCACCAGAGTCAGAGAATATCAATGCTTGGCTGGTGAAGACAAGACTGACACAATCCATATCGAATATGGCTGTCGTCTTGCAGTAGACCTCTCCAAGGCTTACTTCAGTCCAAGATTGCTTGAAGAACACAACAGAATCGCTCAACTTGTTAAGGAGCACGAGTATGTTGTGGACATGTTCTGTGGCGTTGG
>JAEORN010000037.1 GCA_016840825.1 Candidatus Thorarchaeota archaeon | reverse complement strand
GTGCATCATAGAATGCAGTTGCGTAATTCGGATACCTAAGAGAGTCAAGAGCTTTCCAGATTGGATTGCTTCTGGGGTCTTCGTGCTCACCTTTCCTCGTCAGTGGAAGGAGTTTTTGATATGTCGAATTGAAGATGATGATACTTGCTTCATCTTGCGGATTCACTTGGCTTGAGAGAATCTCTTTTGCTCCTTCTACCGCTGCTTCAATTCTGTCCTGAGCCCTCATACTGCCAGAGTAATCGATTACAAAGACGATACTCTTCTTGAATTGGATTGAACGTCGAAGTTTTTCGGCTTCTCTTCTTATCTCATGACTTGATTCATCTAGTTGGTCCTTTACATCAGCAAGACGTTGCATTGCATATACTTGGAGCCAGTATTCTTCGGTGCGTTCAGCATAGTTTATCGAATCTTGATATGCTTTCTTGGCATTCTTCCATTCGCCTTGAATCTCATAGAATTCTCCTACATGGTAGTCTATGTATGCCAATCCGCGTTCATATCCATGATCGTCAGCTATTCGTTTAGCATCATTGAATTTTGAACGAGCCTTACTATATTGGCCTTCTTTCATCATCACAAGGCCCATAGCATCATATCTTCTAGCGAGTCCCCTCATATTACCAATGCTTTGATCTATAGCTTCTGCATCCTCAAGCTTTGATATTGCTTCATCATAGTGCTTCAGATCCATCTTGATTAATGCGATATTGTGATACACAGAAGCGATTCTATCCATCGAGTCCGTTTCGCTTAGTCCGCCCGCCTTTGCCTTTTCAAGGAGTTCCTTAGCTAATTCTAGTGAACGCTCATAGTATTCAAGCGCATTACCAGTATCACCTCGTTGTCTGAATACATTCCCTATATTCAGATACATTGTTTGCTCCCCGATATCGATGTCAAGTCTCCTACTTATCTCCAAGAGATTCTGATAGTTCGCAAGTGCTCTGTTGAGGTCTCCACGAATGAATGCCTGATTTCCAAATCGACATGCTTCTTGGAAACTAAGAAGAGCATCAACCGTTGTGCCAATCTCTTCGTACATCGCTCCAGAGGCAGTAATGCTCCTCGTAAAGTCCTGTTTCGCCATCTTCTCAACCAGATTGGTCATCTCTTGGACAGGTTCAACAACAGCTTTTCCTCTTCTGAACGCTACTCCTGCAACAAGAAATGCGAATGCTCCCAGTACTCCTCCTAGAATCAGAGTTAGGAAGAATGTTTGCGAGGACACTAATGCAAGGATATTCAATGCAGGTTGTACAACCTCAGAGGCTGGTACAACGACTGCCAATAAGAAACCCGTGTTCTCCACCGTTTCATAGGTGAAGTACCATTCATGCCCACTCTTTGTGAATGTTTCCTGCCCGCTTCCAGAAAGGAGTGCATCACCCAGAATTGAAGCAAAAGCTGTCGCCTCTGTGCTGTCATCAAATTCAAGTTCAATCAAAGATTCTCTTTCATCTGTAAGGAGAGGGTGTGCTAAAACATCGCCATCATCTTCAAGGATGTAAGCATATCCACTGCTTAATACCTGTATGTCTAATACGCTTGTTAGAATCGTATCCATAGTCACGTCAGCAGAAACAACCCCCAGCAAGGTGCCATCATCCAAATAGATTGGTCTGCCAAGGGATATTACAAGTCCAGTTGAAGGGTCACCATATGGACTTGTGATGACTATCTCTTCGTCATCCATGGAAAGCGCTGCTGCGTTAGTATACCATCCTTCGACTTGTGGATTGTAATCTTCACTAGAAGTATCTCCCAAGAAGTATTCCAAGTTATCAAATGGATAATTCTTGAAGAGATGACTGGAACATACATCTTCATCAAAGTACATGTATAACCAGATGTAATCGGTACTCATCTCACGAAGCGATCGAAAGACATTGTCCATGTTGCTAGATACATTCAGGAAATACTCTGTTGTTGGGTCTGAACTGAAATCGAATGGATCCCCTAGTGTTGGGTAGTAATCCCGAGGCATGTAATAACAACTGGTTTCAAATGAAATGTCATATGAATCGTAGTCTGGATTGTAATCTGAATCCAGACCTGGTACCGGATGTCCGCGTGCTGCTTCTTCTGCTGGATCCCAGAAGTAGTACTCCTGTGGCGTGGCATTTATTCGACCATTGAAAAGGTCTTCAGCATAGTGCTCCATCATGTACACGCCATCAATGTAGTTTTGCATACGCTCCTCAATGAAAAGAGCTGTATCCCCAGCAATTCTTTGTAGGTTTGCAATCTCTTCATTTTGGAGTGCAGCAGCTGCATCGTTGGCATTTTCGTTCGATACATTGAATATCGTCATCACGGAAATCCCAGAGATGAACAACATAGGTATCAAAGATACTGCTACGAACGCTATTACTATCTTTTTACTAATTTTCATGTTTTATACTCCACACTCCTATCGGCTCAACTCCAAGAGCTCGCTGTGTAATTTCTTAATAAATTGATTAACGTCTTGTTTCTTATTGAGTACAAAATAATCCTCATGAAGCTGTCCCTCTATTCCTCCATCTGCTAGAAGAATCATCAGGGTTTGGCGGAGAATGTATCTTGGAATTCCCGTATCTCTTACCATTCTATCAATATCGATTCTATCTTCTCCTTTGAGTAGAGAAACTAGAATCCCTGGGATATCGTTGATTTTCTCCCGGGGCGGCAAATCATCACGGATAGCTCTTTGTTTGGCAGTTCTTACAAATGTATTGCCATCTAGGTGTCCCTCAAGCTCTTTGTTCTCTATCATACTTTGCAAACTTCGTCTGAGGTTATATGCTGCAGGTCTTGGAAGGGTACGTCTAAGGATACGATCCAAATCCTTTAGCTTTATTTTGATGTGCTTACTCGTGATTGAATCAATACTCTCTTTGATGAACTCCTTTACCTTGTAATCATCAAGCGCTTCAAGTACAGCTCCACAAGAACCACATTTCTTAGATTCAGGAAGTGCTGGTGCTCCACAATTTCCGCATTTGATTGCGCGTCGATAGAGAGTAGTCTTCGTAGACTCAATCTCGTCTAGTGTTCGTTTCTCATCTTTTGTTTCCTTTGTGCTTGCAACTATCTCCCAGAAACTCAATCTCCTATCATCTGTACTGACAACTAAATATGTAGTATCAGACACGTCATCAGCAACTCCTGTGGCAAGAGCCTTTGGTCGTCCTGTCAGTTCTATCGCTTCTAACCTGTTACCATCAATATCCCAAATTATTAGCTCTTTTTCTCGTTCTCCGGTGACGAAGAGCTTTCGTTTTCCGAAAGTTAGAACCCCAAACACTGTGAGTGAATTTCCTAGTTTCAATTTCTTGAGGATATATCCTGCAGATGTAAGAATTGTAAGATTGCCATGTCTGTCTGCTACAACAACCTCAAGCTCTTTGTCTTCAGTAATATCCTCTAACCAAACATCTGCGATATTGCCATCCATCCTACGGCTAAAGAGCGCGTCCTTATCATCATTCCAAAGAATTACTCGATTATTCTGTAAAGCTACTACAACTTCTGCTGAATCGTCTCCATCGACATCTCTTGCATCACATGCAACTACAGTACTCTCAAGCTCGATTTTCCACATTGGTTTACCTTTGTGATCAACGACTAGCACTCGCTTTCCTACCCCTCCAACAAGGGCATCATTTCCTTCTCCATCTATGTCTCCTACAGCAATGCATCTTACCTTGCTACTCCAATTCCTTGCAGATTTTAGCGATCCTGACACATCATAGACTCGCATCTTATCTCCATAGTCCAATGCGAATACCTGGGCATTTCCTTGTCCGCTCTGACGTATGTAGATACTATATGCATCTGCTGAGATTGGGACTTTGGCGACCTCTCGCAACCTCAACTTTTCTCAAGCACCTTAAGCTATCTGATATATGAGGCCATATAAGTGTTAGATGGTCTTGTTTTCAAAATGACAACTCGAGAAAATTGCAAAACAGGCTTCATTTGGGATGCATCCCTAGAAACATTTGATTTTGGAATTAAACATCCAATACGAGTTGGCAGATTCTATAAGGTTCGTGATTTCATGCAGACCTCTGGATTTCTGGATAAATCAAATATGACTAGCATAAAACCAGAGCCACTGGATGATTATATACTTGGCAAAACCCATTCCGCGAGATATCTTGATTTTGTTAGGCAAATCTCGCAGACAGGCATAGGCGATATTGATATCGATACCCCTGGTTTTAAGGGGATTTATGAAAATGCCCTAATCACATCCGGGGCAACGATTACAGGAGTCAAATCCATCCTAGAGGGTCGCGTGAATCATTTCTATTCTCCCACTGGCGGATTTCACCACGCTAGTTATGATAAAGGTGGAGGCTTTTGTATTTTCAATGATATGGCAGCCTCTGTGCATCTCCTTAAAGATGCGGGATTTGAGCGGATTCTAGTTGCTGATTTCGATGTTCATCATGGCAATGGCACTCAGACATATTTCTATGATGATCCTGGTGTCATGATGATTTCTTTTCATGAAGATCCTGATTGGTTGTATCCTCATCAGGGGTATATCGATGAGATAGGTGAAGGTCCTGGGAAGGGATACAACATCAATATGCACTTTCCAATCGATTCTGGCGATGTTGTATATAGATACGCATTTGACGAGTTGGTTCCTCCCCTTATTGAACGATACAAGCCCGAGTTCATTCTATTTCATCCTGGCTTTGACACGCACTACCGAGATCCCCTAGCTCAGCTTAATTTGACAACACACATGATTCGCTATGTAGCTGAATTCATTCATGATGCTGCTCATCATTATTCAAAAGGCAGATTGGGCGTTGTATCTGGAGGAGGGTACAATCCTGAAACCTTCCATTGGGGAATTGGAGAAGTACTATCCGTAATTACTGGACATGAATATCACGCCCCTCCACAAGAACCTCCTTTCGAAGATGATGAAGAAATGTGGGAAATAGTAAGGACTAACGTGAAGGAAGTAAAGGATACGATTTTCCCGATATTGGATATCTAATGAGCAGCATTCTGTGTTCGTATTTGTACATCGAATTCACATCAGATAGGAACTCATTAAATACCCCTTTTGGCGAGAATCATTAGGTTGGATGCTGAAATGTATGTTAATCAAGATCTCTGTGATCCAAAAGAATGTGATCTTGAGTGTGTCAAAGCATGCATCGAAATGCATGGCGAAAAATCACCATTAGAGTATAATCCTGGTGATAGATATCCTCGCATTCAACTCAATAACTGCACAGTTTGCTCACGATGTGTACGTGCATGTCCAAAGAATGCGATAAAAACGCAAACAACTCGAAAAGCACGAACAAAACGCAAACGTGATCTCTCCTCACCACTCAAGACTCCTAAGCCATACGAAGTTTCAAAGAATTGGATTCGATTCTCTGAAGCTGATATGATTTTTGCTCGTGTTCATAATGACCCTGATTTCAAGAATTATGAACAGAATGAATGGTATGGAGCGGAAAACATGATCGCCAAGGATATTCCTGGCTATGGGCGATTTGAGCATCATCTAGCGGTTTCAGGTTGGGCTCTTTACGATGCCAGAGTAAACATCAGCCCTCGAAAAACTGACTTCACAGTAGAGGAAAAGCCAACATCGCGTGCTAGGAGTTCTGTGAAGGAATCTAGTGAAATGATCAAGAGGGCCGCCAGATTTTATGGGGCTGACTTGGTTGGCATAGCAGAAGTAGATTCAAGGTGGTTGTATTCTCAGAATAGAAGTGGAGAGAACTATACCTTCCCGCAGACTTTGAATCGCGCAGTTGTAATTGCAGTTGAGATGGACTATG
>JAEORN010000279.1 GCA_016840825.1 Candidatus Thorarchaeota archaeon | reverse complement strand
TGATTGCAGTTGCGCTATTAGTGGGATTCACTTCTTATCCAGTAAATACAGATATCTGTAGGTCAGCCAAAGATACTGAAAGGAATTTCCAGAATGCACAAGAGGGGGATCTTACTGGCATTACTGTTGGACTCTATGAGAGTTATTCCTCATCGACAGATAATAGAGTAGAACTAAGTAGAACTGCATTATATAACATGTTTCTCTGGATGAACGCCAGTGTGCATATATTGAACAAGACAGACATTCTCAATGGTGCACTTTGGGCATGCGAAATTATCTGTATTCCCGAAGGGCTTGGCCCCAATATCCAGTTGAACTTGGGCTATGACGCCATGGATATGATAAAAGAGTGGATAGCACTTGGAGGATCATATATTGGAGTCAGAGGGTCCTCAACCATTGCATTCAGTGATGGATATTTTGAGGGGAGCAACGAAACATTCTACATGGAACTTATCAATGGAACTTCAATAGGGATGCCAACCTACGGTTATATCGTGATGTCTGAGCTGTCATTGAATAAAGATATCCCAAACGGACCAGACTTCACTCAATTTCCGGATACCATGAATGTCTTTTGGAGAACAGGGAGATATTTCGTAGCTCATGAAGGTCAAGAGATGATGACCCTCGCAAGCTATACTTGGAATGATCAGCCAGCTATCATTGCTGCTAGATATGGAGAGGGGATTGTACTTGCTTCAAGTCCGCAGTTCGAGTTTGAAGAGGATAGTGACCGTGATGATGTTGACTATTATGACGATTCGTATGAGGATCCCGACTCTGAGTGGCCATTGGTTCTTGAGATATGTAAGTGGATGATAGATGAATCACCTACTGTTGCGAACACGACAACTTGGACATATTCTGAGTCTGCATCGACAACAACAAATGCTGACGATCTTCCGTTGGTGATACCTCCAGAATTCATCTTAGTTGGAGTTGTTGGAGTCATTGCAATAGTTGTACTTGCTGTTCTATTAAGAAGGAAATAGAGATACGATGTTGGGCTTCTAGTTGGAGCCATTCTTATCTCTTCGAACATTCATGTACGCACCCAAGGATTATTGTATTCAAATACGCAATGCATCAATACGATGTCGTGTGAAACCTGTGGTACAGTACTGAAGTATGGGAAACGCGTACCTAGTGGAAAGAAACTATGCATAGACTGCTGGAAGCTACAAAAGAAAGCTCATTCTGAGGACGAGGATAAGAACCCAAGTAGTCTAAAATAGTACTTTTGCATTTTATATTTCTCGCGTCATCATTGGAGAGGTATTGGCTGTGATTAGAAAAACTCTGAGATTCATTCCACCACTACTACTTGCAGGTGGTGCATTATATGCGGCAACGTGGTTTATTGATCGATTGAAATTCGGACTGATTGAAAATTTCCAAGGAGCTGGAAGTTACAACCTAATCGATCTTATCCCTGGACCTATGGAAGCTGACATCAATTGGTTGCTCACATGGATTGCACCTATCATGATAGTTGAATACTTCGTTCTTTGTCTTCCAATGTCAGCTCTAATGTTATTGATTTCCAAATACATCAAGAGTGCCTCGCACGATATTGACATTATCCAAACGGGGAGTAAATTTGGAGCAAGGAGACTAATACAGAGAAGTGTCATTCCTGCACTTCTAGCTCTTGCATTAGGTAGCGTGATTCAATCCTTTCTTGCTCGATACCTTATTCAGGTTCCATGGCAACAGATAGAGAATAATCCGGACCTAATACTTTTCTGGAGCCCAATATTCTCTATCGTAGTCGGTTTAATTGCAATACCTATAGTCATGGTGATTTATATCCCTACATGGATGCTAAACGATGCTGGGATTACTTTTCATCTCAAGGACAATCAACTAGATGTTCGAAGATGTCCCGAATCAATTGGAGTGGGACGATGGTGGAGCAATCTTCTTGGAGGGTTTACTATTCTTATAGTACCAGTATACTCATTTGTACAATATTTCGTGGTTCCATTTGGATTATCAGGCCAAATCCAATTGTTTGAACTAATGAGAGGTTTCTTCCTAACCTTCGCCGTACCTATGTTGGCTATGGCTTTCATGTTACCAATTGTCGTTTTCAATGAAATGGCTTTAGGCCTGAGTAGAAAGTGGATCCGAGGAGTAGCAAGAAGACTCGGTGCTCGAGAAATGACACTCCAGACAATCCTCACTGAAACGAAGATAATAGATAAAGAAACTGAATTCGGATGGGGTTATTCCTCAACCAAGAAATCAGATTAAATCTTTGAAGCCCTCCCGAGGGCTTCTTACATTTATTCATTTTATCGAAAGACTAGAAGACTCTTGATTCTTCTTATACACAAACCTTAAATGTAAAGTTTACTTTACGTTAAATGAACTTTACATTTCAATAGGGTGCAATGAATGATTGTCAACAAGCTCAAAGAGATACGAGAGAAGAAGATGGAGGAGTCTGAAGCATCCGATGAATGGACTCAGGAGATACTTGCTAAGAAACTGGGTGTGACCAGGCAAACCATCATCTCAATGGAGAAAGGAACCTATAATCCATCTCTTGCACTTGCATTCAAGATTGCACATGCTTTTGGAATGAGAATCGAGGACATATTTGAGTATAGAGATGATGAGAAATGAATCGAAACGCAATATTTTCTGCAATCGTGATTGTAGTGCTAATCTTGGTGATTGCAGCTTTATGGTTTATCTATCCAGAAGGAATTGAAAGTGGAATTGGAGGAATTGCTGGTGGAATTCTAGGAGGTGTCCTTCTTACGACTTATCTTAACAAGTATAGAGACGAACGGTTCGTTCAACTGATGAATCAATCTGCTAGGAATATGGCTATTTTCCTCCTTTTCGCGCTTCCCTGGTTCGCAACAATCATGCTTCTGGGCCAGTTGACAATATTCCAATCCGCAGGGATAGTCTTCTTGATGTGGTTTGCGGGGATAGGCCTCATATGGGCGTCATTAATCTACTACTACAGGAAATAGAGGGAGGGAGATAGGATGAGTGACAATGAAATTGAATTCTCAAACAAGACGCTTTTAGTTATGTTAATAATGATGATAATAGCATGGGTGATCACACTCTCCATATTCAGTGTGGTTCAGCAACTATCCATGGAAAACATTATGGCAGTATCAATATCGGGATCTATATTCATCAGTGTCATGATGGGATTTACGATATACAAGCAGAGATTTCGTGATGAGCGCACCATGAACATCTTAGACAAGGCAGGGCGGAATGGATTTCTAGTATTCTTCTACATTCTGCCTCTTGTTATTGTCTACTTCTCACTCACAGGAGTACTGATGGATGCTTTACTAGTGTTGGTTGGGCTGTGGGTTACTTCGGTGATAGTGTTTACAATCACTGCTATCTATTACTACAAAAGATAGTCATTCTGTGAGCTCTAGAATATCTTCGGTTCTTCCCATTCCCCAAAGACATCTCTCCAAACATCGCAAATCTCACCAATGGTAGCATAAGCCTTGACAGCATTTACTACATGGGGCATGATATTATCGGTGCCTTCAGATGCTTTCCTGAGTCCGTCGAGAGCTTCTTGGACCTTCTGATTATCACGGTCCTTTCGAATCTTCTGAGTTCGTTCTGCTTGTTTTCGTTCGATTTCAGGATCAATCTTGAGAACTGGAATAGT
Organism: Candidatus Thorarchaeota archaeon; assembly: GCA_016840825.1. The sequence continues at coordinate 11,833 of JAEORN010000279.1, read as the reverse complement.
AATTTGTTCACCTTCTAAAACGAAGTCATTGACACCAACGATGGTTCGCTTATTAGTTTCAATTTCACGCTGATATCGATATGATGCCTCAGCAATTTCTCGTTGTGGATAGCCCTTCTCGATCGCTGGTATGACTCCTCCCATGCTCTCGAACCTGTCAAAGTACTTGTAGGCTTCTTCCTCAAGTTCATTCGTCAGAGCTTCGACGTAATATGAACCGGCTAACGGATCAATCGTGTTTGGTACACCGCTTTCGTAGGCAAGAACCTGTTGAGTTCTCAATGCTACTCGAACTGCTTCCTCTGTAGGAAGACACAGAGCCTCATCCATTGAGTTCGTATGCAATGATTGAGTTCCGCCCAGAACAGCTGCAAGAGCTTGATATGCAGTTCTAACAACATTCACCATTGGTTGTTGTGCAGTCAAAGAACAACCTGCAGTCTGTGTGTGGAATCTCATCCAAAGCGATCTATCCTTCTTGGCACCGAAGGTTTCTTTCATCTCACGAGCCCATATCCTTCGGGCGGCTCTATACTTTGCAACCTCCTCGAAGATGTCATTGTGTGCGTTAAAGAAGAACGAAAGGCGCGGAGCAAAATCATCGACATCCAGACCAGCAGCAATACCAGCGCGAACATACTCCATCCCGTTAGCTAATGTGAATGCCAACTCCTGAGCAGCAGTTGAACCTGCTTCACGGATATGATACCCGCTGATAGAAATCGTATTCCATCGGGGGATATGCTTGGTAGCATACTCCATAATGTCAGTGATGATACGCATTGAAGGCCCTGGCGGATAAATCCAGCTTTTCTGTGCCATGTACTCTTTCAAAATATCATTCTGAATAGTCCCACCAATCTTGTCTGAGGTTACTCCTTGCTTCTGAGCTGCAACCATATACATTGCTAGAAGTACACTAGCGGGTGCATTGATAGTCATTGAAGTTGTTACTTTATCCAGTGGAATTCCATCGAAGAGGATTTCCATGTCTTTCAAAGTATCAACAGCAACGCCTAGCTTACCAACCTCACCCAATGAGTAAGGATCATCAGAATCCCGACCAAATATTGTTGGGAGATGAAATGCGACACTCAACCCTGTCAATCCATTTGCAAGAAGGAACTTGTAACGCCTGTTTGATTCCTCTGCATTTCCCATTCCAGCAAATTGGCGCATTGTCCAAAGCTTACCCCGATACATCGTGGGTTGAACTCCTCGAGTGAATGGATATTCACTTGGGAAACCGAGGTCCTTGTGATAGTCGATATCAGGAATATCAAGAGGAGTATAAAGCCTAGCGATGGGTTTGCTAGATACTGTAAGAAACTCATCCTGACGTTCAGGATTCTCCTTCTCATGCTCAGCTAATGTGGTTTCTTCCCATCTCTTCTTAGAATTTGCCAACTTCTTGAGTTCATCGTGTGACATCGCAAGATTCTCCAATGGCAGAACTGACTCTCACGCCAGAACGACTTAATATTAACTGTTCGATTCTTACCTTTATGGAATTTCAGTTGTCGGTCAATATTCGAATCCTTTGCGAGCAGGGAAATTCTGCGTTTCATAATAGTGTTTAATCTCTCGCATTTCAGTCACAAGGTCTGCAGCTTCAATGATCTCTTCTTTCGCATACCGACCGGTCATGATCAATTCGACATCCGGAGGCTTGAGGGTAATCAATTCTAGTTGTTGTTCAAGGGAGATGAGATTCCATTCAACAGCTACATTAATCTCATCCAGGATGAGGACATCATACCGATGTTCCCTTAGCGCATCCTGTGCAAACTTCAGACCATCCTGAGCCATCTGGATATCGATGGGATCAGGGTTCTCTTTGTCCACCCACGATTCGCGACCCATGGGAATAATAGTGAAGTTTGGTATCTTCTCAACACTTCTAAATTCACCATAATTGACATCATCACCATCGCCCCGCCAAGCGACCTTTGCTTTCATAAAGGAGATAACAAGAACTTCATATCCATGCCCAGCAGCCCTGAGTCCAGCTCCGAGTGCACAGGTTGTCTTTCCCTTTCCGTTCCCAGTATAGATCTGTATCTTTCCGGCAGTATTAGGCTTCGCCATCTGTCCTGCACCATCTATTTCATCTTGAGGAGAAGTTCTGCCATACGTGTACCCAGATTCTCACTACCACGGATAGCCAATTCATCTTCCTTTGCGGACCGCCAACTACCTTCATCAGTTTGAAGGGCTCCAGAACCGAATGTACCATCCTTTACGGGACTGCCGGAAGCTCCTACGACTATCATCCCTTGCGCGATTGCATATCTATTGAGCAAATCTATCACATGCTCCTGTCCACCATATCGCAAACCTGCATATGTTAAGGAACCAAATAGCTTGTCTTTGAGCTGATGGTCTTGCATCTTCATATAGCGAGATCTATCGATGAAATCTTTCAGAACTCCAGGAACTGATGTGATATATGAAGGAGCAGCAATTATGATGCCATCTGCTTGTAGAAGATTCTGTTCTATCTTTGGCATATCGTCGTGCTCACTCTCAGGACAAGGTTTCTTTCTTACACATGAATCGCATCCTGTGCAGTGACGAATCTCAAAATCACTGATGTCCAGTAAGAGCGTGGTTGCTGTCTTCGGTTCTCCATCAGAGAGGACCTCTGAAGCGGCATCTAGTGCTTTCTGAAGCAGAAACCGAGTATTCGAGTTCGCTTTCTTAGGGGACCCGCAAATTCCAACAATAAGCATCTGAAAACCCTCGTGAAATCAAGAACTGAGGACTCTGTCCTGTACTTTTGTCTTTCGTACAGTCTACTTTCGAAGCTCCCTTCCCTTGACTCCAAACGCCTTGCTAATCACTGTCATTTCTTCTGCCTTCTCAGGATTTCCAATGTCCATGTACAGCTTTGCCATGAGAGAGTATACTTGCTCGAGCCCTCGATAATTCTCAATCCTTGATAGAAAGCCAGCGGCATCCTGCGCTACATAGAGTGCTTGATCATACAGGCTCTTTCCTTTGAGGATATTCGCTCTCACCAGCAGGGTCCAACCTACAACCTGTTGCATCTCTGAATCATCACTGTCAATCCCTCCAGTGATGACATCTGCAAAATAGGATTCTGCTTCTGGAAGTTCCCCTATATTCAGCAAACGGACGCCAACCATCAACCGCGACCTTGCTATTTGGACCAAATCGCCAGACTCGATTGCTAGCTGAAGGGATTTCTCAGCCCGAGTCATTGAACCCTCCGTTTCTCCAATGTTACTAAGTGCTTCATCCAATCGCATCAGGCAATAGGAGAGTACACGTTTCTGTTCTAGAAGATCATCAGGCGAGAGATCAGTCAATGCGAGGAGCTGCGATTCTGCCTTTCTGTAGACCTCAATCTCTTTTTTGGCGTCCACTGCAGAAATAGCATCCCACATTGCAGCCTCAATCATTTCTTCGATTGCCTTGATGGTTTCTTTTTGATTCACCATAGGAATTCAATATTTGAATTGCATCGGACCTTAAAGACTTTACAAGCTAGCTCAAGGTCTCAGTCAATGACTGAGCAATTTCACTTACAACAGTCGTAGCACCAATCTTGCTGCTATCTTTGTATGGAGCTCCAATGACCGTTAGAGATTGAACACGAAGGACTTGAACTGAATATCCAAGAACATCATAGGATTTTGGTACGACTTCTGTAGATGGACTCACAGATTGGTGAACTATTTCTTCCCTTATGTATGAAAGGTGACTCTCTGGAATATTACCCGCAAGCATTCTTCCACCAGCATCTATTACACCGGCATAAGCTAGTCCTGAATTCTCAAGTGCTCTGTCCAAAAGATTCTCAATTTTCGGTAGAAGTTCAGCTTCAGAAGGCAAAAGATCAGAATTGACGTAATTATTCACTAAGTCGTCCATGCCTTCTATTGGACTCATACTTCCATGCCAAATGTGGATGATCTTGCCAAAGTTATGCGCAATGTGCCTACCTAATGCTACCATCTTTCTTGACAAAGCGGTTATGTCTTCATTAGTAGAAGAGAGAACGAGGATGGTGAAGGACTCGAAGAACACATACACCCACTGACTATCATTCTGCTCCAAGATATATGGTTGTCCAATTGCAGTACTTTCTCGTGAGGTGAAAAGTGTAACACATGCTCGTACATGAGATGGAAGGGGTGCATCATATATGTGACCAGATTCATCATACATGATACCATATAGCACCTCACCATTGCTTTTGATGACAAATGCACCTTCGATCAAGTCGGTCCCCTTCTCTCGAAGTTCAATTCCACTAGTCATAAGCGTTCTGTGTGCGTATTCCATGATACCTAGACGAAAAAAAGTACGCCTCAGTCCATGAGTTTTTATGTCTGTGATGGACAATCAAGCAGGGTTGCTCTTATGGCATCAAAGAAGAAGAAGATAGAGCGGATTAAGCGCACTAGATATGACATCTATGCAGAATTGATTCGAGTTATCATGGTATATGGTTACTGTCCATTGACAAGAGCAGCACGATCAACAAACATGCCTGTAGATAGGGCGAAAGAGAGTATCCTCGAGCTTGTAGAACGAGGCCTATTACAATCAGAGGACGATGAAGGGGGTATAGTATATAGTGTTTCTGTCAGAGGGCATCAATATCTCGAGATATATAAACGGCTTGCTGGTCTAGTCGGTATTCCTATTCCTGAACCAATAATTGGAATGTAATTCTGATTAACCATGGCATTCAAAGCAATTCAGTGGAATCACTCCATGTGTAAGATAATGGAAAGCCAATAGAGCCCCATAAGCAATAACAGCAATCACTAATACAATCATTAGAACTTTCTTTATGCTCATGCTAGATACACCACGCCTGCTTCAAGCAATTACCTTTTCTAACACATATCTTTTGTGTAATTCAGAAAAAGAGGAAGCCAAAAGAGTAATCATATAGTAACAATATGTGACCCTAAATTGTGCTTTCGCTTTATATACCATAAATTCCATGATTTACTCAGTAGATAATTACAGGTGTCAATAAAAATGGCTGAAGATAATGGGCAAAGAAGCTCTACGCAGAACAAATACGAGAACGAGCAAGAAGTCGTACTATCCCGAGTAGACGGGGACCTCGAACTCAAGAATTGTACCCGATTGGTTCCCGCAGATGGTAGTGAAATCATTGTTACTGGAGAAGTAAAAATCCATGGCTCTCTCGATATCCTTGGCACATTGAAAGCAGGATCATTACATGCAAGAACAAGAGATTCTATTATAATAGATGGAGACCTCATCGTTGAGAGAGGCGCCCGAGTTGAAAAGGGGGCTCTTGAAGTCAGAGGATCAGCAATGGGACGAGATTTCCGTGCTGATGCAAGCTTGAGTGTTGGTAAGAATTTAGAGTGCTCGACTGCATCTGGAGGAGGCTCAGTAAAAGTAGAAGGAAATGCCAAGGCTGAACGTATGAACGGAGGAGGTTCAGTTAAGATTGGTGGGGATGCCAGTATTACAGAACTTAGAGCAGGTGGATCAGCCAAAGTGATGGGCACTGTTGAAGCAGACGAGATAAAAGTTGGCGGCAGTGTCAAAGTCAACAAGGGTAAAATTGGCATAGTCAACGTTGGAGGATCATTCAAAGCGGAGGGAGCTGTTGAAGTTGACGAGATTGATGTTGGTGGCTCCGCTGTAGTTGGCCCAGGATCCTTGGTACATTCAGTCGATGTCGGTGGTAGTTTCAAATCCAGCGGCGAAATGAAGTTTGGTAGAATCGATGTAGGTGGAGCTGTAAAACTTTCCGGTGCAGCATCAGGTAAAACCATTGATGTTGGCGGCTCAGTCCTTGTTGAAGGGGACCTTGATATGGAAGACGACCTCGATGTTGGAGGAAAGGTCACAGTCGAAGGGGACCTGAGATGTCTGAAGAAGATCAAGGTTGGTGGGACCCTAATCGTTGAAGGTAGGATTGATACCTACCGAGTCATTGTCGGTGGACGAATTGAAGCTAAATATGTGAAAGCAGAAGGTTTCAGACTAGGAGGCCGTGGTGAAGTTACAGGTCCAGTCGAATCAGACGAGATTCTCGTTAGAGAAAGAGCTCGGACTGAATCTCTCTATGGTAATGAGATCAGAATTGAAGAAAGATCTCGAGTAAAGAGCGTATATGGAAGAGATATCTACATTGAGCGAGGTTCAGTTGTGGAAGGAGAGATCCAATATACAGATCATCTCGAGCTTGAAGAGAAAGTTGATGTTCGCGGAGAGACCAAGAAAGTAGATCAATTGCCACCTCCTGAAGATGTGCTCTAATAGACTGAAAGTGCAGTAGATATTGATTAGATCTCTCTACTGCACATCTTCAGCCCCATATTTCTGAACAACTAGAATCCTTCGTCCAGAATCTTTCGTATACGGTGTTCTCTCGAAATCCCCGAATTCTTGGATGATTCTTAGTTTTGACATTCTCATTAGTAGATCTGCTTCTCTATTGTAAACAAGTGCAACTCCGGATTTTTGATGAATTTCATCCACGATTTCACCGGATGCGTTGTTGCGAACTGTGAATGTCAAATCAAGTGACATAATTTGTGTGATAGGATCAGTAGAGATGATTCCAGATCTGCTTACGGATAGGCCATCTTCTATATCAACCGGATTTTCGTGGAAGGATGCGTTCCTAGGTTGTATTCCTCCTGGAAATAGATCCACTATGAAAATGCCTTGATCGGATAAATGACGAAAAACACACGAGAGAAGTGATAGCTGTTCATCAGAAGTCAAAGCATGTCCAAATGATGTGGGTATGATAATCATTGGAAATTTGCGATCTATGTTAAAGTTAGTCATATTCCCTTGGGTTATTCGGATTCTTTTGGCAATGTTCGAGGGAAGTTCTCCTAGTTGTGACTCAAACTCACTGATCATGGATTTTGAGGATTCAAGAGAAACAATCTCAAATCCCTCCATTGCTAAAGCAATAGATACTCGCCCGGTTCCAGCAGCGAGGTCCAATATTGGAGAGCCCATCTCTTTAGCATATGATATATAGAAAGGTAGGTCTGCATTGTCCGTAAATAGGTTGTAGAACCTTGCTGCTTTATCGTATCCATGTCGATATTGTTCTAGCGGATCCTCCTCCATTAGGCGGAGACACTCCTCGAATCCAGAGGAATTCGATTTTCTAAAGGTTCTCGATATCTTTGATGTGCAGGATAATTACTGAATGAGTGTGTGTACCATTGAGAGATCATATTCTCAACTTCCATTTCAACTCGTTTCTGTAGCTCATCACTCAGAGTGGGAGAGATGGTCATAACTCTTCCATGAGTAGACTCCAGGACCTTACCCTTTTTGGCAACAATTTCTCCAGCAAGAATTGTGTATAGAGACTCTGAGAAACCTCTGACAATTTCCTCGGGGTTCTTCGCGAGGTCGTCCTTTATCGCATCGAAATCGTAGATAGAAACATCGCCATCGGCACCTACTCCAAGGTGACCCTTTCTTGATTCAATGCCGAGTATCTTAGCGGGCGCAGCTCGTGTACTAATTGTCGCCTCGTACATGGACCACTCTCTTTCGATTCCTTCCAATGTTGAACGCTCGCGTGCGAATTTATGTACCTTATCCAACCAAATCTCACGTTGCTTCTGACTCATTAACCAAGAAAGCACAAGAGGATACTTTGTGAAGGGACCTGCATTCGGATGATCAGTCGTAAGAACCACACGCCAAATGTCATCAACATTTAATGCGAACTCTAAGGGTATTGTCCACTGAACCGAGTTCGCAGGGGATTTCATTTCGAAGTTATATGGCACAACACCAGCGCCGCCGGGAAGCTCTACATCGACTGGAATGTTTCCCCATTTTGTCTGGGTCATTTGATGAAGTGTGAATTGGAAAGGCCCGTCTCCAGTCATGGTCATTGCAGGACCAAAGGTTATCTGACCTAGGTCTGCTGTGAAGTGCTTGTTGCTATTCATATACTTGGCAAGAGCAAGGCCACCAGAGGCGACATCCTTCCATTCTGGCTTCCCTTCTTCTACCATATCTAGGGTTTCAAATGACATATGTGTGAGATGAACAACCTGCTTTCGTCCCTTGTATCCCTTGATATCTTTTACAGCATCAAGCTCTTGAATTGTTGTATGGATGTTGCCAACACGTCCGAGATTGTTTGGATGAAGATGTACCACATGTGGAAGTCCTAGGGATTCAGTGGCTTGAACCAAAGAGCGAATCACTTGACGAGGTGTAATACCCCATTGCGGAATTTCAGTGTCAGGTTCTCGGACATTCTTACCGTATGCCCAAGCGTAGGTCCCACCGGGATTTACAACCTTCACTCCCCAGCCACCAGTGGCTTTAAGCAACCAAGAGATGAAACCTGCTAGTCCAGATAAGTCACCTTCTTTTACATAGTGATAGGTAATCATGTTATTTCCAAACATCGGTAGAAGCGCTGTATTCAGGTTAGGAATGTCTTCCAATTCCTCCCAAGTACCAAGAGCTTTCATTGGTGGCAAAGCAGGTTCAACGACAGTAGTATAGCCCATTTGGGAATAACGGTACCCCAGAGCGTAAGAGGAGAACATAATTCCTGCTACACCAGAACGGGTCTTTTTGGTTCTATGAACCGGTGGTTCTATTCGATGAGCTTCGGGGGACATTGCTCGCCCAAAATTCAATTTCGAACCTACTATATGGGAGTGCATATCAACGCCACCTGGAAGGACAGTCTTACCTTTCACATCGACTATCTTTGCCTTCTCGCCCACTTTCTCAACAATTCGCCCATCTGAAATACAAATATCCTTGACTTCACCATCGATTTTGTTCATAGGATCGTAGACGATTCCATTTTTGATGACAATCTCTTTGCTCATCTCTTTGCCTCCTTCTCAACACCTTCGTATATCATTCGAAGCACATCTCGATCAGGTAAAATCCCTTCAGGTGGGTCAAGCACCTTGTGAAGATATAACGGCAAGCCATCCATTCTGACTGCAGCACCATCACATTCGATTCCTGCAACAGCAGTAGGAATATTGACTGTTGCCATTTCGGAAGTCATGTTCTTCTTCGGGTCAAGATTGATGACAGGAATACGCGACAGAGTTTCGAGACAAGTCTTTGGAAAATGGGCTGCGGGATCAGCAGCTATATTGAGCAATGCATCAACCTCTCCCCGTGCCAGTAAATCAACTGCAGTATACTCGCCAGGTTGATATCTTGGATAGCCTCGTGCAAAATCAACTGCATAGGGGTAGCCTGTTTGCCAAGTGCAGGTCTTGTTTGCACCACTTACATTGTAATGACCACGCATTGGCATCATGTTCCATTTGGTGTAAGAATTAAGATCCTGAATAAGGCGAACTGCTGCATCAATATTCCGAAAACGACCTTTTGATTGAGTTAATCCAAGGCCAAAGAATAGAATACCATACGTTGATGTCTTCATCTTCTGAGCCATTTCTTCTAGCTCAGCAATTGGTACCCCTCCCACCTCAGTAACTTTGAGACGATGACCTCGTACTAGTGCATGCAGGGTTGAAAGCACCTCTAAATCAGTTCCAGGCTTAATCTGAATGAACTTGTCAACTGTACGAGAGGTTTCAGAGGCCCGAATATCAACCAACCATATTTGTCGGTCTTTCTTGGGATCGGAAATGTACGCACCAGGAACGCGAATATAACGACTAATGTGTCTAGGATGAGCAGCTAAGGGATTCGATCCCCAGTAGATAACAAGATCAGCGCGATTACGCACTTCAGATAATGCTCCTGCGGCTTCACCGGATTCTTGAACTCCTAAGATAGTTGGCCCATGGCACACAGAAGATGTGTTATCAACCACGCCTCCTACAAGCTCAGCAATCTTGTAGGCTTCTCGATGAGCATCATTCTCAGTTGAACTCAATCCATATACAAGAAGACGTCTAGCTGAGGAGATAATACTCACTGCCTTTGATATAGCATCATTCAAACCTACTTCTATGCTGGTGCCATTTTCCTTTATAGTAGGTTTCTCGGCCCTGTTCAAGTGGTGGTTCAAAAATCTGCTTTTGCTGATCGCACATCCATTCTTCATCTCAGAGATTTCACCGTTGCTCACTTCAATCTCAATATCGTCACACAGACATCCACAGAATGTGCAAGGTATATTCTTGAATATCTTTGAGGCTTCAGTCACTTAACTCATCCCTCCCCCAACTGTCATAATATCCCCGATGCCCAGAATCGATTTCGCCTTTGACTTGAAAATCTGGGCATTGACACTCTTGTAGTAGGGCATCCCAGTTTCTTGTGTGTCATCACTTATGACTGCATTTGCATATGGACCACAAGGAATGAAGGCAACTTCTGGGTCTTTTCCTCTACTTTTCTTAGTTGTAACGACAACCAATCCATAGAGTGTTTCTACATCCACGAGGTCACCAGGTTGGATTCCGAGTGCTTCGAATACCGTTTCATCTAATTCAATATATGATACCGCATCGCGATATGCATCAGTTAGCTTCCCCTCTTCAAGTGTACGACCTTGTAAGAGAGTCCTTCCAGAGATCAGTGTGACTTTGGCCCCTACACGGCTCATAATTTAGCACCGAATTCGGTTGGTTTTCGTACAAGATATGGCTTGTGGTTAATAGATTTACAAAAACGATTGTCAAATAAGTCCATTCTCTAACATAGTGCCACTTCGAAGACTTTATCAGAAGGCGATTTTGGATGCGCTCTGAAAGCCCCTTTTTTAGATAGGTGGGATAAGATAATGGCTGCTGACAAGAAAACACTGATCGACCTATACACTCGAACGCTAAAAGTAAGACTCTTTGAAGAGAAAGTCTGGGAACTCTTCGGTGAGAACATAGTTCCAGGTACTTTGCACCTTTATCTCGGTCAAGAGGCAATCTCTGCAGGAGTCACTGTAGCTCTCAAGGATTCAGATTGGATTCAAAGTACTCATAGAGGGCATGGTCATGTTGTCGCTAAAGGCGCAGACCAGAAAAAAGCACTCGCGGAACTACTTGGGAAGGCAACAGGCTCGTGTAAGGGAAAAGGTGGCTCTATGCACATTACTGAATTCAGCAAAGGTGTACTAGGAGCAACTGGCGTGGTCGCATCTGGATTGCCTATTGCAGTCGGAGCGGGTCTTTCATGTAAAATGAGGGGCACCAAGGATGTTGTCGCGTGCTTCTTTGGAGATGGCGCATCCAACAATGGAACATTCGGTGAATCAATGAATATGTCAGCAATCTGGCAACTCCCAGTAGTTTGGATTGTCGAGAATAATCTCTATGCAATGGGGACTCCAATCAAGTTGACCTGTGCATCATCCACTATTGCTGAACGGGCGAATGGATATTGTATACCAAATAAGGTGGTCGATGGTAATAACGCACTTGAAGTGTACGAAGCATCTGTCGAGGCAGTCGAAAGAGCTCGCAATGGAGAGGGACCTTCACTAATCGAATGTCAGACATATCGGCAGAAAGGTCACTCAAGATTTGATCCTGCTAAATATAGACCGGAAGATGAAGCTCAAAAATGGCTCAGTGAGGGAAGAGATGCAGTCAATATCATTCGTAGGATAGCAATTGAGCAAGGAGCACTGACGGAGAAAGAAGCTGAAAAGATTAGAGATAAGCTTCAGAAGGAGATTGATAAAGCAGCTGATTTTGCTAGGAACTCTGAATACCCGAAGCCAGAGGAAACTTTGGATGATGTCTTTGCGGAGGCGATCTAAAATGGCTGAGATAACCTACAGGGATGCCTTGAATGCGGGCCTTCGGGAAGAAATGGAAAGAGATGAAGCTGTGTTCCTCTTAGGCGAAGACATCGGTATCAATTGGGGAGGCGC
>JAEORN010000278.1 GCA_016840825.1 Candidatus Thorarchaeota archaeon | reverse complement strand
CCACATGCGATATCAAGAATTCGAGTGTCTTTTGGTAGGTTGAGAAGTTGACAGAATCGTTCGAATTTCTCTTCACTCATTGGATTACAGAGTACATGATGCTTGTGTGTAATGTCATAATACTTCCATTTGTCCATTTACATTAACTCCATACCTGTTGACTCAAAGATACTCTTGGAAATAAATATTCGAGGGTTCAAATCCCGTCTGGCCCGCCATCTAATTCTCTAGTGCATATAATTTGGAAAGACTCATTTTCAAGGTCGGTATCTATTATAGTTCGAAATCAGGAGAGATTGAGAATAGATGGAACCTCTTGGTACAATCACCATGTATTATCAGTTTCTTGACAATGAGATAGTGAATATCTTAGATAGGATAATGCAAGAAGCAGAGGATTATCGAGATTTTACTGAGCAACTTGTGGACTATGTCAGTACTAAAGATGTGCCAACTATAATTGGATTCATTGCAGCAATTCATGTTTGGAACATTGGACAAGGGAGCCAGGAGCTAGGAAGAAAGTTACGACCGAAATTTGGAGAATACGCTCATATTTTTCCATGGATTGGATATAGAGAGAAAGAAGAATGGTGGTATAGTGGAAATTGGGCGTTATTTGCATTTGCAGAGAATCATGAAGATTGGATAAAGGCCATGCTGTGTTACGCTAGATCGTACGCTGTTGATCGTTGGGACATTCAAGACATTAACAAATTCAATGCCCAAGGAATAGAACTTCTCGATATAAATCAAAAACTGGAATGCTTTCGGTCATATCTTCTTGAGACACGGGGTCTGGTGAGATTACAAGAAGGGAGTCTTGAAGATGCACTTGTTGACTTGGAAGAAGGATTGAGAATTGCTCGAAAATACGATGATCGGCACCAAGCGTCTTATCTCTTGTTTAACCTTGGAAAACTCAAGATGAATGCAGATGTAAACGAGTCTTGGGAATATTTTGATGAAGCATTTCGTATTGCAGATTCTATTGGTCAGATTCAGGGTGCCGCATTCGCAATAAGTAGGATGGGAGGAGTTGCACATGTAAGAGGCGAGTATGACCTCGCTCTCGAATCATATCTTAGAAGTAAGGAATTATGCACTGAAGCTGAAGTATGGGCGGAATTCGAAGCACTCAATCTTGCAAGGATTTATTACAGCATGCGTGACGGACGCCAAGCTCTACTATGGGCAATCAGTGCAAGTGAGGAATTAAGGTTTCGGGGTGGTCAATATTTAACCACTATTGAACGCGCGCGCGCATTGATTCTTCTTGGAAGATTGAACAAAGCTTCTGCAGAAATTGACTCAGCTAACGAGTTAGTACTGAAAGATGGTCGAGAAGATCATCTTGGACTTTACAAATATGTCAGTGGTTTACTTGATTGTGCTGAAGGAAGAATCTTGGAAGGAATATCCAATCTAGAAGAGGCGTTTAATATTTTTGACCAAAACTCCAATGAAGTCTTAGCAGTTCCCTGCCTTGTTGACCTTGCTAGAGCTGAAGTGACGAAGTACGATGTTGGCGGCGACCTCGACACATCTGGCTCATGGTTGTTAAGACTTGAACAACGGGCTCGCGAAAGAGACTATCCTGGTATTCTCATGGAACATGCACTCCTTAAGGCTGAGTTCCAGATGAAACAAGGAGTGCCTGAGGTAGCAAAAAAGACTCTTACTGATGCATTGAATATCTACGACTCGCCTAGTGTCAAGACGCTACGAACGATGATAGAAGAACGAATTCAGAGCTTGACGTTTGATGCATAGAAAGGAGAGATTGTAGTATCTTTCAAATCCCGTCTGGCCCGCCATTTTGATTTCATAACATCACGTTGGCTCAAAGATTTTATCAGTCCTCATGAGTTAGAATGAATTAGTGGTAGTATTGGGTGAAGAGTATCACGCAAGATGCGATTACTGCGGTTCGACTGAGGGAACAGATTGGAGAAAGAGAGAGTTCAAACTCTATTGTTCTAAGGACTGTCAACGAGCTGGAGAAATGTGGAATTGGCTGTGTACGTTGATAATTGTGGTGCCACTCACGCTAGTGCTGATAACTGAATTTGGTTTCTTTTCCTTCGCGTTTCCCATTAACCTAATCTTTTTGTTATTCGATATTGGCCTTATTATTGCTGTATATCAAGGGAGTCAGGCAAGCAATAGAGTTGCCCAGAGAAGAAGAACTGAAGGAATCTATTGACAATAATCTGAAGATTAAATCCCGTCTGGCCCGCCAATTCATTTTTGAGTGAAACATCACTTTCTCGTTTTTAACTCCTTGAAGAGTGATTATGATGTGTGATTACTGTACTAAGCATGGTGCTGGAGAACGATGGTATCAAAATGCTAGAAATTACTCGAATGAATTAGCATTTAGTGATCATGTTCGCGATTTCTGTGAATCCTATTTCTCCCGAGAAGTTCCTGCAGGTCCTG
>JAEORN010000277.1 GCA_016840825.1 Candidatus Thorarchaeota archaeon | reverse complement strand
TTTCAAACATCTCTGTGCATGGTAGAGAGCCGGTTTCGCCCATGAAAATGCGCTGTATACTCTTGAAATCATATACTCAGCACGTGCAATATTTATGGGTTGACCGATTTTACTCCAATGATACAGTGATGTGTAAGCCATGTGGAGTGCTTCTTCAAGCTCTTCTTCTGTCGGTGACTCCTTGTCCAACGTTGGCCAGATACTATTGTTGGTATTGATTGCTGTTTTCTTGTGGAATTCGTCCTGCGTCATTTTTTCATCTGACAAGTCTATTCCTCCATACATCAATCCTCGACAGCTACCCAAATATATTTAACTATTGTTATCTTTTCATCGAGCGAAGCAATGGTCACAAATTGTGTCCCCATCTTGTGCCCATGCTTTATATAGAAATAATCGGATTTCTATATAGTATGATATGTCAGGTGGACGCTTAGATTAAGTTCTACTATCCACTTGTGTTTGATTTGAGGTTTGAAAAAATGACACCACTTGATGATAATGAGAGTTCTTCTGGAGACACGTCTGATGATGCGGAAGAAACTTTCGATCTCGACAAGGAAATTAAAAGGTCAAAGAAATTGAGAAGGCGGAGATCTTCAGGTAAGGAATACGCTTCTCTCATAAGCTTCATTGCTTGGATAGGCTTTACGATCATTTGGCTATTCTTTTTCGCTAGCGGCTACAGTATCTTTGAAAACTTAGCTGTTGTGTTTATTGCACTATTAGTTATTGGGGCATTGAACACAATTCTATGGATTCCTTCTGCTGAGGGTAGGCGCGCGAAAGCCAGCGCTGTTAGTGGAATCGCTTGGATGGTTTTCCTGATAGTTTGGATAATCTTCTTTGCATTAGGATTTGGATTCTATGAGAACATTGGAATTGCCCTTGCATCGCTCCTTGTAGTAGGACTGGTTAATGTGGCACTCTGGGTTCCTAAGCACGGAGATTCTGGGGGCGGTAGGATTAGCGCCATTGGTGCCATAGGATGGTTGATATTCATTGTACTATGGCTTCCATTTGCTAATGATTTCTCGGCCTCGGTATATCCAATCAATTTCTATCAATCCGGAGCTATTGTCCTTGCATCACTCCTATTGATGTTCATGATAGTGATATCTCCCTGGTGGGGGAAGATGCAAATATCGATAGATGGAGAGGTCTCAGTCGGAAGGAGACCAAAGACTACAGTCGGACTGTTTTTCCTGTGGATTCTGGCATTGGCTATCTGGATGTGGTTCTTTGCTAACACCTATTCGTTGAATCAGAATATTGCGGCAGCTCTCTTGTCCTTTGCAATATTCTGTGCATTGATCATAGCGGTATGGTATTCTTGGACTCGAAGCAGAGATGAAGGTCCAGAGAGCTGGCTCTCAATTGGACTAGCATTTGCATGGGTGATTACCCTTTCTTTGTGGTTCTGGTTCTTCGCAGATTATTTCGATATTTATCAGAACATCGCAATCTTCCTAGTATCTCTGTTGGTTGTAGCAGGGGTTAGTGGAGCCACGCAATGGAAGAAGTGGCGAGACTTTGAAGCGTTAGATTGGAAGGATTAAGGAGTAATTTGATGGTAGGGCAACACCTACCATCATTTTCTTGTTTTGTATTTTTGCACTTGGCTCATAAGCTAATACGCTAACCAGCCGCCATCGACTGCTAAGGTGTGCCCGGTGATGTACTTTGCATCATCACTTGCAAGGAAACAAGCTGCACCCCGAATCCATTCATTTTGAGCTAGCATAGGGAGAGCTGTTCTTGGTTCAATCAGACGTTTCCTGATGGCATCATCCTCAATCGCTCCTATTGACATGGCGGTTGGGAAAAAGCCCGGAGCAATGGCATTTACACGAATATTGTGTTTGCCAAGCTCAACAGCAAGTGCTTTCGTCATTGCAATCAGACCACCCTTGGACGTGTAATAACTGATCTCAGTAAATTCCGTCCCACCGTATCCGAAAGTTGATGAGATATTAATGATTGAACCAGATTTCTTTGGTA
>JAEORN010000036.1 GCA_016840825.1 Candidatus Thorarchaeota archaeon | reverse complement strand
GTAGGAGATCTTGGATGGATTGAACCACATGACGGACTATTCTCGACTCTTGATGGAATTACACATTTCGCATTTCTTGTAGGACTAGACGGAGGGAATTATGAGTACTATATCCAATTCAGAGATTCATTCCTGAATGTTGCAGAGATTGGATCATCTGTTACACCTGAAACATTCACAGTTCAAGGAAATCTTGTTTGGGAATCAACGCCTGCTGGAAGCGCAGAGGTGTTCTTCCTAAAGTCGCGGTATAGACTTGCAGAAGGAAACATGACCAATGGTAGTACAGTGATCTATACAGCAAGGCCTACTGTAGCATTAGACAAAATAAGACTTAACAAATACGACGAATATGGGGTTCTGCTAAATTATACAGAACTCCCCGGTTTCTTCGGATATGATTATGCGGTCGTATCGGGTAACTTCGATGGAGATAATGTAACAGATCCGGTCGTTCTGTTGTCTGAGAAAGTGACTGATGCAACAGCATACATATTCCATGGATCTAATTTCACATCTAACTACAACTGCACGATTCCACAATTTGCGAAGATATATGATCAAGTAGAAGTAAGCGATGTTGATTTTGACGGACTTGATGAGATCATTCTTGTCACTATCACTGAGCCTCTTTCCATGTCACTAATGGATGATGATGGTACCTGGAGTACGATCCTATTACCTTTCTCGGATCAGCACCAATTGAGAACAGATGCAATGGCTGTTGGGAGAGCTGCCTTGGTTTCAGACACACATATCATACTTGAGCGAGATGAAAATCGATTAGAGATTTATCGTGCTTCAGATCTTAGTCAAGTAGGTTTACTAATTCCTGATTATGGATCCTATACAGCTGCAGATATCGTAGACATTGAGGTGTTCCACAATGCAAGTCTGCCCTATCTCCAGTTCTTAGTTGAATTTAGATTGTGGGATGGCACCAACCCGTATACTGCATTTACAATTGTCGACGGATATACTACCTCACTGAGCGTTGATGATATGTATATCATTCCAGATAGAGTTCATAGATACGGTCATGTATATGATGTGGATGCAGATGGAATTGATGAGATATTCATTATTTCAACCACCGGAGAAATCTCACTTGTTCAATTGGACCCATCCCTAACGATTGAGTGGACATCAACAATCACAGATTCAACTCCATTGGTTTCCCTAATCACTGATTTTCTAGGCGATGGAACACAGCAACTCGCACTATTCACGGATGAAGATGAAAGATTGACCATTATTGATTTCAGAGGTATTGTCCAAAGAGACCTCTACATAGGTGAAGTACATGGGGCATTTGAAATCAGCAGTATTGATGCTGGAGATGGTAACGAAATTGCCGCTTTCCCCATAATGAAGGATGGCGAGTCTGTTATCGGAGCTATTCGTGATTTAGATTGGTATTATAGATTGAATGTAAGTGCAGAGTACTCTCCTACTAATATTACTCAAAATACACCTTTGACATCATCAGTTGAAGTCAGGAATATCTACGGGGAAGTCATTGAGGATGCTACAGTAAGTATGAATGTACATTACTTTGAAGAGGGGTCACAACGAGCTTCAACTTCTGGTTTTTACTACAACGATTCTTCGAATTTGTATCAAACAATGACAGAAGCATCTTGGCCAATAGGATTGGCAAACTTGAGCTTCCATGTGGAACATGCTTTCTATCATAGATGGGAGCAAACGTATCAAGATGCGGTCACGATTTCAAGTCCATTAAATGTGCAAGTTATAACAGATGAATTCGTTGTGCAGGGAGGAAATCAGACCATTCAAGTCATCGTGACAGATAGCAGGGGAATTTTTGTCACAGACGCCAATGTAACCATAGAAATTGATGGCACGCAGCATAGTACATCAATCACTGAACCATTCTATGAATACATGGAACCAAGCGTCTCACTTGAGATAGGAACCCATGAGGTTATCGCAACTGCAGATCATCAATACTCTCCTGTTGAGAAGAATGTGACGAAGAAATTCATTGTTCAAACAATCTCAGAAGATCTTGTGATTGTAGATAACTTTCCAAGGACCGTCATCCAGGATGAGCACTTTGTGGCATGGTTCAACATAACTGATGTTTTTGGATATCCGATATCAGAAGCTGAAGTAGCGCTGACTCTAGGTCCTAGGAATTATCGATTCTTTGAGGATCTCTCTACACCAGGATGCTATAGATTTGAAGGCGAGCTCAATCTAGTCATGGGTAATCAAACATTGAATCTACTAGTTTCAAAGCAAGATATAACCAATCCAAATGCAATGGAGGTTCAACTTGATGTATATGGAGAACTGGATCCAATTATACAAGCTCCTGAGATAGTCGAAGCAGGCAGAAATATCACGATAAGTGTGTTCATGAGGGATCCATTTGGGCCTGTCACTCAAGGTGCAAATGTCATCGTTCAGATAGGTGGAACGAATTATACCGCAATTCAGGATCCAGTTGATCTTAGTGCTTTTAGAGTAAGACTAGAAGCAAACCTTCCAGCGGGCGTGAATGAGATCTATGTTTTTGCTGAAGCGACCTATGACTCAAATGGTTGGGTAAATTCTGAACCATATGGCCTTAGTGTATCTTCGTATGCAAATGTCATCGTGACATCATCACTATCTTGGGAGATTTCACAGGGAAACACTACTCGGATTCAAGCGAATGTGACGGATTGGCTAGGAAATCCCGTATCCAGTAGTACCGTTACAATGTATCTTGGAGTGTCATCATATGTTCTTACGAATGAAGGCAGCGGAATTTATGCCGTTAATGTAGATACTTCAGGATGGCACCCTGAGCCCTATGCATATGATATTCTCTTGCAGGATGATTATGTTCGATTGGATGACACTGTAAGCGGTATTCTAACAGTTAGAGGTATACTTGATGTCACAATCACTGTTGAAACGGATTCACCAACAGAGAACCAACCTCTTCTTGTTACTATTGAAGTGCACGATGTATATGGAAATCCAATTGAAGGCCTTAGCTTGAGTGTCACACTTGGAGATCAAGTAGCAGATGAAGTGAATGAACTAGATGAGGCTGGAAGATACGAAGCAATCTTTTATTCGGTTAATCCTCAAAACTGGGGATACAAGGAAATTATCGTAACTGCTGAAAGTGAATTGTGCTTCCAACAGCAGCAAACTCTAACAATCCAATTGAATGCCGCAACCCCTGACCTTGCAATGGATATTCCATCTGTGTCTATAACTGCAGGTGCAGCATTTTTGCTTAGTTTCATTGGAATGTTCATTTATTTCAAAATGGCATCATCGATGCGTGTTCAAGATGAAAGCAAGGAAAATCTCAAGAGATCAGTTCGGAGAATGGATCGACTATATGGAACGATAGTTGGTGCGACTGGGATAGGAGCAGTCGCGTCGTATTTTGCATATTTATCATCCAACAATGAAGTGGCCGTAGTACTAGCAATAGTAATCTTAGGAGCATCAGTACTACTCTATGGTCTATGGCTCTATCGAGATGCGGTTGCGTCGATAATGGTTAATGATAAGCTGAATAGAAGACGCATGGTAGTGGGTCTTTGGCATCTTTTCTTCTTGCCAATGGTCATTGTCATGATTCTTGTATACGGAGCTGAGATTAACTGGTTCAACCAGCATGTAATTGCAGCTTCATTCCAGATAGGAGACATTAGTATTCCTTCAATAACGACAACGATTGTCACATCGTTCGCATCATCTATTATCGTTGTTGTCTTTAATGTATACAGGGAAATCAGCCAAGGAATCAAGAAACTTGATAAAATGGAATCAGCTGGAACACCCATTGAAGTGATGAAAGATGAACGATCCCTAATGGTGAAGAAGTTCAGCTCATCGATTAGAATCAAGTTCCTTATGTTTCTGGTTGTTGTCGGAGGCGCAACAGTGATAGCTCTTGATACTATATTAGCTCAATACTCGATTGCTGTTGTGGTACTAATCGTTGTTCTATTCCTAATAGTAATTCCATTCCTATCATCGAAGATAATGAAGGCACTTGGAATCATTGGCTCCAAAATCTCAGGAGAGAGAAAGGAATCAGGAAATACTAGTGAAGAATTATAGAAGGAGAAAGATATGGGCAACAATTACCTTCGTTGCCCATATTCGTATCTATTTACTTTCGCTCTTTATCTAACTCTTCAGGAGTTCGAGAGTCAGAATCATCGCTATCGTCCCAGTCAGAGGGTTCCGAATCTTCATCATAAGAATCTTCAGAAACATCTTCTTCTATATCCTCAGATTCATCTTCATAATCTGTTTCAATAGATGGTTGCTCCTCCAAGGCGGGTGGTGCTGGTTCTTTCTCAGCTACGCGTTCTGCAGCAGTTGGTAGCATCTTGCCGCCCGCTTCGACTTCAACTCGTAGCTTCTCAATCTGAATCTTGCGAGCGAAGTATAATGCAACAATTACTGCAAGAGACATTCCAGCTCCTACCAAAGTGAGAGTTGTTTGGAATTGACTGGAAGCTCCACCAAGGAGTTGCTGCCAAGTCAGCACCAAGAAGATGAGTCCACCGATGTTGAGAACGAAACTCCTGAAAGGTGTTTCAACTTTCTGAATCTCTGTCACATCAGTATCAACCATAGCGGCACCAATTACACCTGCATTATATTCATTGGATTTGAGTTGCTTGGCTAGTTTTCGTATGGAGAGAGATTTCTTCTTACCCATGACCTTAACTGCTCTTTCACTTCTTTTTACTAGAAGCTCTGTATATGCATCTCGAGCTTCATTCTCGCTAATCTTGCATTTCTTGCAGGTATTGGTTTTTTTGTCCCATTTCCGCTTGCATTGAGGACATTTGTCACCTCGCCATGCGTCTGGTGCGACTTCTCTTATCCGTTGTCGTAGAATATACTCACTAACTGCACTATCATCCGTTTCAGATACATCTTCGTCCTTCTTCTTCTTCTTGACTTTTACATAAGAAGCGATAATAGAGAAGAGAAGAGGTAACGCTCCTAATACTGTGAGGTTGGGTAACGATCGAATTTCAGACGCCTTCTTCTGAATGCTACGAACCTTATGCGAGGTCTGGATTGCCTCCAATATTGCCCGAATATTACCTGTGAATCCTGCAACAGCTCCAACGGTGGAAGCTGTTGTAGCGATTCCAGCGACAGAAGTAATTACTTGGATAATATTGTCTGTTTGTAAACGGAAGTAGAACTCTCTACTTATCTGGTGTAGCACACTGGATCGGACACTATCAGTTGGGTCAACCTCGGAGTAAAAGAAGTTCAATCTTGCCTCAAAGATACCAGTGATGATGTCAATAGGTCCAAGCTCAAGGTATTGACTCAAATTGAATAGATAGGTAACAGGAGGAGGGTCGTATGCTGGATCACTTGGAACTAATACTGTTGTAGAATTATCATATGGACTTTGTATCACAATAGGCAATACTGGAATGTCGTTGTAATAGAAAACGATACTCCCATTCATGAGTATTGGTACATCATTCGTGATGTTAACATCTAGATATATCAACATAGGTTGATCTCTAGGAACGATAATTGCTGTAGAATCATTGGTTGCAGATGTAATCGACCTGTCATCAAATCTAAGGTCGATGTGAAGCTTTTCATCTTCGATCCATTCTCCACCATAAGTATCAGCTTGAGCAGTATTCATCCCTGAAATGACAAGTAACACAAGGAATCCTGCTAATAACAGGATGAGATGTCTTGAACGCAAGCGTGCCAACCTTGAACCTCCATGCTCTAATAGAGGTGTTGTTAGTATCTTGCATTCTGAAAAGGGTTTTGTATACAGATATAGACGGACTTCATTGCGGAGATATAGCTCGAGCAATCTCAGCTATCTTCTTCGCCAACTCTTGAAATCCTTCGCTTTTCTTCATTATCCCTTTTGCACCAGCAAGTTGAGCAGCCGCAATGAGCTCTGGGGAGAGATATGCTGTCATGAGATAGATATTCTTCAGTCCAAGGCTTGAAATCTCAGCAGCAACCTCAAGTCCACCGACTCCAGGCATCCGATAATCCAGAACGGTGAGGTTTGGAAGCATCTCCCTGCGGTTGGATTCAATCAGTTCTTTGATCATATCGATTGTTTCTTCTCCACTTGACTTTGCTTCTATCATGAAATCATCCAAGTAGCTTCTAAGATAGATACCAATCAACTTTGAAACTGCAGGATCATCATCCACGAGTAAGACACGTATAGTCATCTAGATTCATTCCGGACCCTAACAAATCAACAGAGTATGCAAATCCTACTTATGAATAGTACTAAAGAGAAAAATAGGGATGAGGAGGTGAGTCCTCCTCAAAGTGTTTCTATCTAACCTCAGCCATATGACAAGAACAACTAATGCAAGGATCGTATGCTCTAATTAAACGGTTCAGATTGAACATTAATTCATCCTTAGGCTTGTTAGCTATCTGTGGGAAAAAGGCACGTACATCTTCCTCCATGTTAACGTAGTTCATTGTGGTTGGGGCGATGATATTTGCCTTCTTCAAGAGACCCTTTTCATCGAACTCATAGGAATGAACCAGGGAACCTCTAGGTGCTTCTGTAATGTGGGTGCCTCTTCCAGCCTTGGGTACAACCTCTGGCTCATGCCATTCAAGATCAGACTTCAGCAACTTCTCTATTGTATGCTCTGCCATATCAAATACCTGTGCAGTTTCGATGAGTTGTGCTGCGTTGTTGTGGAAAGTATTGTAGCTCGGCAATTTGATACGTAGCTGATCAAGAACATCCTTGGCGAATGGCAAAAGGAGGTCCCTGTTGATGTTCAATCGAGCAAGAGCTCCTACAAAGAAAGCTTCTCCTTTGTGCTCACAAGCTTTAGCTTGGCTGTAAATTGGCCTCTTCTCCGTGATAAGTTTCTGGTAATCCTCAACAGGAACACGAACGCCTCCCAGAGTTGCTAGATCTCCATCGACCAATGCATATTCATCATCACGGCGAAGACCCATAAACTCAGTCTTTCGTTCGAAAGGTATCTCATCAAGAGTCGCCCACACATCCACACATTTCTGCAAGTCAGCTCGAGCTTCAACTAGGCGGTCCTTCATTTTCATCAGTTCTGATTTCTCAGGATATATTGAGAATCCGCCTACCTGAACCGCAACTTGATGAACTTCACGACCACCAGTAAGGATTTGTATATCGTTACCGAGTTTCTTGAGCTTTAATGCTATCCTTACAACATCAGGAAAGTCAGCTAGTGCAGATATCACACTCTCATGTCCAACATAGTCAGGTAATGCAAGATACAGTGCATGAAGAATATGTGATTCAATGTACTCACCCCAAATCAAGAGTCTCCTAAGATCGGTATCCTGTTCAGAAACCTGAATCCCCATCGCCTTCTCAACGGCTTTTGTTGATACAACTCTGTGTGAAGCTGAACAGATAGCACAGATACGACAAGCGATTTCCGGAACCTCTTTGAATTCTCGACCTACCAAGAAAGCTTCAAACAGACGGGCACCTTCGTCTACAGCCATCTGAACATCCACTAGTCTGTTGTCTTTTGTAGTTACGTAGAGTGAACCATGTCCCTCAACACGCGCAATGTGTTTTAATTCGATATTACTCTCTGTCATTAGAAGCTCAACTCCTGGTATTCTGGCATATCAGCAATCGATGAGCAATATTTCAAGAAGCGTCGTTTAATCTCCTCAGGTGTCGCACCTAGTTCCTTGAGTATCGTGTATTCTGCAGTAAAGTTAACCTGAGCTACAGGTCCTCGACAGCCTTCGCAAGTTGTCCCATTGCTTGGGCATAATGCTTTGCATCCAGCTTGTGTAACAGGACCCATGCAGAATTTACCTTCCTTTAGTAAACAAGCATTCTCGCGGATTTTACATTCGTAGCAGACCGCATAATTAGGAACGAATGGGGTCTTCCCAATCGCTATTGCCTTCACTGCTTCGACAAACTCAAATTTGTCCATCGGACATCCAGGTAGTGCTGCATCAACCTTCACATAATGTGATACTGGCATGATTTTGCTCAGAACATCTAATTGGTCTATGTTTTCTCCATATACTGTATGGACCATCATGTCAGTGTCCCGCACATTCCTCATTGCAGGAAGACCGCCATGAGTAGCACAAGATCCCACTGCAACGAGGATGGTACAATTCTCACGTATCTTCTTGATTCTTTCAATCTCACTGCTTTTTGCAATAGAACCCTCAATAATTGCTACATCCCATGGTCCCGGGGAATTCTCACCTTTAGCCATCACCCATGTTGTGATGTCCACAAGTCCCAAAAGGTCGACAATATGATCTTCAAGATTCAGGATATTCAGCTGACAACCTGCACACCCAGTAAAGCCAAAGATACCTACCTTGGGTTTATTTGCCATCTTCATTTGCCTCCTAGATACTCTCAATGAGGCGTTCAGCCTCAAAGTAAGTGAACACTGGCCCATCAACACAAGTTAGCTTATGACCAACTTGACAATGTGCGCATTTACCAATACCACATTTCATTCGACGTTCTAGGGAGAGAAAGATGTCATCTTTCGCGAATCCTAGTTTAAGCAAATCTTGAACAACAAACTTGTACATTATGGGAGGACCACAGACCACTGCTACTGTGTTAGTAGAATCAACCAAACACTTGCTGAATAGTGTAGTAACAACACCGACGTTTCCAGTCCAGTCCTCATGACATGCGTCAACGGTTTGATGGACCTCAAAATTCGGGACCTTGGGCCATATGCCTTCTATCTCCTCAACAAAAACACGTTCTTCAGGAAGACACGCTCCTGAGAAGATGGTTACTTTACCATAGTCACCTCGGTTATCTGCTACAAAGTTTACAACTGAGCGCAGAGGTACGAGACCCATTCCTCCAGCAACAAAAAGGATGTTATGACCTTTCATGCTGTTCATAGGGAAGCCATTTCCATATGGTCCACGGATGCCAACTTGGGCTCCTTCTTCAAGTTTGTGAAGAGCATCGGTAACATCACCAATTTTCCTCACTCCCAGTTGAATCACGTCTCTTCTAGTAGGAGTGGAGGAAAGAGCGAAGGGAGCTTCGCCAACTCCAAAGATACTCAATTGTACGAATTGACCAGGGATGTAGGTGAATAGACTTTGAACTATAGGATCGTCGAATTTGAACTCGAATAGGGATTCACGCTTGGTCATCTTGATTTTTTTCACAAGTGTTGCGACTTCGGGCACGTATTCATTGTCTCTTATCATTTCTACTTGCATTTCAAAGACCTCCTTGTGCTGGTAGAACAGCCCAACTTTCTTGGATCCTTTGAAGAACATCCTTGATGCTTATTCCTGCAGGACATGTTTCAATGCAACGACCACACCCGGTACATCCGATTTCCCCTTGCTCCTCTATCGCTCCTCGAAACTTATGGTAGAATCTGTACTTCAATCTAGCAGCAGGATCTTTTCTGAAGTTATGACCTCCAGCAGCAAGAGCAAAATCATAGAAAAGACAGGTATCCCACTTTCGAGTCCTCTCTGTTTCTGATAGTGTAAGATCCATCTTATCTTGAACATCGAAACAATAGCAAGTCGGGCAAACCATAGCACAAGAGCCGCAATTCATACATATCTCACCAAGTTCATTCCAAATCTCATCATCCCATGCCATGTCTAAGCTTTCATGTATATTCTCAATATGCAATGCAAGAGGGAGATTCTCATGCTTTTTACTCATAGCAATTCTGAATGAATGATTATCCTCATCAGTAGCAAGTTTGAAAAACTCAGGAGCAGATACACGTAGTCGGTCTCCTTTTGGTGTGCCAATATGAACATAGTAGTGAGTACTAGAGATTTCAGTAAGGAACAGATCATATCCTTCATGAACATAGTTCTTGTGAACAGAACGACAAAATCCGTATTTACATGGCTCTAAGCAGTTCAATCCAATAATGACTGTATTCTCTCTGTATGCTTCATAGTAAGGATCCTTGTAACCCCTAATAAAGACTCGATTGAGAAATGATATTCCATGAATATCACATGGATGCAGCCCTAGAATAACTCGCGGCTTTTCTGTCTGTATCTCATTCACGGTATCTTCAATTGTCATATTCTTCATGCTGACACGCATGAGAATTTGATTGCTCGGAGTGAAATACTTCTTTGGTGACATTATCGTAGAATCATAATCAAGGTCAAGTTTGGTTGGGTCATCCAATCGAGCAAACACATGAGATGTTCGCTTCGGGACAGGACCATACACATCATACTCTTCCTTGAGAGTCTCGACGAGTTTTGTCATCTCATCTTTTCGAAGGGTATATGTCAACATTCACCATCATTCCTTTGCCAAAGGTTCGCATTCGCTGAGTTTTTTTTGGACATAACTCTTGAGGAATCGCCATTGCACATAATTGGCGATTTCATGTTCGGATTCGAACTCTGGGTGTTCGAATTCTATCGTATACATTCATTTTCAGAAGATATAGTGAAAAATGCACTTTTCTAAAATCGATGTCTATTGTTTAACGTCCTTTTCGAAATTTATGTGAATATTCTCAGTTACAGCTTGTAGGTGTTCATAAAGGAAAAAATGGAACAAGATTCTGACGTGAAATTCAGATGTCATTAGATGAAACAATTGGCAATCTCTCAAAAATCGCAGATTTCACAGAAGATACAGGTAAGGTTAATGTTCTCTTTCAAGTCATAGGTATGGAAGAACCCAGAATCGTAACTTCCAAAAAAACAGGCCGAAAACATCAGATATCAGATATCATCGTAGCAGACGATACAGCAAGAATCATTCTCACTCTGTGGAATGATGAAGTTGATTTTGTGGACGTAGGAAAGAGCTATCTTCTCAGGAATGGGAGGGTTCAAATCTATGACTATTCAATGCGCTTAGCAAGGGGTATGAGTGGAGAGTTCATACCTGTTGATCATCCCATTGAGAGTCTAGGTATGCATCTAGATATGAGTAAACCTTTCATGGGTCGAAGAGATCGAAAAAGAAGGCCTTTGAGCGGGGAAGGAAGAACGTTCCATGGCACGCCAGGTAGGAATCTAAGAGGTTATTGCTCAGAGAAGGATTACTGAGGTATTCCGTCAAGTCTGGATAAGAAATGGAACCATTGATATTCCAAATATAGCAATGGATCCCAAGAGAATTAGCAACAAGGCTAGACGGACGTATGCAAGTCGAGGTCTCTCACTTTCATGTTCCTTGATAAAGAGAGCTATGAATAGTAGGAATGGCGATAAAGCAAGTGCAAGACCTTGGAAGAACTCACCCATAAGAGAAGTGAAAGCAAAGCCTGTCAATGCAAAGAACAAAGGAGCAACAAAGAGGTACTTCGAGATCTTGAATGTCACTGGAAAGAGAATCCAAGAGGTTACGAACACCGCAAGATACAGACTAGCCAACGGTTGAAAGCCAATTAGAGAGATTGTGTATGTTGCTAATCCAGATGTAGCTGCTGTTACAACCCATAGACGATCTCTGAGTGACTCTGCTAGCAATCTCGTGTAAGTGGATAGGAGTAGAATTAGGGATGTGAACATGAACGACAGTGTTAGAGCCAAAGTAGATGTTCCTAAGAAGTTGATGATGACTAATCCAACTGATGCAGGAATTGGAATCCATAGAAGAGAAACAAGCTTTCCATCAGCCTTTCTTTCAAATAGAACTGATAATCCTCCAAAGCATATCAGAATCATACCTGTAGCGATTGCTAGAAGAACGAAACCATGTTCGAATAGCCAAGTTGTGGCGGTCATTGATCCTCCAGCTAATGCAATAAGAACACATGAAACGCCAAACGTGGTTCTTACAGTCCTACGAATAATAGCAACAGTAAGCAGAAGAAGTCCAAGTATGAGAATAGGCATACTAAACCGAGGCATCCAATAGAGAATACTAAGCTGATTCATCCCAAGGATATCACAGAAGAATGTACCAGAGAAGTATGAGAGTCCAGTAGTGAAAATCAATGAAAATGCAACCCAGTTTATATAACCAAATCTCTCAAAGAATACCTTTACAGCATAGGCAAACCTGCGGATTACTCGACTGATAGTCGCACCAAGATTTCTTAGAGCTAATGACACGGATCTTGCAAATCTAGAAATCATTGCAATAGCTGCAGCAATTTGGGATCTTAGGAATGGAGTTTCCATGATGAATGTTAATACTACTGCAGTAGAGATGACTAGAATAGGTGCAAATTCTGTGAAGCGGGTAAGTCCAAGATAAGTCGCAGGGAGCATTGTGAAACCTGCAAACATCCAACTGCGGTTCGCTGCCTTCTTGAAACCATAGATGAGATTGATAGCTGTCATGGTAATTAATGAGAATGTAATAGATCCTGCAACCAAATACAAGACTAGTTCAAAATCAGGAAATGCTTCAGGTAGTGTATAACTTAGTAGTAGGATTAAGATACCTCTTCCAAGGAGGGCTACTGAAGGAGTGCGAACTCTATTTGAGATGGAACCGTTGAGGAAGATGCCCTCGATGAAATACATGATTCCAATTGATACTGCTGCAACGGAAATAGCTTGGAAGCATGGTCGTACATCAAGTCCAAGAAGCAGAGGACATGAGGCTTGAAACAGGAATGTCGTACCAAACCACACACCAACAATTATAGGTAGCACTAAAGCAAAGTTAACGCTATTCAACTTCACGAATGAATACATCCTGTGAAGACCACTGTACATATTTCTTCCAAGGGTCGGAATCTCTAGAATCAACCAAAATAGTAGAGTCATTGAGAATCTTTCAATTAAAGGAATTAGTTCCAGCCAAATCCAAGCAAAGTATGAAAGCGAAACAGCGACTGTAATATTCACAACAAGATGAAGAGTCCTTGATGGCTGTGGATGAATGGCAGCATAGACAATGGATGCAGCTGAAAAGCTCAATGCAGTTATACCAAGGATGTAGGCAGTGTTTCCTAGAACAAGACTGTATGAGAAACCAATGAGAGTCCAACCGGGGATCGATAATGCCCACGCCTTATGAGAGATCCATTCGCTGGCAGGTTCACCTTGTGCTGCTTCATTATAACGGATCATTGATCCTGACATGAGTGAGAAGATGGATAATCCCCAACCAAGTGTTAGGAGCGGGTTGGATGGAAGAGCTAGAAGAGCGAGATTCCAATCAGATAGAAGTCCTCCCAAGGTGATACCAGTTAGGATAGAAATTCCATCCCATACCAGCTCAAAATCAATCCATGATAGATTCTTAGTGAAAGGAAATATGATAGAGGAAATTAGCAAAATACTGGATATAACGAGAAAGAGGGGAGATGGTACAAGGAGTATGAGAAGGGCATGCCAAATCCATACAGATTCTATAAAGACGACTGTGGAATAGCAAAGGAATTTCGATATTCCTTGTTGAGGTATTCCACTCCAAGGAGTTCGAGCAGAAACTAGAGAACCAGTGAAAAGGGCAGTTGGGATACCTAGTGCAAGTGATTCTATCGTCCGATATCCCGTATACCAAACAAGAGATGCGCTAACGGTTATCAAAGCTCTGAGAATAAGCCAGTAGTTCTGTTTCTGCTCTGATAAATATGCACTATAAACCAAAGAGATGAGAATCGGAATAACAGCAAAATAGTAGGATATAAGCACATCAAATCCGCGCATCAATATGAAATATGTTCCTGATAGCAGAGATAGGGAGCATGCAGTTATGTTAAGACTGATGAATCTAGTTCTTAGTGAAACTTGGGACCAGAGAGAGGCACAAATGATCGATACGAATATGAAAGCCGTGAGTTGAGCTGATATCAAAATGAAGTCAGTTGGTAGAATCACAAAGAGAGCAAGTGAAAGTAATCCAGCCCTACCTATACTTAGAATTTCACTATATTCAGAAAATCTATACTCTATATCAGGTGTAACTCTAAGTAGCTCAATTGCAGCAAATACTGGGATGATGAATTGGAGGTATGAAATCAATCCAGAGTTGACCATAAGTGCAATGAGTGAGTAGAGCACGTATCCAGATGAGAAGCAAAAGACCCACCAAATCTGCCAAGATCTGGTTTGAGTTGGAAGCATCAGGAATAGTGTTTCCATTAGGGCAAAACTCGTAATCGCTAATAATGGTCCAGTAATAGGTAATACTATAGAATAGAAGAAAGATCCTAGAATCGTCACTGAAATGATCGGATAGATGATTCTCCAACGGTGTTTAGTGCTTAGGAATGGAACTGACAGGAAAGCTAGTCCAACCACAGACACTCCGAAGCTAAACAGCAAATCAAAAGATAAAATGCTGATGGCGAAGAAAAGCAAGGACGCCAACGAAAGCACAATAGGTAGATTTCTTCTCCTTAAAGATGGAACACCAATACCAAATATCATAGCTGAAAATGAAAATGAGAGGAGTGCTGAATTGATGAGACCAAAGTCAATTAGAAAAGCAAGGAAAGATATTCCTCCAATCGCAAATGCGAATAAAGCCAATGATAGGATCAGAACACGCTCGTAGTCCTTTCTCCTAAGAAAAACAGCGGGAAGCCAGATGATGCTTGATAGAAGCAGGAAGTAGAGAATGAATTGAATCTCCCAAAATTGCAGAATCTGTAGTATAGGTAAGAAATAGTATAGAACGAAAGACGTCAAACAAAGACTGACTAGTCCCACAGCGATGATAAAGTGCGTGGCTAGTACAAGGAGGAGGTATCTAGCTGCCATTGCTAGAGCAGAGCCAATCCTTCGTAGACCTACGAGGATGTAGTGACCAATAATGTGAAAACCTGCAGCAATCCTTCCACCAAGGTATCTCAATCCATCTAGCATCTTATTTCCTGCGATCACCAATGCATGACCAAGAGAACGCAATCCAGCAATGTATTGCTTATAGAAAATAACTGCAGGAAACAACCCTAGTGCAAAGCAAGTTAGGAAGATATTGGAGTCACTTAACATGAAGATTACAAATGTGCCAGCTGGAATAGCTAGAAGTATGTAGAGAATTGATGATACTAATACTAATTTCTTATTCAAGCGAAGAGGCAAGCAACCTGCACCTGCCATGAACAACGATACCGATATAGCCAATAGAAAATCAGGCAAGAAGCTTTGATAGACATATGCAGAAAACCATGAAACAAAGAGCATCCAAGTCATAACAGGTAAGCTAGCCTGCAACTTCTCATGCATTCGTGACCTGACTGAGGTAAGGATCAAGAGAGTAAGAAAAACTGCGAATGGAACTCGAATGAACATATCAACAGCACTTGTAAGACTAAAGACCAGAATGCCAAATGCGAAAGCGATTGTCAGAATACATGCAAGTAGTATTCGACCTTCCTTGATTCCTTTGAAAAGAAGAGATGGAGTATACAGAATGAAGAAGGCGAGTGTCAAACCAGACAGCAAGAAAAGGAAGTCAACCTCAGGTGTAGAAATAATAAAGCCATATCCGAACTGCCCAATGAAATAAAGGAGAACTAACGCATAGAGTACTAACACAAAGCGGACTATTTGAACTCCAAGCCATACAGCTCCGCGATAAATATAGCCCCCAATTCGAATAAGCGCATACTTGATGGTTGATCCAATCCGAAGCAGAGCTCCTTTTATAGCATTACCAATTTTCCTCAACGCACTCATCATCTTTTGACCGATGATACTTAATGCATGTGTAAATGCGGTGAAAGCTAACATGTACTCTCTATGTAAAAGGATTCCAGATACAACAAGGATGGAACCAATAGATAGCAGGGGAAATGGATACGAAGAAACCTGTACCTCTAGGGCATACATGTTAAGAGCAAAGCCAATGACCCCTATAGCAAATGGTATGGATATGGCCTTTCTAGATACTTTGACTGCTTGAAGAAATCCAAAGCATATGAACCAAATAGAAGCCACTGAGTACGCGGTATAGAAATCATACGTACCAGATAGATACCAGTATGAAATAGCAAATAGAGAAAGGAGAAGAGCACTAAAACCGCCTGCAGTATAAACCTGCTTCATTGGATGAGTCCTGATACCTGAGATTCCAACAAGACCAAGCAGTGTAAAAATCAATGAACTGCTAGCGATCAAGAAGAGGAGCGGTTGATGCATGTTCGATGCAAATGAATATGGATAGAGGAAGACGACCAGGATCAAACCTGTAATGATTCCATCAGATACTATGCCAGCGATGATGTAATGTTGTCGCACCCATGTCCAGATTCTCCTTAATGTACTTGATATTCTCAGCCAAGCGGCTCTCCATAGTAGACGAATCTCTTTGAATATTCCAGTTATCCCACTGATGAAGAGGATTATACTCATAGGGATAGCTAAGGAAATCAGATAGAACTGCATCCATATGAAGAGACCAAAAGATGCAACACTAACAATGAGCAAACCCAATGCCTTTACAATTCGAGATTCTTGTGATCGTTTTAGAACACCTGCTAGTCTGAACATAACAGGCGCGGGTACTACAACTAGTAGTGTTAGGAGGATAGCCAATGGTGCAAATAGAAACAGGAAAAGACTTTCATTAATCCACGAAGTCCCTGTCACTAACCACATGAAATAAGCGGGAATCCCACTTGCAAGGATAAGTAGTGAAATACCTGAAAGAATCTGAGCGTGATTACGATCAATAAGCCACACTGCATCTTCCACTTGTTTCTGTTGAACAAGTTGCTTTTCAGATTCAATCTCAATGCCCACTGATCTAAGGAGATCCTCTCTCTTGAGATCCACAGCAAATTTCTTTGTAGGTCGTAAAGTAATGGCACGCTGGATAAATCGGAAAACTTGGGTGGAAAAGAGATAGCTTGCTCCAAAACCAAGTAGGAAAACTGAGGTTGTAACAAACGGATAGATTTCAGGTGAAGATGCAATATGAGATTCCAATAGCAGTAAGGACACTCCTATTGCAGGTAGAAATGAATTGATGATTCCAAATCGAGCTTCTCTTAAAAGATATTGAGTACCTAGAGAATAAAACCAGATATCAAAGCAAGTCAGTGTAGCGAGAAGGAGTATGGAATAACCCATTGGATACAAGAGGTAAATCATTGGTAAAGGTGCTGATATAATAATCATCAACGCAAGGATAGTTCTAATGTATATCCATTTGAAATATGAAATCTCTAACTTGACCCTCAGATATCGTATGATTCCTAATAGAGTGATAAGAAAGATATGCAGAATCAGTAGGTTTGTGAATATATGATTCCAAAAGATAGCAAGTGATACAGCACCTGCAGCTGCGGCCATTGTTGTTAGTATGCTACCTCGAACAGGATACCTCATTCTTGCTACAATAATACCCGCTAATCCAAGTCCGAAGGTTAGAGAGAATAATCCTCTGACCACTTGATCAGGTATAATGCCTGCAAGAAGCGAGAATACTGCTAACCAAATGGCACAAGGAATGATAATCACTAAGACCAGCAGACGTGCGACCGTCTGCATCATATCAGCGACTCGTGCGGCTTTCTCCGTCCCCATCTCACTCATGATATAGTATCAACCCCCTCGGACTCCAGGACTAGTGGCGTGCATCCATTTACGGAGCCAAGGTATGAGACACCACAATAACATTTCTATTTTTCGACATATAAAGTTAAATTGCGCAAAATATGCGCAAAGTACGTTTTTATGCGCAAAAGTTCAAACTATATGTAGCCACCAAACTGTTGAGGGAGAGCCGTGCCAGTTAGTTATGAGTGTAACAATTGTGGGCATTCGAATAGATATGGTTCGACATATTGCGAAAAGTGTGAGAGTGATCTAAAGGATGCCTATGTCTTGACTTCATGCGACCGTTGTGGAATCGCACTACCGGATGGTACTCAACCTCTTGGAACATGCTTGAAATGTCAGAATCCGGTGTATATGTGTCAGAATCATAGGGCAAAAATTGTAGGTGAAGAGATCTTCTGTAAGGAACATGAATCCGATTGCTTCATCG
This sequence comes from Candidatus Thorarchaeota archaeon, assembly GCA_016840825.1. Next base: position 53,404 of record JAEORN010000036.1, on the reverse strand, counting down.
CTACTGCTGTATTTGGTACTGCATTAGATCCGCAAATAGACATTCTTAGAGAGTTCAGAGATGATTGGCTTATGACAAATCCGCTTGGAAGGGCATTTGTCTACACGTATTATGAGTTGTCGCCTCCAATTGCACGAAGAGCTAGATATTCAAAACTGATGAGAAAAGTTCTGCGAAAGACGATTGTAAATCCTGCACTCAAATTGACTAGAGCCATCTTCGGATATCGTGAATAGACGATGATGGTTCAGTTGATGGTATGCAGTGATTCACTTCGATAGAAAGATAACTGAGAACTCTCTCTAGTCCGAGAGAGGTTTCTTCATTGAGTTGGAAAAGCGAATCACTGCATTATCTCTTTAACCCAGATAGGATCGCAGTGATTGGAGCATCTGATAAACCTGATAGACTAGGTGCTCTTGCGATGCTGGCTCTTGAGCAATTTGAGGGAGAAATCTATCCTGTCAATCCCAGATTAGAGATAATCAGGGATATAACTTGCCACCCAACTATTTCGTCCATCAAGAAACCAATAGACCTTGCTATGATATGTGTGGGAGGACCTTCAGTTCCAGAAGCGCTTAGAGATTGTGCTCAATCAAATGTTAGAGCCGCGATCATATTTGCTGCGGGATATAAAGAGCTGGGGTCAGAAGGAGAAGCTGCTCAAGAGGAGATCAAACATATTGCAGATGAGGCTCATATTGCAGTCATCGGGCCTAATTGTTTAGGAGCGGGAAACATCCACAAACATCTAAACGCCACGTTCTTTCCTCAACCCGTTCCTCAGAGAATTGGGTCAATTGCGATAGTAAGTCAAAGCGGAGGAGTCTGTGGTTTGATGCTGTACTCAGCTACAGATTCGGATATTGGCATTTCCAAGTTTGTCAGCGTGGGCAATCGTGTGAACATAGAGTTTCATGACATTCTTCATTATCTCAATGACGATACTGAAACTCGTGTTATTTGCCTCTTCATTGAAGGAACAGAGAGTGGTAGGGAACTCTATGAATCTATGAAAGCAATTAGCTCAAAGAAACCAATAGTTGCATTCAAAGTAGGAAAGACACCTGTATCTAGAGCGGCTGCGTTCAGTCATACCGGAAGTCTCGCTGGCAATCCAGAGATCTATTCAGCTGCTATCAAGCAAGCTGGAGCAATTGAGGTCAATAGCGTACAAGAGATGATGGACACAGCGAAAGTTCTCTCAATCCTGCAAACCAAACCTCGGGAGAAAAATGTCGCTATCGTGACTCACACCCTTGGTGTTGCACTAATTGCAGCTCAGACTCTTGAGGAAGCAGGAATCAATCTCCCCTTACCAAACAGCAATGTGCAGAATGCGATAAAGAAGCTCCTTGACATGCCAGTAGATGTTACCATCAGAAACCCAATTGATTTGCTAGCTCAGGGTTGGGCGGATCCTACGATTTTTGCTAAAGCCTTGGAACTTGTCGCAAAGGAAGATATGTACGATGTCATAATGACAGTCTTCGCTCCGAATTATCTAGAAGGTATTGGTGGGGGTTTACCAGTGCAAGCCATTGTAGAAACAGCAAAACGTGAAAGAAAGCCAGTCATTAGTATTTTGAGTTCTCCAATTACAAGGAAGCCTCCTGGTGCTGATGAACTCGAGCGTGGTGGAATTCCTGTCTTCACTGAACCTCAACGTGCTGGAAAGGCTTTGGCACATGCTCTAAAATGGTAGAAATAATTACTTAGAGAATTCCAGCATGTGAAATACAATTGTCATATTTCCTGACTAGCATGAGATTAGTGTGAATAGTTACAAAAATATCTTCAATTTTACCCTAATATTACCCATTGTAAGTTAGCTATTGCAAATTTATTTCTGAGCTTATTATCGGTAATATTTTAAGGTCGATATTCTCACGACTTGTAACTAATGTGCATAAGCTTCGCCTTTGGTGACCGATTTGAAGAAACAATTTAGGATTGCTATAATCGTCGCGATTGCAACAGCGGTCCTCTTCCTAGCGTCAACAACCGCCTTGGGATTTCCAGGGCAAAATGGGGCTTGTGATGCCTCTGGATGCCATGACAGTGTAGGGTCCTTGAGCATCTCAGCCACACCAGACTCAGTTACCGTGGAAGTTGGAGCGGAATTTAATGTTGTAATCAGTGTTACTGGAGAAAGCGGAGAAGACGCCCTTGCTGTAAAATTCCCATCATCGGTAGTTCAGAATAGTCAATTTGACTATGTATCGCTAGATGCTGAGGGATTGGTTCAGGATGGCGACCCCGCAGATTTGAATACTGCTACTGATCAGGTGGAAGTAAACTATACAATCGTTGCCCCAACATCGCCTGGGACCTATACACTAAGAGTATATGGTGCACAACATACACCTCTGTCCATACACACGGACATAGCTGTAACAGTATCTGCACCAACAGGACCAGGCCCATCAATAAATATGATAAATGCAACTCCACCGGTTCCACTGAATAATGAAGCTGTTCAAGTAGTAGCAGATGTTACCTCAGAAGACTATGAGATTCTTTATGTCCGGCTACAGTATTCACTGGACAGTGGATCGTCTTGGAACAATGTTACAATGACACTGGATAGTGGATTGTATCACGGAGAAATACCTGGACAGCCGGATGATACATACGTGATCTATCGTGTTGTGGCAGGCAATGATAATGGTGATGAAACGGTATCATGGGAACTAGATTATACTGTTGGAGATATTCCACTTCCTCCACCAGTGCCCATGCCTCAATTACATTACGGATGGTTATTAGGAGCACCAGCACTTGTACTAGCATATATTGGAACGGCCTTGGAATACTATGATGAAGAGAGATTCACTAAAATCCATGGTATAATGTTGGGTTTAGCTTACATTCTAACATCAATCAATGTATGCTGGCTATTCTTTGAAGATCCATCTATATTCACAGCTATGGATTTCCAGTATCTCCTGAATCCTAGCAATATCACGTTGTTTGTTCATTCCTGGCACATATGGTTGGGAATCATTAGCATGGTCCTTGGTACTCTAGCGATGATCACTCATTTGGGAGGATGGAAAACATGCAACTTTGGTTTACCAGCGGTGGTGATCTGGACTATTCTTGGATTCTCGGGAATGTACCTAGGATTATACTTCAGGATGTGATCAAATGACAGAAACAGAAACTAAGACAGAAGAACCAGTTACTGTGGAAGAACCCGAAAAATTGGGCGATGAGATCCTGAGAAAGCTAATAGAAGTAGTTGGAGAGAAAAACGTCTCAAATACTGAGCTTGAAAGAATCGTATATAGTGGTGATCCATCTGCACTCCCTCAATTTCATTATAGATGGAAGCGCCGATATCTTGCGGACTATGTCGTTCGTGTTGATAATGTTCAACAAGTGAAGGATGTTATAGCTATAGCAAGCTCTCACAAAATGCCAGTAATTCCAAGAGGTGGAGCCTCAAGTTGCTTGGGTTCATCAAGCCCTTCAAGGGGAGGGATATCACTAGATATCAAGCGGATGAATAGGATTTTGGAGATTTCTGACAAATCTGAAAATGAGATGTTTGTTCGCGTTGAGCCAGGAGTCACCTTCATGCAGCTTGAAACTGAACTCCTAAAGAAAGGCTTGGAACTAGGTATCTATCCAACCAGTGCAAAATCTGCAGTCATTGGAGGTTGGATTGGCTGTGGAGGGAAAGCAGGAGTCGGTACACCTTACTATGGGACACTACTTGATAATCTAGAAGAGATCAAGGTCATTCTTCCAGACGGTAGATTAGAGATTGATCAAGGTAAAGATATCGAATTATATAATGGGTCTTATGGCATACTTGGAGTCATTGTCGAAGCAAAGTTGAGAATCAGACCGAGTCCAGTAACTGTAAGAACTATGTCCTTTGGATTTGCGTACCTGGAGCAAGTATGCAATGCGATGGTCCAAATCTCAAAACTTGAAACCAAACCACTTTATCTTAAGATTGCAGATGAGAAATTCCAAAGCTATAGCAATCCACTTGAGAAAGGACGGTATGTTCTGACCGTCACATACATCGAAGATACTGTTGCAGCTCCAATGACAGAGATATCTGAGATTGTTTCAGAAAGCGGTGGAGCATCAGCCGGTGACACATATGCTTCTAAAGAATGGGAATTACGATACGATTGTGAATTCAATCCAAAGGAGCATACCCACACGCTCATGTTTCAGGAGCTATGGGTCGAGGTGGATAGAGTCTACGATATTCTAACTGCTTTTGAGAAGACAAAGAAGACTCACAAGAATCCCTCACTTTGGTATGGTATGCTGGGTGGTAATTCCATGATGCGATTGGAACTACTAGCTATGCTAAATCCAGATAGATATCTCGAATTCATATCGAGCAAGGGAATCCTCCATAAAATGATGAAGAGAGCAATAAGACATGGAGGTGGTCCATATACCATTGGCTTACAGAATTCAATCTACATGAAGAAAGCCTATCGCCAGCGACTTGATCAAATGAAAGAAGCCAAGGCAAGATTGGACCCAAGTAATATCATGAATCCTGACAGAGTCACTTCATGTATGACCTCATACGGAAGAATCAATGTTCTGTTCGGGTTGGCAGCCGCTTTTAGAAGACTTGCCAAGTTTGTTGCGAGGTGAAAGAAGTGAAAGTAGATCTAAATATGGATAGCCTTCGAGCTTGTGGTTCATGCAACTACTGCCGAGACTTCTGTCCGATGTACCGAGAACTCGGATCAGAGCTTGACAGCCCAGGTGGTAAGTTGAGAGCTCTCAGAGCATACGGCGAAAAGATGCTCACTAGACCACCACAAGAGCTTCTTGATAGGCTTTATTGTGCAGATTGCAGAAGATGTGAAGCAGTATGTCCTGCAGGTGTGCCGGTCACGACATATTGGCATGATGCCAAAGCAGCCATGATAAACACAGGCGGCGTTCGATCAGAAGGATTGACAAAGGTCCTAGATTGGCTTGCCAAGGAAGGTACACCCTTTGTTGGCTATGAAGCCGAAGAAAGGACAGTCTGGGCAGAAGACCTAGAATTACCTGAAGAGTCGAACACTGCTATCTTCTCTGGATGTATGGGCTCCTATTGGTATCCCGACCAACCTGAAATGGTTGCGGATATGATGCAGAAGCTAAAAATCAATGTTGGATATATTCCCAGTGAAGTCTGCTGTGGGCTCATGAATTATTGGGCAGGAGACGATAAGGGATTCGATGCGATTATCAAGAAGAACTATGAGATGTTCAAGAAAGCAGGCGTAGACCATATCATCACTGGATGTGGTGGATGCTTTGGGACGCTTGCAGAGCATTATGCTCATCATATAGAAAACTTCGATATCAAAATCCATCACACTGTTGAAGTCCTTGCAGATATGGCAAGGAATGGTGTCCTCACATTCAAGGCCCTAGAAGGAAGATATACATTTCATGATTCATGCCATCTGGGTAGAGCATTGGGAATATATCAGGCACCCCGCGATATCATCACAGCAATTCCAGGACTTGAGTTTGTTGAGATGGCAAATAATCGCGAGAATTCGAATTGTTGTGGTGGTTTTGTAAGTGTTATAGATCCAGATCTTTCTGAATCTATAGGAAGGAAAAGAGTAGCAGAAGCAGTGGAACTTGGTGTTGATGGTTTAATAACAACCTGTGTTTCATGCTTCAAGAACTTGAGCTATTGTGCTCGAGAAACAGACCTTGAGGTCATTCAGCTTGATGAGCTGATCCTTGATCTAGCACAATCTTCATTGGTTAAGGAGTGAATAGATTAATGGAACAATTGAAAACGAGGTATTACGAATGAGCGAGAAGAAAGGAACACGCGTTGTAATTGTTGGAGCAGGTATTGCTGGCTTCTCATGTGCCCTTGAGTTAAAGGGATTGAAAGCCCGATGCCAGATCCTTGAAAAGGAACCTACTGTAGGGGGCAGAGCTAGATCGTTTACGGAATCTGGATATGTCTTCGATCAAGGCTTGCACTTCTTTGTAGGCGGATTCAAATCCCTAATTCCAATCCTTGAAAGAAGCGGAATCAGGATGACCACAGTTGGAGAGGGTGCAGTTTGGCTTAAAGGTGGAGAGAGATATTTACTCACTCAATCAATCATTGACCAAGCACGGTTCAATCTCTTGAGTATAGGAGACAGGCAAAAGTTAGGAGGTCTTGTTAAGGACAATCTAAAAAGAACAGAAGATGATTTTCTCGAACTTGATAAAATGACTTTTGCTGAATATGCAGAGGAAAAGGTACCTCATGACATTCTCGCCAATTTCTATGATCCGCTCATTCGCACAGTAACTTTCATGGACCCAACAGAAGTTTCTGCAGGTCAATACCTCTATTCAGAACAGATGAGATTTGCCTACGAAGATGGATTCAAGGCTATGTATCCAGAACGAGGCGGACTAGGAAGTGTACCATATACTCTCATGCTACAAGCGAGGAACTTTGCAATCGAACCAAAAGTCAATTGTGACGTCAAGAAGATAGTCATTGAAGATCAGAAGGTCAAGGGCATTGAATACACTCAAGATGGCAAAGAGCATTACGTAGAAACTGATGCTGCAGTTGTCACCACACCAATAGACCTCTTACCAAACTTTGTGGATATGAACCAACTACCAAATGATTTCACTACTGCCGTAAGGAAATTCAGCTACAGACCTTCAGTAGTTGCTTACTTTGGTCTATCCTCAAGAGTACTAGATTTCAATGTAGGTGGATTCATTCCTGGTAAGAAGATTCACATCATCGCTGAGGCAAAGCGAGTTTCAGGTGTGCTTGCACCAATTGGCGAATCACTTCTGACTGTGACATCCATCGATAAGGAGTTGCTTAAGATGGAGAATGATGAAGCTACTGCAGTCATTTTGGATGAATTGAAAGAACTTGTTCCAGGCATTGAAGAGAAAGTCACTTGGAAGAAGAGCTGGAAGATATGGCGATCTGTTCTGTCACAACCTCCGGGGATAATGGAGCAGAGACTAAACACAAACAGGACAGGCATTGAAGGACTCTATGTTGCTGGTTCATTTGCTAATTGTGGCAAATATTATGCATCAATGGAAGCAGCATCTAAATCTGGAATTGCGTGTGCTAAAGAGATGACTCAGGATTTTGCCTGAAGACCAAAACACTAAGAATGTCAGCTACTCAGATAGAGATGCTGACATCTTTCCTTTATTTTGTATAATGTCAGTTTCTCAGAGGTTGTGAAATGTCACGTCTTAGAATTATCGATGAAATGGGTCATGGGGAAGATCCATACATCTGTGCATCTTGTGGGAACTGCACAATGGTATGTCCAACTTTCAGGCAGCTAAAGTGGGAATCATACGGACCTAGAGGAAGACTTCAGATTACTAAAGATATTATGGAAGGTAAAGCCGAGTTAGATGAAGAATACGTTCGAAAGCTCTTCATGTGTTCGTTGTGTGAATATTGTGCACAGGTTTGCACCACTAGTCTTGCGCTGGATAGATTCTGGGAACAGGCTAGAGCAGAGGCATGGGAAAAAGGAATTATACCTGCATCAGTTGCATTTGCATGCAAGTCTGTCTTGAGATACGGAGATCCATTTTCTATGGGATCATCCGCAAGGATGGAATGGAAGGAAGATTTAGACATCGACATCTCTGATAGGATTGAGGCATCAGCTAAAACAGCGTATATTCTTGGTTGTGATGTTTCTCTAAAACCACAACTGGGAGGTATAGCTCGATCCATGATAGAAATACTCGAGCATGCGAATGTTGACTATACACTTCTTGGCAAAAAAGAGGTGTGTTGTGGAGCACCATTATTGTGGGGAGGAGACAAAGGTAATGCTCCACTCATCGCAGAAAAGAACATCTCATTGTTGGAAGAACTCAATGTAGAGGAAGTCGTCTTCAGCTGTCCTTCATGCATTAGTACTTGGTACACGACCTATTCTGGTATATTAGGGGAGCCTATCACTCGGAAATTCAAGCTAATGACTTCATCACAATACATTCGTTCTCTAGATGAGAAGAATTTGCTGCAGTTTAAAGAACAGCAATTAGTCACAGTTACATATCATGACCCATGTATTTCAGCTCGTAGATTAAATATCTACAATCAACCTAGAGAATTGATTGACAGGATTCCAGGTGTTTACAAAGTCGAGATGGCTCATTCTGGAAAGGAAACCAGATGTTGCGGATGGCATGGAATGCTAAATATCGCAGATCCGCTTCTCTCATCTCAGATTGCAGAGATGCGATTACGAGATGCATCAGTGACACCAGCTTCCCGTTTGATAACGGAATGCCCCAGATGTGTTCAAGCATTGGAAACAGCCACACAGACTATGCAGTACTCCTTGAGAGTCCAGGATATAACTCAACTAATTGCAGAATCACTAGACAAAAATCCCAAGGAGGAAGATGGATGAAACATCGCATTCAGGATATCGAAGATATCATTGGTGCAGATAACGTCTCGATCCATGATGAAACGCGAAGGCTCTATTCTCGTGATATTGCAGCTCTTCCAAACTTAGCTTTTCAAATAATCAACAACGAATTCAAAATGGTTGTGCAACCTCAAACTATCAAGTCTTTAATGCAGCTAGTGAAATATGCTTGCAAGCATGGTCTTCCCATCGTTCCAAGAGGTAGTGGAACTTCAGGATGGGGTGGAGCATTACCAGCTCGTGGAGGCATTTGTGTTAGCACATTGCATATGTCAAATTTCGTTCATTTGGACGAGTATAATCTACTTGTTACTGTAGAAGCTGGTATGACTTGGAAAGAACTACTAGTATTTCTGGATCAGATAGGTATGACGCTTCCTGTCTATCCCTCAAGTGCTTCAGCTGCTACAATTGGGGGTTTTGCTGCAAGTGGTGGTCTAGGTATCGGTTCAGCAAGGTATGGTGATATTCGGACACAAGTTGCTGGATTAGAGGCAGTTCTTCCCAACGGGATGTTGGTCAGAATCGGAGAATTCACTTTGCGAGGAAAAGATGGCAATGAGGGAGAAGCTGATGACGGAAATTCATACTTGCAGAAGATTCTAGATGAAATCCCTGAAACAGACAGACCAAGTCCTCTTGATTTGTTCCTTGGTCTATTTGGAACTTTTGGAATCATCTCAAGAATCACGCTCCGGGTCATTCCTAAATTAGTTCTCAGACCGGTTGCTGCAATTTTCGATGATCCCGAGAGTCTTTCATCAGCGATTTTGGAGATTCAAAAGGAATGCAATCCCTATTATTTACGATTCATAACAGACTCTTATACAACGAAGAGATTCTCACCAAGGAGTTCAATTGATGAGTATGGAAAATTCATTCTAACTGGTGCGTTCCTAGATACATTCTACCAGCTTGATGAAGATCTTGAGAAAATGAAGACGATTGTTGAATCTCATAACGGATGGATGACAGGCGATAAACGAGCAGAGTATCATTGGGATGAAAGATTGTATCCTCTGAGAATTAAGACTCTAGGACCAAGTCTGGTTCCTGCGGAAGTTCTAATTCCCATCAAACATCTGTCGAGTTTGTACAGGAAGATAACAGAATCTATTGGAATGGATTCAATAGCAATTGAAGGTACAGTTGGAAATGGTGATGTGACTTCATTCTTGGTATGGATTCTGGATGACGAAAGGAAGAAATTCGCCTATGCATTGGGCTGGCATAGATCGTTTGATGTCGCTACAGCAGCGGCCAAGTATGAAGGTAAACCATATGCAGTAGCTCTTTGGAATGTCCCTTTTGGCAACGAGTTCTATGGCAAGAAGAGGAAGGCAATTCTGAGAAAGGTCAAGAAAAGGATTGATCCAAAGAACTTGATGAATCCAGTGAAAGTCTTTGGTGGAAGGGTTGTTGCAAAGAAGGAATCCCTTGCCTTTGGATTTGGACTGGGCTATGCAGGATCGCTTGCTGCTCAATTCGTCGCACCCCTTCTACCGGGATTGGGATTCCTATACGAGATTCTATGGAATTCCAATTTAGCACTACCCCCAGCTGTCTTGTTCTCATTCATCGGAGGGTTTATCGGCTTGCTCATCATTAGGTTCCTTACAATACAAATGGCCTTACAGCTTGGTATCCCTATGATACGTACAATTCGACGACTCCTTCGCTGGTAGATTACAATATTTCTGTACCAACACACTAAAATACCCAAACATAATTCCAAGCTGAAAGCAAAAACGTGTTATCGCTCACTATTTTGTGAAGATAACTAAATGAATAATGCATAGGAGTTCCCAAGTTGAAACCAAAGCTTGTCAAGAAGTTATTACTTGTAACTTGCTTTATGGCAATAATTGTTGCAGGCGGAACACAGGCACTCGGATTTCCAACTAGCAATACAGAGTGCGGTGACTGCCATACAAATCAAAGCGTGTTAACCCTTTCATCAAATGCAACAGGCACAGTTGATGCTACAGTAGGCGTTCCATTTACACTTGTATTTGACGCTGAAAACGGAGCAGAGCATTTGAAAATTGTTAGTGCCTGGGAAAATAATGATCAGTTCATATTCTCCATCACGGAAGTAGAAGATGATGGGACAGGTGATTCAAATTCGAATGAAGGAGAGATCACTACAGAGATAACAGTAACACCCATCGCAGATGGTACCTTCACAATCAAAGTGTGGGTCGCAGCTGGCGGTGAGTTGTCAGCAAACACAGAAGTGACAGTCGATGTTGCAGAGAACACGACCTTCACTCCTCCAACAACGACAACACCCACAGTCGATCCCGAACAGGCGAGAGTTGAACTTTGGACCTTCTTAATGTACACACTCAATCCAATTGTAGCGATATTATTGCTAATCTTTGGCGTTGTGATGTGCAAGAGGACAGAGAGGTAGGTGGTTAGAAATGGCATTACATCCAGTTTTTGTACACTTCCACACAGGCATACTTGCAGCAGGCGCAGCACTTGGACTTGTAAGCTTGATTCTTCGCTTAGTATTTAGAGATGCTATCAGGACACCTGGAACAAGAATGTCAAGGATATTCCATGAGTTTGACATCTTCATCTTCTGGGGCAACATCATCGGTCTGTTAGGTCTAGTTGCGGCAATGGCGACAGGCTTTCTCGACTGGCCGATGGAAGCATTGGTCCTTGACCCCTATATGAGATTCAAGATACTCTTCTCAGCTATAACCACACAAATCTATGTCTTCCTGGTTATTGTGAGAGCGAAATTAGGCGATAAAGTCTGGGATACCACTTCAGGATTCCTCATCTATGGTATTCTTGTAGTAGTTGGTGGTGCTCTCATGATATTGATGGGAGCTATGGGCGGCATCGCAGTATACAATACATCAATCATGGAGCCATTACTTGATTGGTTAGGACTACCATGGCCATAAGAGGAGGATCACCATGGGAACCAAATCATTTGAAAAATTAAGGAAAGCGGCTCTTGATGTTGAGCCGCTGGTTTGTGCAAGATGTGGATTCTGCACCTTTGTATGTCCAGCATACAACGATACCCTATGGGATTCACAATCTCCGCGAGGAAAATTATACCAACTACGGGAGCTGATCTTGAATAATGAGCCGATCCCGGAGGACTTTGCAGATCGAATCTTCAAATGCACACTTTGCGGAGCTTGTCAAGAGATCTGCCAGACAAATATCCCACTCCTCTCATTCTGGCAAAAGATACGTCAGGAAATAAACGAAGTTGGTCACTGGCCAGAAATCGTGAAATTCCTTGACAACTCTATTCAAGGAAGCAAGAACATAATGGACCTTGACCAAGAGGATAGGACTCTTTGGGCGGACATGGTTGATGATCTTGTAGAGGACAAGATTGGCCAGAAGGCAGAAGTTGCATACTTTGCTGGTTGTAATATCTCATTCAAGGGAACTCTTGCACCTATTGGAGAGAATACAGCAAAGATACTTGACCATCTCGGAATTGACTATACTGTTCTTGGAGAAGAGGAGTATTGCTGTGGAAATCCATACTTCGTTGGTGGAGAATGGGAGAAGGCAAAGACTCTCGCTCAACACCATCTTGATAAATTAAAGGAATTGGGCGTTAAGACGGTAGTCTTCAACTGTCCAGGATGTCATCGAGCTTTCAATGAGGAATATCCTCATCTTTTGGGAGAAGACTCTACAAAGGGTATTGAGTTCCTGCCTTTCTCTCAATTCCTAGCTAAGATGCTCCGGGAGGGCAAGCTGAAATTCGCACAAGAATATAATCATGTTATTACTTGGCATGACCCTTGTGAACTTGGACGTCATCAAGGCATCTATGATGAGTCACGTGAAGTACTTAATGCGATACCTGGACTTGAATTGCGAGAGATGAAGCATACTCGTAACAAAGCAGATTGTTGTGGTGGAGGTGGACTACTGAAAGGAACTAATCCTTTGATGTCAGTCCGCGTTTCAGCACGACGAGTTGAGGCTGCTGAAAAAACTGGAGCGACGACTCTCGTTAGTGAATGTCCATCATGCATGATGTCATTCATGGATGGCATTGAACAAAGAAAATCAGAGCTTGAATTCAAAGACCTCACTCAGATTGTAGCTGAGGCACTTAGGTTGGGTTAGGTGATCTATATGTTACGAGCGAAACAACTACAAGAGCTTGCAGACATCGTAGGTGAAGATTTCTTCTCCTCTGAAGAATATATGAGAAAGCTATATTCTCACGATGTTGGTGCCTTGCCCGGTCTAGTGAATGACATTTTGAAGACAAAGGTTGATGCTGTTGCACAACCAATGACTTCAGAAATTGTATCGAATCTACTGAAATACTGTCTCAAAAACAAGATACCTGTAATCCCGCGTGGACATGGAACCAGTGGGTACGGTGGTGCATTACCAACCAAAGCTGGTGTAGCTATAGAAATGACCAGAATGAACGAGATATACAATATTGACAAGGACAACATGACAATCGAGGTTGGTGCTGGCATCATCTGGGGTAAGCTCCTAGAAGACCTAGAAGATGAAGGACTTTCTGTTAGAGCATATCCGTCAAGTGCTCCTTCAAGTACAGTTGGCGGATGGGTAGCAGCAGGAGGTACTGGCATCGGGAGCACCAAATATGGCGGAGTTAAAGAACAGGTCGTTGACCTAGAAGTAGTTCTGCCTGATGGAAGGATTATTCGGACAAGTAATCCACCTGATGACTTCATTGATGACTACGTTAAGCAGGATTACAGGTATTTCCCTGAGGCAGATGAATATGTTTGGGCCCTTGGTGAGATTGGAGAGAAGAATTTGGACCTTACCTCATTCTTAATTGATAGCAACGGTACATTAGGTGTTATCACAAAGGTCGTTCTCAAGGTAATGCCTCTTCATGAGATCAAACCATTTGCTGCTTCATTTCGCACAAAGGAGCAGATGATTTGGGCAATGCAAGATCTGATGAATGAAACACATCCATTCTATCTTCATTTCATTACTGAGGGATTCAACAAGATGCTTTCCGATGTTGATATGGCGACGCACTCAACATATCCGTGGGTGTTCCTTTGCGCTTTCGAAGGACCGCCACAAGAGCTCGCTTCGGAAGAGCATCTCTTTAGAAAAATCATCAAAGATAACTTTGGTCAAATTGAGCCTGAGGAAGCTGCGCATCATGAATGGGCAGAAAGATTCTATCCGATGAGAATCAAGCGATTAGGTCCAAGTTTAGCTCCTTCAGAAGTATATGTACCTTTGAAGAATATGCAGTCCTTTATTGAGAGAGTCGATAAGCACTTCAAGGGTGAGCAATATGCACTAGAAGGTGCAGTCACTGACCAAGGAGAAGTTGCTGTACTTGCATGGTTCCTTGATGATGAGAGGAAGAAAATATCATTCCTAATGGGCTGGTATAGATCTCTCGATTTCATCGAATTGGGACTGAAAGATAAAGGGAGAGCATATTCTATCGGAATGTGGAATGTTGCACATTCTAGAAACTTCTATGGAAAACCCGAATATGCTGGAATGGCTCGCCTAAAGAAGAAGACAGATCCGAAGGGAGTCATGAATCCAAATAAGGTGTTTCCAGGACCACTACAACTTTCTATGAGATTCAATTACCTTGTAATGTTCGTAGCTAGTATTGCAGTTCCTATCGTTCTGTGGATTGCTGGGCTTTGGTTCAGTGATATCCTAGCAGCATATGGTTTGGGTTGGCTTGCAGTAACTGATCTAGCTGGAGCGATTTTCGCATTTGGATTGGGTCTTGTCGTCGGAGTTGCAGCTTTAGAGGTCATTAACTACATTCCCATTACATTCATGCTTACAATGGGAAGACCTTTCTTGCGACTCGGTAGAAAGATATTCCATTAGTGTAAGTGGCCTCTCTGAGGCCACCCGTCACACTAAAAAGAAGACTTGATAGACAATTCACTTCGACCACTAGGTGATAGTATGAGCGGAACAGTTGTTGAAGCCAAATATCTCACTCGACGATACGGGTATCGTGTAGCGCTCAAGAAAATCTCTTTTGAGATAAATGCTGGAGGCATACACGCACTCTTCGGGGCTAATGGTGCTGGAAAAACAACTCTCATGCGAATCATCGCGACTCTTCTCCGACCTCATGGAGGTTCAATCACAGTATTTGGATACGACCCAGAAGAATCACCTTTAGAGATTCGAAAGGGACTTGGTCTAATCGGTGACAAACCTCTTCTCTATCCGGAGCTATCGGGTAGAGAGAATCTACACTTCTTTGGCAAGCTTTATGGAATGCATTCTGACGAGATAGAAGGAAGGGCTGAGGACCTCTCTTCACAATTCGGAGTTCGTTCTTGGCTTGATGAGCCCACAAAGAATCTCTCTACAGGACTTCGGAAAAGATTTGATATAATCAGAACTGTCTTGCATAATCCGGACCTGTTGCTTCTTGATGAGCCTTATGCAGGTCTTGATATTGAATCGACAGAAATCTTCACAGAGTATCTCATGCAGGCACGCGAACAGAAAACAGCAATTCTAACAACGCATAACATAAACCTTGGTCGGCAAATCAGTGATTCTTTCATCACTCTAAGGAAAGGAGAGATTGCAGGACAAGGGGATATCTCTGAATTCGATGGAAAACTATGAGGTGAGAAAATGACATCAGCAATTGGAGCAGCACTGACCATAGCAAAGAAAGACATTCTCACACAGTTCAGGAAACCCTTTGAGGTATTCGCAATGTTCCTGTTCGCATTAATAGCTGTACTAGCACTTGCCTTTGGTATGGGAGGAGATGTTGATCCTGAGATTGGCAGCGCTATGGTGTGGGTCATCATCTTTCTAACAGGCATGTTTGGATTCGCGCCCGTCTTCTTATCAGAAGTAGAAACAGGAACCTTAAGGGGAATTTCTATAGCTCCTATTCCTGCATGGGCCGTGTACTTGGGAAAAGTCATCTATGGTTTCTTCATCATGGGAGCTGTAGAAGTATTTCTCATCCCTATGATGATGGTATTGTTTGGATTCTCGTTCGATATAGCGAATCCTCTTTTCTTCGCCACATTCATCATAGGAACCCTTGACCTAGCTGCTGTAGGTTCAATGGCCTCGGCTCTTACAATGCCTTCAGAATCTAAAGCGACCATTTTCCCTCTTGTATACTTTCCAACTGCAACTTCTGCACTAATATTACTTGTAGAATTGACGAGAGGTCTCGTAATAGGACCTGGAATTATCGCACTGAGTTACTTATTGCAACTATTAGCTGTGCATCTTATAGCAATGGTAACCATTTCAGCAGCTATCTTTCAATATGCGTTAACATCATGAAATTATATTTGAGCGAAAGCTTCATATTTGTAGCCTTGACAAACTGGACATTCAAACGGAAGTGACTCTGTGAAACTGCCACGAATCATCCTGTACCTAGTCACCGCGATAATTGGTGCACTCTACATCTACATGACGTGGATATATGCACCTCCAGAAGCAACACTAGGTGAATCTATCAGGATTTTCTTCCAGCATGTAGCACCTGCGTTGACTGCCTACATGGCCTTCGGGATTACTCTATTCTGTGGAGTCATGTACCTGTGGAAACAAGATATCAAATACGATGTGTTGGGCGGCTCATCCATAAAGTTGGGCTTGTTATTCACCACGATAACATTGCTTAGTGGAATGCAATGGGCAGATGTTACTTGGGGAGTGCCTTGGAATTGGGATCCTCGAGAAACAACTACATTGATTCTATGGATCGCCTATGCATGTCTACTTGTGTATCGTGCGTCTGTTAATGATAGAGAAGTCAGAGCTCAATATGGTTCTATCTTTAGCATTGTAGCTTTCCCAGCAGTAGTTCTTAGCTATCTGTCAATCCACATTTGGAATACTCTACATCCAATTGTTATTACACCGGGAGGTTTGCAAATGGGATTTGAACACGGGATGACATTGATGGTCGCTATGATAGCAATCATACTTGTATACTTCGTACTACTTGATTTGACCTATAGAGTTGACACAGCTGCAGAGAAGCTTATGGAATATCGAATGACTAGGAGTTGGTAACATGCAACAACCAGAATTATTTACAGTCGCAATAATACTCTGGGGAGGGATTATTCTCTTCCTGTTCTATCTTCTTATGAAAATGATGAAGGTAGAAAATACGGTGAAGCGACTCATCCAAACACAAGACCAGGAGTGAATTCCATGAAACAGAAGACAAAGGCATTAGTAATTGCTGTAATTGTTGTTGTATCTGTGGGATTCCTTGCTTATAGTATGATGAATCTTTTTGTAGATCCATACCTGAGTGTAGATGCCGTTGTACAGAATCCTGATGCCTACATGCATCAAAGGATTCAGGTCAAAGGAAAATATGTAACAGGATCTTTGACAATCACCTCAACAAATGTTACCCTCCAGATGTACGGAGATGAATACACAATTACCGTTCTGGTCACAGGTGAAGTCCCAAATCTTCAAGAAGATCAGGACCTTGTAGCGATTGGTGAGCTTCAATCATCAAGCCTCATTATCGCAGAGGAATTACTTGCACAGTGTCCTAGCAAATATGAAGCTAATTCAACTACAACAACTTAGAAAAAGACGAGTCAAGGTCATGACCTTGACTCAATCTTGGATTTTCTATCTATCTCCAATCATCGCCAAATCCAGGTCTATATTCACCGTGTGGGAGTTCTTCCTTCCACGAAACTGGATTTTCTTTGAGTTTGAAAGCCATTTCAACCACTCGTGCACCTGCGAGTTCAGCTGCCTTCATCGCCTCGGTATCACCCAGCACATCACCAGGATGTAGAGAAAAGCCAACCGGCCAGTTGGGACTTCCTACTAAAATCATCTCTTTTACATACATAAAGAACATTAATTCTAAGACTACTAAGGTCATTCCTGACCGACGCCCTACCACTAATGGAGCACCTACCTTTCCTCTAAGATTCACAAACCTCCCTGTTCGATCTAAGAGATTCTTCATTAATCCTGGCACGGAAGCAGTGTACGCAGGGCTTCCTAGAATAATACCGTCTGAATTCCTCATCGCTAATGCAATATTATTGAGGTCGTCCTCGATTATGCACTCTCCAAGCTCATAGCATTTTCCGAGATGATCACAAACCTCAATCCTTCGATCTCCAAGCTCTATGAGCTTAACCTTCGCACCTGCATCTTGTGCAGTATCAAGAGCTCTTTGCACGAGAATCGTTGTATTGCCACCTGAACGAGGACTACCAGAGATGCCTAGGATATCTACCATTCAGCTCAACCTTCTTAATGAACGCATGAAAGCTAAACAAACCTGCACTTGAATGTTAGGTTTTTGTACACCATGTAACCAATATTGGGATAGAAAATTGCTATTCGTAATCAACTTTCCAAAATAAACAAGAAATATCGGGATGATGTCCGAAAAGGAACATCATCCCTAAGACAGTTATTGAGTTGGTTCTTGAGATTCTTCCGAGATGTATGCGACTTCTTCGTCGCCATAGAGGTCTTGTTCTTTACCTTTCATGGCCTTTCTAAGACCTGAGAACTCTATGCCAACCATAGGAAGCATGGCAGCTACCATGAAGAAAGATCCACCCCAAACAAAGGATACTACAGGGAGCACCTTGATGTGTAATGATACTGTATACACATTTGGTAATGTTTGTGTGAACCCTGTCACTGCTATGAAGACATCTCTTAGTATACCGGATTGCAGATACACATTGTGTGCAACTGAACCCCACTGCGGATACCCTTTGATAGAAGAAATCCCAATACCAACGATATTATTGCCTTCTATCACAGCGACTGTTACTCGAATCTCAAAGTCGGTGTTTCCATGCCAATACACGAGATTAATCTGAGTGACTTGAACCCAGATTCCATCAGCAACTTCTGCGATATCATTTTCCATGAATCCCAGATTAGATTCATACACGACATTCTCACTCATGAGAACTCCTAGTACAAGCATAACCATCCCAAGATGAAGCATTACACGTCCCATCTTCCTCATGGTGAAGACCCCCTTCTCTTTTCCAGCCATCGTTCGAACAAAGACTACAATAATATAGGCTAATGCTCCAACTGCTAGTGGAACAAGTAGATTGGGTACCCAGAAGCTTGTAGGGAGGGCTAATCCCATTTGGAGGGATGCAAGTCCAAGTATGCCTCCGACTGCAATTAAAAGGATCAGAAGGATGTTTCGAATCTTCGTCGTGATGGCCGAAGTTTCCATACAATAGAAGGCAGATGTCAAGAGGAAGAAAGATCCACCATAGAATCCTAGCCAGAAGAAATCAGCTCCTATTGAAACCATATCATCCAACACACCTCCAGTCAACACAATCTGAAGATTGAGGATAGCAGGTAGGAGAACTCCTATCACTGATACTGCGGTGATAACAAGAAGTCCGAGTAGAGCGATTTTAATAGACAGGTTCCGCAAGTTGGAGAAATCTACATAATTCGATAAGGAGAATCCTTCGTGCTCCTGTTCAGTTTCCTCTTCGTCTTCAATATCACGATATCCAGCCCAAATTGTTAGTAAGGTAGCAACAATGAAGTTCACCAAAACAGTTGCCATCATTGTCCAACTCACAATAGTCGTTTCAAAACCATGCACTGAGCTGAGAACTCCGCTTCTCGTAACCCAGGTAGCAAATAACACCGTGATGTATGCAAAGACAAGGAACGAGTCTCTAAGCACATCATTCTTTCGAAATATTGGCTTTGCATGATAATATCCAGTCAATAGGAGCCAAGGTATCAGAGAAGTTGTTTCTACAGGATCCCATGCCCAATAGCCACCCCAGCCCAGAACTATATACGCCCAGTACCCTCCTATAACTATACCAATCGACAGGAAGATCCAAGAAAGCAAAGTAATATAGCTAGAGAGTGATTGGAGCACTGGTATTTGATCTGTATTTCTATCTTCTGAACGAATAGTATATCCTGCTAGCTTAATCGAGAATGGCACAAGTATTAGGGCATATGCAATGAATACTATGGGAGGATGAATTACATTCCAAAAGGTACGGAGAAGGGGATTCAGTCCAAGACCATCCTCAGTTGGAGTTCCGGGGACCAATCTGAAGGGATCAGACAGGATTGCATTGATTGCTATCAATACAGCCTGAACAACCATGATAATGGAGGCTCGGTACACAACCACATCATCCTCGTACCCATTTGTTACAAATCGGTAGAAGAAGTATAGTGTGAAAGAGAGAAAAGTCCAGAATAACAAAGAACCTGATTGTCCTGCCCAAAGACCAGATAGCTTGAGGAAGAAATCAGAATCATTTGAAGTGACCTGCCACACATACTCGTATTGGTACTGATTGGTGTATAGAAGTACCAACATCCATAGTACAGCTCCAACGGAAGTTAGCCAACCCACGATACTCAGTCGATATGAGATTGTTTCATAATCCCTCAATCGAGGGCCCACAAGTAACACTACAACGTCAACTACTCCAATCAGGACAGTGACGATTAGAAGAATCGTTCCTATATCCATTTACTCGCCTCCTTGTGACCTCGATCGAGATCGGCCTTTCCCTCTTGCTCGCCTACCACGTTTCCTAGCTTCCTTCTTCAAGATTCTCTGTTGCTCATTTGCGTATTTCCTGCGTGACCGAATGTATGCATATCCAAATCCTGGTAGAGAGATGGATCCTACTATCGCAACAATCTGCCACGTTTGAATAGGTGTCATATTTGTAGAAGGGTCTTTGATTGTCAATCTATAGTATGCACTGATGCCAGTATTTCCAGATTCGTCAACAGCAACAACATAGTATGAAACAACATCTCCAGGCTGGAAAGAGCCCAGATTTACTCGCCAAATTAGATAATCCTCTTCAAATCCATAGAGGGTCAAATTGACTTCAGTGAATGCTGCATCATTGACCTTCCAGTTGAGAACACATGAGACTAATGCACTATGCAATGGAAATTCATATGTTTCAAACTCTAGGATCACTTCATCGCCTGCACGCACCTCTTCTGGATATATTTGTCTTAGTAGGATAGCAGGTTCCCAGATATCGGCGCGAACAACGAAATAGTATAATCCTGCAACAAATGAAACTCCTGTGGTATCATTTGCATAGACGTAGAAACTTACCTGTGCAGAATCATTCAGGAATCCCAAGGTGTTATTGTATACACCTGCAGCTTCGGAATTAGGTTCCAGATCAAGCGTGCCTGAGGTAGTTTCTTCACCAAGTACAATTGTATAATTAATGAAAACACAGTCGATGCCATCTGTATCTTGAACAAGTGACGATATGAATATCTCATCAGATGGGCGAGGGGATCCAGGATTTATACGAACATAAGATATGATCGGAAGACCGTATGACCACATTCTGTATAATCCCAAGATTGCCATACATTGTACAGCAGTAAAGTGAATTTTCCAATCATCACTGAATGAAGCCCATTCCTGATTCCCGTTTTGCACAAATCCGCCATAAGCCTTATCCCATAGATGACTCAGGACTAGTTCAATCGTATCAATGACGATCCTGACATAGAATGTAGTACCTGTCAACTCATACATCTGCATTAGGGCATCAGACATCTGAAATTGAATCTCGGTGTATTTGTAGTATTTGACATCCTCATCGTCAAGAGGGTCAAAAGGCTCGCCATTAAGTGTTTCAGCAAACCAACCACCATCTTGCGTATCCCAGTTATGTTGGAGAATGGCATCGAAGGTTTCTTGCGCATACTCCAAATAGGATGTATTGCTAGTCGTCGTGTACGCTTTTAGCAGAGCACGTAATGCGATGGCATTAATATCAGATATTACAACCTCTGCGGGTCGTCGACCTTCAGAAACTGTCACATCACTTCCATTAGCGGTGACAGCTAACTTCAAACCGAAATACACTCCTTGGAGTCTCTGCTCCATGTACCTCATCATGAAGGCTATGGATTCTTCAGCTAAGGTCAATAGAGTTGTGTTTGATGTTTCTTCATAAGCATCAAATAACGCAGTTGCTCCTAGTGCAAGATGGTCCAGTCTCTTCCCATCATTGGGATAAATCTCATCGAAATCTTCAGGTACATCAATAGACCCATTCTGCAATGTGTAAAAGTAGAATCCTCCATTCTCATAATCATATAACATATCAGTAAGGCAAGTAATCGCACTTTGCTTCGCATCTGTGAAATCCAGACTGCCATTTACAGATTCTGCAATTCTAAGTGCCTCATAGGCATATGCTTGAACACCTGCTCGTTTGGATGTTCGGGCCATAAGCACAGAATATGTGTTGACTCCGAAGCCAGGATAATCTGGATCCATGAGAAGTTCAATCATCTTTAGTGCCACTCTACTTATGAGAACAGAGAGTGTTGTATTCGCCGCTCCTTCTTCAACTGAAACCCAGTACATCTTTGAGAGACCAGATATGACCCAATAGAAATCCGAAAGACTTGGAGCGTAGTCAATCAACTCCCATTTGTAATCACCGGAGCGAAAGACACCACCATCATATTCTCGTACCAGAATATTCAGAATCAGATCAAGTGTTGCCTCTGAGAAGTCAAGATATGTACTGATATTGTATTCTTGAGCCGTATCGAATTCAGTTCTTGGGGAAATAATGGTCGTTCTTGAGATATGGATATCCTGTAGAGGAATGAGTGAGCCTAAGACCAATGCAATTATAATCAATGTAATCTTTGTTTGTTGTCTTTTCATCGTTGAAAGGTCACCTTTCTTTAGGGTTCATGTAAAATCGGTAAAAAATTCCGGAAACTAGTCAAATATCGTAGGACTGAACCCAATATACACTGGAGAACTCTTTTGGGAGAAAAAAAGCTAGAGGGGGATGATAAACATCCCACCCTTTCGTTAGTTTCTCCAGTCTTTTCGCCTTTTAGCGTCGTCTACCGACGAGCAATCCTAGGATCAAACCGATGACGATACCGCCAATGGCACCACCTGCTATAATAAGAAGGTCCATACCTGGTGGAGCTGTTGTCTCACCGGGTAGGTTCTCATAGTAGTATGCCTTTGCGTTTAGTAAGTCAACATATGCTCCATTCAGGGTATCCAAAATACCGACACGGTCATGGAATCCTGATGAACCATCTCCGTTAGTGGACATAATTGCAGCATTTGCGCCGTCAATTGCTTCCATAACAGTACTTACTAATTCAGTATCAGCACCAGCAGTCTCATTGTATGCTAGAACAATAGTTTCTAGATCATCAGCTTCTGTCTGTATCTCCTCGACGAGAGCATCATATGCTTCCTGAATTGTTTCTAGCTGGGCAAGTGCCCATGCTTCATTGTCTTCATGACATCCATTGTCGGGTTGACCACATGCAAGATCTGGCTTGACGACAAAGGTGTGGTTCAGGAAATATGTGTCTGTGTTTGAAGTGTTGGTGAGATCGTAGCCGTGACAGTCAATACATGTGAGACCTGCAAGATGGTGTGAACCACCAATCCAGGTATCATAAGCACCATGCCTTGAACCAGTGTGACAATTTGCACATAGTTCACTTGCATTTTCTGCTCGAATCATGTATGGACCTTCATCAGACCATTCACCGTGTACTGCATGACAGGCTGGACAGGAAACAGCATTGAAGTCGCCTTCGGGATCAAGTTCTGCCTCCATGTCAATGAAGCCTTCAGTTGACATACAGTGCATACAGGAAGCACCTGCATGATCACTTGTTCTAAGATCTGTCAGTGAGTTCGCGTGAGCTGAGTTCTCCCATGGTGCATACTGGTAGGGATGCGCTGGACTGCTTCCTGTGTGACAGGGAGCACAAGCTTCACCACTATAGTCCACGTATGGAGCAGTTGTGTTGTGACATGCGAAACAGTTGATACCAAGGTTATCAAATGAGTCAGTGTCAGGATCGTATCCTGAGCTATGACATGCACCACAGCTGCTGTTGAAGAGAGTTTGAGTTACTAATCTACTTCCAATGGAGTAGTGAGTACTGTTAACCACAGACATATGAGTAGCATGAGCTGTTAGGCTCCAGTTACCAAATTGATCTGCGTGGCAGCCCGAACAAGCGCTGGGATCAGTGCCTGTTGGTGTCGCGATCTCGTGCTGATAGCGTCCGTCAGTCCCGATAATATTTATCGGAATGAGGGCACCGGTTGGTCCTAGAAGAACGGCGAAACCGACCAAACAGAGGAACAGGTAATAACCTGCAACCATCCGCTTGTTCATTCTTGGTGAATCAGTATAGTATACCATGTTTTTGATTCTCCATGTTCTTCCCGGATTTACAATTGTAACTTCGCAACAATGATACATTTAAAGATGTTTGTTAAATATTGTGAAGGTGCTCAAAATTTGCGAATTTCGTAATTTAGCTCAAAAATATGATTTCATCATGTAACTTGGTGATATACATATTTGTGCCTATGTATAGATATATAGTTGATGAATTACGAATAGTAACCAAATTCATAAATTACTTACATGGCGTACACTTTCATTTTTTAACCAACGAAGATGTTTGAAAAGGATAATGAGAAGGGAAAAGACTTCCCTCCTCGAACATTTTTTCAAGCTAGCGACTGCGCGCTACTATGATTCCAAAGAAAATTCCAATAACAATTCCGCCAACAGCGCTAAAGCTCAGAAGGACCATATTCTCAACAATCATGGTAACAATCTGAGTGACAGTAGTGGTTAAGAACTCCGTCACTGTTTCAGTAACCGTCACTGTTTCAGTTATCGTGTTCGTTTCAGTTACTGTTACTATCAATATCTCAGTGCCTGATTGCTCGTAGAAGTAAGCCTTTGCATTCAAGAGGTCAATATATGCTTCATTAAGTGCTGTCAAAATACCCATACGATCATGAAAACCGAACGAACCATCGTTCCTCATAGTGGAAATGGTTGTGTTAACATCATCTATAACATTGATCACTTCAATTACTAAATCGTGATTGGCTTCTTCGGAGATATTGTAGACTAGTATCAAAGTTCTAAGAGAAGTTGCTTCAATTTCAATCTCATCTGCAAGAGATTGGAAAGTATCTTGAATCACTTCCAATTGGGCAAGAACCCAATCCAAATTATCTTCATGACATCCGGAATTAGGCTGACCGCACGCCAAATCCGGCTTTACAACGAAGGTATGGTTTAGGAAGTATGTATCCACATCAAGAGTGTCTGTCAAATCATAGCCATGGCAATCAATACATGTCAACCCCATCAGATGATGAGTTCCGCCAAACCATGTTGTGTAAGTTGTTGTATGACATTTTCCACAAAGCTGCGTCGCATTCATAGCACGGATCATGTATGGCCCTGATAAGGACCAATTGCCATGCATTGAGTGACAGGCGGGACAGGACACAGGATTGTAATCACCTTCGGGATCAAAGTATCCTTCCTGATCTACGAAACCTTCTGTTGACATGCAATGCATGCAGTCAGAGCTAGCGTAACCGCTTGTTCTAAGGTCTGTCAGTGAGTTCGCGTGAGCTGAGTTCTCCCATGGTGCATACTGGTAGGGATGTGCTGGACTACTTCCAGTATGACAGGTCGCACAGGCATTACCGCTATAATCAAGATAGGGAGAGGTAGTATTGTGGCAAGCGAAGCAGTTCACTCCTAGAGCATCATAGGTAGGGATGCCTCCAGTATCGTCCCATCCTGTTGTATGACATTGTGAACATGATGCATTGAATATTGTATAGCTGATTTCAAGAAAGGCCCCTATCCTAACATGCGTTGCATTCGCTTCAACGACATGTGTGGCATGAGCCGTAGTAGACCAATTATTATATTCGTCCGGGTGACATGATATGCAATCCTCAGGATCTGCACCCCAATAAGGTGTTGCCAATTCATGATGCTTCAATCTATTCCCATCAATAGAGAGAACAGGCAGACCGAATCCAGTAGGACCGACAAGTATCGAGAATCCAATCAAGAGGAGGAATAGGTAATACGCACCAATCCATCCTCTTCTTATTCTTTCATTCTCAGTGTAATATACCATCTCATACTCCCCATGAGTTGATTACGAGAAGTATGGTAAACGGGATTAAATACTAGATGATTTCTTGAATATGCAAAAAATAGATGAACGGGGCATTTACGCCCCATCAAGCATTAAGGCACAAGCAATGCAGCTGCGGCATTTGCAAGCTCAATTATCGGCCCAGGTACCCAGAACAGAACAAGCATGGAGAGTGCACAGACTCCAACTATCAACATTGGTATCTTAGGCAAAGTGAAGGTGCTTGTATCACTGGCAGGTCTGAAGTACATCGATCGAATCACTCTGAAGTAGTAACCGAGTGAGAAGGTCACATTCAAGAATGCGAAAAGACCCAACCACCAAAGACCAACCTCCGCTGTACTCAGGAATAGCAGGAACTTAGGAGTAAAGCCAGCCGTGAATGGTATGCCCATCAGGGATATGATGATGATTGCAAAGAAGGCAGCCGCAATCGGATATCTCTGACTCAATCCATTTAGCTCCTCATAGGTGATCCGCTTCTGTAGGCGAATGGACATTGCGAAGATCAGAATAAATGCTCCAGCTTTCATTATAGCATGCACGAATGCCAAGAAGAATGCTGAAGATATACCAATTTCAGTATTCACAGCAAAGCCTACAAAGACATAGCCCATCATCGCAATACTAGAGAATGCCAACATTCTCATGATATCCTTCTGTGCAAGAGCTAGGAAGTTACCGATCATCATAGTAAGCATAGCAACCACAACAATGAGCCAATACCATTCTAAACGTGCTGCGATGAATCCGACCATCAGGATTCTAGCAAGTGCGCTTACACCTGTCTTCTTGGTCGCTCCAGCAAGATATGCTGTGACGCTTCCATCTGCAGTCGCATAGGTATCAGGAACCCACATCCACCCTGGAAAGATTCCCACTTTGAATCCGAATGCGATAACAAAGAGTGCCATTGCTAGGAGAAGTGTATAGGCCTGGGTTGCCAAGGTCGCTGGCTCAAGCCAAATCGCTGCTAATCCAGCTCCTACCTCAGTGAGAACAGTTGTTCCTAGTACACCAAAGACAAGAGCAATCCCAAACAACATGAACATGGTAGATACGAGACCCATAACGAAATATTTCGTCGCTCCATCTAGTGCCATTCTGTCTGGACCAAGTGCTACAAGAATGTATGTCGGAGTGCTCATCAGTTCCCATGCAAGGAAGAGTGCTATAAGATCCGTTGCCATAACGACCCAGATAGCTCCTGCAAATGAGATTAGGAACATGAAATTGTACGGACCCTTATCCCCACCATACTGAGTTGTAGAGAGCATCACGATAATAGCCACAATCAGTATCAGATAGATGAAGAAGTCTGCAAAAGCATCTCGTACAAACAAGCCTCCGAATGATGATCCATACAAAGCAGGGTCTAAAGCAGCCACTTCTAGAGTAGCAAGAATTACTCCTATGATACTGATTATCCATGGATTGAATCTCAAGCCTAATATCAACACAATTATAGAAAAGGCAATCAAGGTGAGGACCGGGATTGAACCATACCATTCTGCTGGGAGCTGGATCAATATATCTCTCAATGGAGTCAATAGAGCTTCAATGAAATCAAGAATAGCGTTTGTTTGTAGCATCATTATGTACCTCCTAGCATGAAGAGAACAACACTCCTTGTGAAATCGAGAATAAGATCTGGCCAGATACCAAGTAGAACAACTGGTATCATCATCAGAATCGGTGCAATCAAATCACTCCACGGTGCTTCATGGATCTCCTTCTCAGGATCAGGATCGCTGAAGACCATCCTGTTTAAAGTCCAGAGCAGATAACCGACTGTGATGAAGATACCGAATCCAATCAACCCAGCCCAGATGTAGATTGTAACTGAACCGAATAATGTCAGAGCTTCGGCAATGAAACCACTGAAACCTGGGAGTCCGAACGCAGCTAAAGATGCTAGTATGAATACTGAAGACATCTTTGGTGCCTTCTCAAGAAGTCCTTGAACCTTTGGAATTTCGCGAGTGCCAGCTGCATACTTCAGCTGCCCAGCCATGATAAACATAACAGAGATGATTGTTCCATGGGAGAACATCATGAAGATTGCACCTTGAATAGCAACATTCGCAGCTCCTTGAAGAACAGGATCAGCACTAGTAATACCCATGGCTCCAACCGACACTCCAAGTAGTACCCATGCCATGTGGTTGATTGATGTGTACGCTACCATGGACTTCATGTCTGTCTGTGCCATTGCAGTAAAGGCTGCGTAGATACATGTGAATACAGCTAGCAGTGCCAAGGGAATGCTCAAACGTGCAAAGCCCTCAGGTACCATCCAGAGACCCAACCGAATGAAGGCGTATCCGCCCATCTTCAGAAGGATTCCAGCCAAGATAACTGATCCAGGTGTTGGAGCCTTCACATGAGCCCAAGGAAGCCAGTTGTGCAATGGGAATACAGGTAGCTTTACACCAGCACCCATGAAGACAGCTAAGGCGAAACCAATCTGGACATCAGGTGAAAGTCCCATACCACGTAGCTCTACCATGTTGAATGTAGGAGTTGGTGCCAAGAAGAATAGCACAAAGAAGGATATTGCCATCACTGCTGATCCAAGATGTGTATAGATTACAAACTTGACAGCAGCATGCTGAGCACCTTCCTCTCCCCATTTACCAATGATAAAGAACATTGGGATGAGAACCAGCTCCCAGAATACAAAGAAGCTGAATAAGTCGATGGACATGAATACTCCAATGAGTCCTGACTGAAGCATCAGGAAGAAGGAGTAGTACATAGACTTCGATTCGTGAATATGGTTCGAACTTATAGCCGCAATAAGCACTACAAGATTCGAAAGGATAATCATAACAACGGAGAGACCATCAACGCCTAATAGTATCTGAAGAAGTGGGGCATCCTCAGCTGTAGTCAGTGGAGCAATAGTAAATTGCCATCCAAATGTACCTCCGGTAGGATCGTCTAACTGAACAGCTGGATCAATCGCTAAACCTAGCACAAAGGACAATGCCATCTCTACAAGTGCGATAAGCATTGCAATTAATCGTGCAGGCTTTGAACCTAGGATAAGCACCAAAACAGCGGCTAACAATGGTAGGAACAACATGAAAGGCAGAATGCCTAGAGGTAGGGCAGCCGCTATTGATTGAGCTATGTCTATCTGCATTCTAGATTACCCCCATTGATATGAGTAGAACAAGTATCATCAATCCGAATCCAAAGATGATAACTGATACATAGTCATTGATACGTCCGGTCTGCACATCCTGCCCAGATTCTGATGCTCCAACGCTATATGTTGAAACGCCCTCAGCGAATCCATCAATGATATGGTCATCAAACCATCGTACGCGTCGTGATATTCCCTTTGCAGCATCTGCTGACTTGAAGTCAATACCGTCGATGATGTTGTTGTCGATCCTAACTCTATACCACTCTGCGAAATTCAGGAACTTGTTCAAAACCCAGTAGTAGAACTCGTTAATGTACCAGCGGTGACGGAAGAAGTTGTAGATCTTTCTTCGAATGCCTGTCTCTGGTACGAATGTGTTTGGTTTGTCAGCACCTTTGATATACCATAGATATCCTGGAATACCACCAAGTAATAATGCTCCAATTGTTATGGCAAACGGGACAATTCCAACAGTGAGCTTATTGACGAAGACCTCAACTACGAAGTATGTAAGTGGATGTTCCCTGCCCAACACAATATTCTCAACGAAGGGATAGACGAACATCGCTACTATTGTGAAGGCTGCTAAGATATAGAGTGGTATCATCATGGCTGGGCCCGGATCATGTGGAGTAGTATGATGCTCATCAGCATGGTGTTCCTCCGATTCATACTCCTCGCGAAGTGTATCAAGCTCCTCTGAGTCGTCCGAGTGCTCTGAATGCTCAGAATGAGAAGAACCATGCTCTTCGTGATCGTAAGCGCTTGGACCATAGAAGGTCAAGCCCATCATTCTGATACTATAGAATATGGTACATGCAGCAGCAAGAATCGCAAAGAGGAAAACTATCCAACCAACGGGGATTATTGCAGCCCCATGTTCAATCATCTGAGTTTCAACAAGCATTAGGTCGAATGCCCATTCGATGATACCATCCTTCGACCAGAAACCAGAAAGTGGAGGAATACCAGCAAGTGCAAGAACTCCGATCCACATGACTATCAATGTCTTCTTCATGTACTTGCCAAGTCCACCCATCTTCGTGACGTATTTCGTATGAACAGCATGGATGACCCCTCCTGAGGCAAGGAATAGAAGTGCTTTGAATGCACCATGCGAGATTACATGAAGAACGCTAGACATGAAAGCTTCTTCGAAGTCGTGACCATAGAAGTAGATCAAACCGGCTGTTCCTAGTCCAAGCATCATGTATCCAAGTTGGCTCAAAGTTGAGAAAGCAAGAATCTGCTTGAGCTCGTTTGATACGAGACCCATGGTAGCTGTCATCAATGCTGTAATTGCACCAATCACTGCGACAATGATGAAGAAGAATGTAATTGCTTCAACACCTGGCAGCTGAAGAGCTATGAAAATATGTTCAGGTGTTTCACCGCCAGATGCTTCAGCTGCTCCAACCATTGTCAATAGGAATCTTGCAGTAATGTAGATACCGGCTTTGACCATTGTAGCTGCATGAATAAGAGCTGATACACTCGTAGGTCCAGCCATGGCTTCGGGCAACCACACCTGTAAAGGCGCCTGTCCAGACTTTCCGATAGCGCCCATGAAGATAAGCAAGAAGGTCGGAACGAGCATTCCAATTCCTGCCATAGTAGCCCACCAGCCCTGTGCATCAGCAGCCATCTCAGAGAATGAGAAGGTACCAGTGAATGCAAAGAGGAGGAGTATTCCACCCAACATGAATGCGTCACCGATACGAGTAACGATGAACGCCTTGGTACCGGAGTGCGTGTTGTACTGCCCCTCGGTCTCGAATTGGAGGAGTGGGTTCTTGTACACGATTGGGTCAGGCTCGACCTCTGGCGGATTACGTTTGTCATTCCAGAAGCCAATAAGACCATAGGAACAAAAGCCCATGATCTCCCAGCCAATGAACGCGATCAGTAGGTTGTTGCTCAACACCAGAGTAAGCATCCCACCACCGAACGCCAGCATGAGGAAGAAGAATCTGTCACGATCACCCTCATGCGCCATGTACTCAGTAGAGTAGACATAGATAAGGAAACACAATGTGCTAGCCAGGACTGCCATGATCACCGATAAAGGATCTAATAGAACCTCGAAGTTCAGTCCAAGATAGTCAATCCACACCCATGATGTCGTTGTAGTTGGGTGATCGACCTCCAAGAGAAGTGACCAGCTGAGTATCATCGCTATTCCCATGAAGATAGCTGGTGTCCAATCTCGAAGCTTCTCACTGAATCTCCCGACTACTGGAACAAGCAATGAACCTGCTAAGGGGATTACAAGGATAAGATAGTAGGGTAAGCCGAATAGCATCTTTGATCACCTCATGGAACGGGAATGGGAGCTTCGAAGGGTATGATGTTCGGTATTGCGTCCACTGCGGGTACTATGATATCTAGAGCAATTCCTGGGAAGATTCCAAAGAACACGATGAGGAACCCAAGGATAATCATTGGTATAGTCATCGACCTTGGCCCTTCTTTTACCTCTTCGAGCTCGTCTGGATTGGGTCCTAGGAAGACTTTCCAGAGGAATCGTAGCATATAGCCAGCACTCATTATTGTACTTGATACAGCAAGTATTGACAGGATAAGCAGCATTGGTTGCACGATGACTCCTGTGCCTGGGGGAGATGCCGCTTGGAATCCACCGAGGAACATCATCCATTCTGAAGCAAATCCAGAAAGCGGTGGACTACCAGCAATGCTCATCGCCCCAATAGCAGCCATGAATGCTGTAATGGGCATCTTGTTAGAGAGACCTCCCAGCTTGTCGATATTCCGTATGCCAGTCTGATGCATAACAGTCCCTGCGGCCATAAACAGAAGTCCCTTTGAGAACGCATGGTTAATCAGATGGAAGAGACCTCCCGACACACCATAGACAGAGAATACTCCCAATGCAAAGAGGACATATCCCATTTGGCTGACTGATGAGTACGCAAGAAGTCTCTTGATGTCTTTCTGAACTAATGCCATGAATCCACCGTAGAACATGGTTATGACACCAATTGCAGCGATGTATACTGAAAGATCAGCTGCGGCTGGTCCTAATGTAATCGTTCCAAATCTAACCAAGGCGTATGCACCAGTCTCAATCATAGCACCAGATAGGAGCACAGAGATCGGAGTTGGAGCCTCGGCATGTACTGGTGGAAGCCACCAATGGATCGGAAACACGGCCATCTTTACTAGGAATCCAGCAGCAAGTAGAATGAATATGAGCTTAAGCAAATCTGATGCTCCAAGATAGGAGGCGATCATACTTTGAATCACGGCGAGTTCGAAAGAAGTTGCGCCACTAATGAAGTAAAGCAATCCGAATCCAATTAAGATACAGACAGCACCGCTCTGAGTGTAGAGCCAGAACTTGAGTGCGGTTCTCTTTCTGGTTTCAGGGAGTCCCCAGAAGAGGATGAGGAAATAGGATGGTACTAGCATCAGTTCCCATGCGATAAAGAATTCGATGAGGTTGGTTGCCAGCGTAACCCATTGCATGCCCATCAAGAAGAATAGTTGATTCGCGAAGAATGTTGGCTTGCTATGTTCATGGGAAGTGTATCCAACGGCATAGACCACAGATAGGAATCCTAGCACGACTACAGCAAATGTAATGGGGAATGCGATTCCATCCAAGCGAAGTCCAAATGATCCTAGGATGTTTGACCAATGGAGGGTCTCTTCTGCGATGTTGTATGCATGATCCTCGAGCATAACACGATAGAACGGAGGAATCATCAATGCTACAGCGATTCCAGAGATTACAACAGCAATCCTCCCAGAACTCTTCTCTAATCTATTCTTCATGAGATAGATGAAAAGACCACCAATGAAGAGTACAGCTAGTGATACACCCATAAATGGGAATTCGAAGACTGCCTGCATCTACCTGAACCTCCTTCCTCTCCACTTTAGTGGTTCCCGGTCGAGAGTAGTCATCTTCTCAGGACCATACTCCAAGTCTGCTCGATCTTCCTCTGATAGATCAACTATGGGAGTATGATACAGAGCATCAAATCTGCAGGCATCAACACATAGACCACAGAAGATGCATCGGGTATAGTCAAAGGAGAGTGCTGCATCTTTCTCATACATCTTATCTTCCTTGTCAATTGTAATGGCAACGACTGGACAAGCTTTGACACATTGAGAGCATGCAGTACAATTCTGTCGAACATGAATGTGACGTCCACGTGTCCTCTCAGGATATATTCTATCCTCAAATGGATACAGGCTAGTAAAGGGTCTCTTGAAGATTTGTCTAAAGATATGTTTCAGAATTGTGATTATCTCACCCAAATTACTAAGAAATCCCATCCTTCTAACCTCCTACAAGAAGTGGTGCCAGTCCTGGCACATAGACGATGGCAAGCATCGCTAATACTACATTCAAGATTGCTAGCGGCATCAGATATTTCCAGCAATATCGGACAATTTGGTCTTGTCTAAGTCTGTGGAAGGAAGAGCTTACTGTCACGAAGACAAATAGCATAATCAGCCACTTGATAATGAAATTCACAGCCCCTGGGAACCAGGGGATTCCGTAAAATCCTCCAAAGAAGAAAGTCACCATCAATGCTGAATAGAGCATTTGCTCTGCAAACTCAGCGAAATAGGTGAGTGTGAAGTATATCCCTGAGAACTCGGTCCTCCATCCAAATATGATCTCTGAATCAGCAACTGGCGCATCAAACGGAAAGACTCCCACTGAAACAATTGAAGCTGTCAGGAAGGTCGCAAAGCCAATCGGTAGCAAGAAGATGAACCAAATTGATTCCTGAGCAACTGCGATGCCCATTATACTTAGGGAACCAGCAAGCATCGCTGGACCTATCGAGGAAATGATCATCGGGATCTCCGCTGCAAATTGGTTGTTAGCAGCCCTGAATCCTCCGATAAGTGAATACTTCGAGCCGCTAATCCAACCTGCTAGGAGTGCAACAACTGGAACTCCTGCAAGGAATGCGAACACAAGTACAAGACTAACAGAGAGATCTGCTATGAACCATGTCGTATCCCATGGAACGAATGCGAAGGGAATCAGGACGAGTATAAGTAAGAGTGAAGGTAGGAATCTATACATCCATCTTCGAGAGTTATCAGGAATGATGGTTTCCTTTGAAATGAGCTTTATTGCATCTGCGAAGATCTGTACACCACCATACTTACCCAAGTGCATTGGACCTCTTCGCATTTGGATGCGACCCCAGAGTTTTCGAGTGAACCAAACGAAGTATATCAAACCCATGACCACGAAGATGAGTCCTGGAAATAGAACAACCTTGAATAGGAAGAAGAAGTTGTCAACGATTAATATCCAAAGAAATCTAACCAGATCTTCAATCCAGAAGATAATTCCCATTATGATCCCTATGATCCAATAGATCACATCAAAGAGCCATGTGGGAATTCCGGATAGCCAATCAAAGAACCATTCGAATTGCAATGTCATCGCACCTCCCATTATCTGTCCCACCATCCTGGATATGGATCAAGACTTCCAAATATCACAATGAAATCAGCAAACCTTGCACTTGGTACTAGATGTTTCAACGAATAATATGATTGCAAACAAGGACCGCGAATCTTAGCCCTGTAAGGCGTCTGTGCCTTGTCAAGAGTTTTCAACCACAAAGAGATTACGCCACGAGTTCCCTCAACCCGTCCATATGCCTCCCCTTCAGGTAGACGGTTTGCCTTTGCTCGTGCCTTCGGATCCACAAATTCACCTTCAGGCAATTGAGGCAGTAATTGCTTAATGATACTCACCGAGGTCTTTACTTCCTTGAACCTCTGCACCATTCGGTCATATGCATCACTCTCTCCAGGATGCTCCGGATTCTCAGTAACTGGCACCTCCCAATCAGCCATATCATATGCTAAATTGGGATCAGGTAGATCCTTTCGAAGGTCCATAGGAATGCCACAGGCTTTGATATTTGGTCCCGAGAATCCCCATCGAAGTGCTTGCTTTGCATCGTATTGAGCAACGCCTTCTGTACGCATTCTGAATATTGGACTTCCAAGGAGCATATCCTCAAATTTTGGTAGGTTATTTTCCAACACTTCAACTGCTTTCTCAAGCTTCTGTACAGACTTCTCAGTGAAATCGAATCTTGTACCTCCAGGTGTCCCAAAACTTGTAGAGTGTCGAGAACCAGTCAGTTCTTCGAAGGCATCCAAGAAATATTCTCTATCAACCCATGGCCATAAAGTCATCGCAAAGAATCCCATCTCAGCTGAGAACTGGCCCCACCAAAATTGGAGGGAGTGAATCCTACTGGCTTCCATCATTATCGTTCGCATGACCTTCGCACGCTCGGGAACCACCAGGCCAGCAATCTGTTCAACAGCAGTAATATAGGGATACTCAGAAAGGAACGCTTCAAGCATACAAAGCCGTTCAAGGATAAGCGAGCCTTGTCGGAAATTGCGGAATTCTAGACATTTCTCAGCAGATCTATGGAAGTAACCTGCGTGAGGATCACATTCAACGATGAAATCTCCCACGAGCTTGAGTTTGGCAGCCCATCCATGAGCAGAAACATGCTGTGGACCGAACCAAATATCTACTGATTCATCAACAATATCGGGGCTCATTCGTTGCCACCTCCAGCTTGTGGCGATCGCGCTACTGTAGTCGTTTGAGTTTCTCGCTCCCTATCCGTTTGGAAGCTCTTTCGGAGCGGAAACTGTCCAACCAGCTCATCAGGCAAGAGCAGGGGTCGCAGGTCGGGGTGCCCCTCGAACATAATACCAAACATTTCGTACGTTTCTCTCTCATGCCATTCCAAGGCAGGAAAGATATCAGCTACTGAGTTCACTGAAAGATCTGGGCTCTCCAAGTTCACGCGTAACTGAGTAATCAGTTTGCTCTCTCGGGACCAGAACATGTAATTCACTTGATATTTATCTTCACCAAGGTCAACACCAAAGACAGTTTCAGGAAGCACCAATGGGAATAGTTCGTCAACCAGATTCACTAGATCACGTATCTTCTCTTTTGGTACAACGACATCGACATGAGTAGCATTCTTGACATTAGCCTGAACCTCTGGGAACTTCGAGTTGAACTTGCGTACTATATCTTCTGCGCCCATACTATGCTACCTCCTCTTGTACAGGAATACTAAGGTCAACTGTACCATACCTTCGATTGTACAATAACATCAGAACCAATGCCAGTGCAGTGTGGGCAGCCGCGACTGAGATAATCAGCATAATGAGACCTTGAGGTGTGTATGAGAAGAATCCACCATATACTGCCAAGGCGACTAAAGCAAGATTTACTCCGTTACCCATAATCTCAGCTCCAATCAGAATACGGATGAGATTCCGTTTTACCATCATCCCATAGGCTCCTAGGCCAATTAGCATGAAAGCAACAACTAGATACCAAGTTAACGGAACCATTAGTTAGACGCCTCCTCTAGGTCTTCAGGAGAGTGTTCTTCTATCTCTGGCTCAGGCTCAGCTTCAATACCGAATTCAGCGGTGACACTCTTCAATGCTTCACCCTTATCCATCTTCAATAGAGCGAGTGTACCAACCAGCGTGGTAAGGATAATCAATCCGATAATCTGCACATAGAGACCATGATCCTGCCAAAGCCATTCAGCCAATCCTTGAAGGCTCTGTGAAAATTCAGGAATACCGACTGGAATATCTGAAGGCCACGGAAATGCCAATGCAAGACCTCCAGAGATTGCCATGACGACTGCCGCTAGGACTAAACCAACCATGCGAGCTCTTGGCGTAGCAAATGATTCCAGAGTCCTATCTTGTGCCCGAGGAAGTAATAGTACACCGAATATTATCAAAGCACTAATGCCACCCGTATACACAGCAATCTGCATACCAGCAATGTAAGGAGCATCAAGCAGAAGGAAGAATCCTGCAACGAAACTTGCCATAAATCCAAAGAAGAATGCAGCATAGACAATATCCCTATGTTCCAAGGCTAGATATCCAAGGACAAGGACGATAGCTGCTAGCAATAGGAATTCTACCTGCTCAAAGAGTTGAAGGAATGGATCTAGTTCTTGCATGATTATTCACCTCTTTAATGAGTTTGAGCGGCCTCCTTCGCCTTCTTGGTTTCTCTATATAGCTCAAGTGTTTCCTTTCCATCCAAGGAAGCTTCGGGGAGTAACTTCATTGCAAACCCAATTCCACCCATTATTATCAAGACAAAGATCAGGGTCTGCCAAACGATCATAGCCTCTAACCGAAGGGTTGATGCCGCTAACAACCAGAGGAAAGCACCCATCACATCAATGACGACGAACAAAATTGTATAAACTAGGTAATTGTATGGATAGGACATCCTGGCAGTGCCAATTGGTTCCTCACCGCATTCATAGGATGATCTCTTCTCCGAGTTCTGAAGAACATGAGGTCGAAGGACCCATGAAGCCAGTAGCATCACAATCACAAGCACTATAGCTAATAGCGCCCAAACTAATACCGGTACGAAGTCAACGAATAACCTCATGCTCTGATACCGTCCTTTTTGTCATAACACCCGAGTGATTCTTCGCTCCCGAATTGACTCTCACAATCCGGACAAATGGTGAGGTAAAAGTGTTGTTCCTGAACCATCTTCAATCATTCTCGTGGTGTTCATTTGACGTCAATGCTTAGCAACAGGACAATACAACCAAGTGATAAACATCACGCTTGTTTACGCAGTGTGACTTCAGCATCTTGGTGTATCGTAAACCTGTAACTTGAGAACGGCGGAATGTATTGCCGTATTAAAAACGCTTCGCAAGAATCTCGGAGAAGTTAAATATTGTAGTTCACACGTAAAACCTCGGTTGTATAACTAAGGAGAATCGATAAAATTGAGTCGAGAAGAAGGAGGTTTCTTCTATTACCTTGCGCTCCTGATAGGTATGGGACTTGTTGGAGCGTATATGTGGTATACGCTTACCACACCTGGAGCATATGAAATCTTTAACTTCATTCTATTCATGAGTGGAGTGATATTACTTGCATCATCGTTCCTCTTTGCCTATACAAAAACAAGGACATCACGAGTGGTGATGACAGTGATTTCGGGGATATTTGGAGGAATTCATTTCTTCTTGGATATCACTCTTTATGGAGCATTCGCGGGAATCATATTATTCGCCTGGCTTGCTTTTGGTCTACTGCTAGCATTTGCTGCTTTCAATTGGTTGCTAGAATAAGAGGTGATCAATCAGTAGCCTCAACTGTGGCTACTGATTCTTCCTCTTCTTTTGATTTTTCTTCACTCTCTGAGGATTCTACAGTTTCTGCTTCTACCTCAACCTCAGGTTCCACAGCTGGAGGACCATAGTGGAGCTTGCTAATATCCATAATACCCGGAGTATAAGCTTCATCCTCTGTGGTTACTTTGAGCATCGCTGCACCACCTGCAACAACGATTGCAGATCCTATACCCCAAAAGCTATACCACACTGCATCATCCAATGCCCAAGTGTAGACAACAAAAGATGCAAGGAAATACATCAGCGAAAAGAAAACAGCAAGAGCTAGTAGAACATTCTTCATCTTGCTCCGTTCGGGAATGAAGTATCCTGCAAAGAATACAGAGATAACTGGCGGAAAGGCAAATAGACTCGACAGATTCACTGGATCGATGATTAACCATCCAACCGATGTCTTGAATATGAACTCAAAGTAGTAGGCAGTCATCATAACTATGCCTAGCCAAAACATACAATATCGATCTGCATCCTCATTCAACCTGCGATTCATTGCATCATCCCCATTGCGTCTTGGTTTTCGTATTTCTTTTGCCAGTAGGTCGTACCTGCGCGTATCTTATTCTGGAGTATGATATGTGCTCTTACAAAGTCAGCAGGTTTTGGTGGACATCCTGGCAGATACACATCGACTGGTACCACCTTATCAGGAGGTGTCATCAACGAATATCCATCCCAAAACATACCTCCACTCGCAGCACATTGACCAAAGCTAATCACATACTTGGGTTCTGGCATTTGTTCATAGATTCTTCGTAGTCTAGGAGTCATCTTCTTTGTGAGTGAGCCTGATATCCATAGAACATCAGCTTGACGGGGCCCAAATAACGGAAGCATTCCAAATCGTTCAATATCCCATCTGGAAGCAACAGCCGCAGCACCGTCTAACATACAACAACCAATCCCAAATTGAACGGGCCAAGGACTGTGTGCTCTACCCCATCGAAGCATCCATTTGAGGGGTGGGACGTTCTGAAGCCATTTCAAAAGGATAGGGGCAATGCGTCCAAAACCATTCCTGAACAGGTCATAGCCAATCCACATAAAGTACTTACCAATACGAAGTATGAAAGGTAGCCAATATGCAAATATCTTTCCGGGATTGGAGATTTCTTTCTTATCGTACTTTAGCTTGGCAGCTCGTATCCTCGCAAGTCGTCGCTGTCCGAAGTATTGCGGTGCATAGTTAGCGAACCAGATACCGATTCCATGTGGATGCCCACCATGACGTTGTGCTATTTTGAAAATCACAAAACTCTGAGACCATGAAAGCATAAAGAAGTGGCGTCGTTCATCTTCTAGGAAATATCC
This sequence comes from Candidatus Thorarchaeota archaeon, assembly GCA_016840825.1. The sequence continues at coordinate 14,231 of JAEORN010000036.1, read as the reverse complement.
CATGATCGTAACGCCATTCTTTGAAGTAACATAACCATCAATACCAGCTTCTGCAGAAGCCTGTTCAAATTGGAAATCAGAAAGAATAGCCTCAAGATTCTCAAGTGGAGCGAAAGCCTGTCCAACAACAAGAGTAGGGCCAGCTTTCTTCACACGCATAGGATAGAAACGGTCATGCCACTCATGAGCTGCAACATGCTCATCATATACAGCTCCGTTGTATTCCTCTGTGACATGTCGAACAACCTCAAAACCCTCTTCTATCTCTTCTTCTGTACCCTCGTATGCAACCATAACCGTTCCATGATATACAGGGAAGGGAAAAGGCTCTTCTGCATCCCAGACCTTCTTCTTGAGATCAGTATACTTCGATTCTTCGAATTTAATCGTAAAGGGCAAAGGACCTTCTTCAAGCATTTTCTCCATAGCGAGAACCATTTGGTAGTTCTCCGGGAAACTAACGACGATCGGTTTGATTGGGAGTAGCTTCTTGACCTTTATCCGGACCTTTGTGATGATTCCAAGAATTCCTTCGGTATCACAGAATAAGTCAGTATCCATCGTTTTGATGATCTTTCCATCAGGCAGCACGACCTCAAACTCAAGAACATTCGAATTGATATTTCCATACTTTAGAGACCCAATACCGTCGCCACCTTGTGCAACCCATCCTCCAATAGTTGCAGCCAATCCAGATGAAGGATAGCACCTCAGATCGAGTCCCTTCTTGTTAAGCTCAAATTGAAGATTTGACCAAGAGATTCCTGGTTCAACAAGAACTGTTAGATTCTCATCGTCTACCTCTAGGACATTGTTCATCCTTCGAATATCAACTATGATTCCACCCTTTCGTGGAATGGCTCCTCCATACCCACTAGTTCCAGCACCTCGCGGAACCAGAGGAATCTTCTCATCGTTTGCTACTTTGTAGAGAGCTTGAATCTCCTCCGGAGTGGTTGGCTGTACAGCACCATCAGGCTTGTTGTTCATCATGTAACCGACTTGTTTTGGTAATGCACCAACGTCAGTGTTGAACATGACTAGCTCGTGCTTCTCAGTGATAAGTCGGTCTCCGAAGATTTCTGCAAGCTTCTCGATTTGTCTTTTCTTGAGTCCCATGGGAGGCGTCTCCGTATATTGGTCCGGATACCCTTACTCCGCGAATGAAACCTCGCTAACATAAAAACCTAGCGAGAGAGAGAATTTTTGCTCCCAGCTCATTTTTTGTTTACATCGTGTAAATAACCATGGTTGTGGAAAGGTATTTGTGGGGTATTGTATTCCGAAGTGTAACGCAGTAATCTGCTTTCGATAGACATTTCAACAGGAATGACGAGGTTACGAACATGCGATTCCCAACACTTGAAGCACACGAACTCCATGAAATCCCTTTTACATGCGCTCAATGTAGTTTCTGCCAAGTAGGCAATGGAGCTTGTCCAACATACAAAGTCAAGCGACGTGATAGCTACTCAGGCAAAGGGAAGATGGTAATTGCAAGGAATCTTATTCAGGGACGCCTAAGGGCTTCGCAAGGTCTGGAAGGACTCAGAGACGCCATTTTTGGCTGTACGCTATGTGGGGGCTGTGAGGAAATTTGTCAGGTCGATATCCCGTTCGTGAAGATCTACCAACTACTTCGTCATGACTTCTTGAAGAGAGGAATGTGGCCAGAACAGCTACAGGCTGCTAGGGATACACTTCTCAAGACTAACAACATTCAAGGTCAGTCCCAGATGGATCGAATCGAAGGTTGGTCATACTGGCATCCTGACGAGGATATGGTTCTTGATTTGCAGGGGAAAGCAGCAAAGACAGCACTATTCATGGGTTGTGCGTCTTCATTCAAAGGTGTTTCAATTCAGGGTACTATTGCATCTACCCTCATATACGACAAGGCTGGTGTTGACTTTACACTACTTGGTGAGGAGGAGTATTGCTGTGGTGCACCAATGATTATGACGGGAGATTTTGATACCGCTAAGAAGTTCGCAATGCACAACATCGAGAAATACAAAGAGCTGGGTGTTGAGAGAATCGTCACTAATTGCCCAGGATGCTACAAGATGTGGGCACATGAATACCACGAGTTCCTTGGGATAGATCATGGATTCGAGATTGTATATGGAGCAGAGTTTCTATTGGAACTTCTCGATGCTAATAAACTCGAATTCACCACACCACTCGACCTTACAGTCACATTCCATGATGGTTGTGATGCAGGCAGAAATGCAGGATTCTACGAGGAACCTCGCAAGGTGCTTGAGCATCTTCCTGGAGTTACCTTTGAAGAGTTACCTCACAACAAGGCAAACTGTTACTGCTGTGGTTCTGGGGGAGTCCTTCGAGCCATTGACAACGACTTTGCTGTGAAGATTAATGACCTTAAGGTAAAGGACATAGAAGCCACCAACGCAGATGTAGTCGCATCTCACTGTCCATCTTGCGTTGACTTCATGCATAACCAACTTCCAGGAGCAGGATCGAACAAATTATCCAAGGATCTAGTGGTTCTTGTAGCTCAAGCCATGGGATTCGAATGGGACGGTCTAGAAGAGATCTATGAATAGGACCTCCATTTCGCAAGTAACATAAGGCATATCCTGAATATGTCCGCTAATGTTTCAAAATGTGGATCTTGAAGAAAAGAAATGGCTCTATGAGGAAATTGTAGAGCGCGTTCCACCTTTCAAGTGGCTACGACCAGACCTACGGGTCTTGGCTCAATTGCTACTGGTAGAAACAGTTGGAATCATGGCATTTCTGTATTTTCAAATGCCATGGCAGTCTGTTGTGTTTGGTACTCTGGCAATCATGTACACAGTTGTATGGTCGTCAGGCTGCTTATTCCTCATTCCATGGTTACGTAGGTTGAAGAATCCAACAAATGTGCAAGAACTAGAAGTGTTGGCTTCATACAAGTATCATCTTCTAGGTGATAGGAAATACGAACTTGCAGGTAGCGCTGCAGCATTCATAGGAGTATCTTTCTACGTCTTTATTCTTGAGCCATCAATCCTATCAGATTTCCTAGGAACAGGGTATGGAAATCCTATTTTGACTCTCCTAATTCTGATTCTAACTTGGGATATCGCATATCGTCTATGGCTTTCATTGCTCACAACACTCTTTGCGGCAAAGCGATCAATTGATCTTGCCAGAGCGGCAAGAGGAAGACGAGGTCTAGAATATACAGCATATTCCGAGTTGCATACGTTGAAATCAATAGATTGGGTCAATCTACTTTGGGTTGCATCAGCAGGTCTCTTGCTTCCCATTGCAACGTCTTCAACATTACTGACACTTGGAATCATAGGATTTCTTGTGGGGGTTTTTCTGCTAACATTCATCAGTTTCCTTGCAATGGAAACAATACCTTGGTTCCCTCCTGACGTGGAGAGCATATTGTATAATGAAAAGTTCGCCTATGTGTCAGTTTGCACTAAGAGAGATCCACACACCACACCAGTAATCTTTGGTTATGATGGCAGAAACCTATACTTTGCCATTAGCGTGAAATCTGCCAAGTACCGCTATCTTAAGAATAACAACAAAATCGCAGTGCTCGTTGATATGCGAGATAGAAAGAATGTGATGAACAATAGGACATTGTTAATGCAAGGAACTGGGACAATCCTCGGGGAAATCTCACCATTTGGAATTCTAAAGATGTTCATCTATGGATTATCAATGATACGAGTGCGATTGATGTTTGCAAAGAAGTATCCAAAATACACAAGATACTATAAAGATGAGTCTCAAAACCTACCTCTCGCTTGGCAGAGTAAACCGTTCCTGTCACGAGTCCTTGTTAGATTAGAACCTGAAAGCGTGACATATTGGAGAGAAGCACGACCTACTTCATTGAGGGTGTGATCATAGATGAATCAAACGCCTCAGATCGAAATACCGCGATATGTTCACGAGATACTCAATAATGGTTTCTTCGCATATCTTTCAACAGCTGAACCAGGGTGTCTTCCACATATCACAACAATGTTCTATTATTGGGATGAGGAAACAGGGAAACTCTATCTCATCACAAATGAGAAGACGAAGAAATTGAAGAATATCCTCCACAATCCAAATGTTGCAGTTACGGTTGATGAGAGAGATCCCCATTCACCAGCGGGAAATAAAGGTGTACTTGTAAGAGGTGTCGCTAAAGTGATAGGCATCCCTGAAATGGGAGATATTATTCTAAACAAGTACATGAGTAAATATCTTGACTTCTTGGGATACGGTTTTCCAATGGGCTCTAGAGTCGCTTTGGAGGTGACTCCCCACATCATCCATTATTGGAAGGGAATCAAATTCTATAAGTGGTCTAGTAAAGAAAGGTAGTCCGTCACATTGGAGGAGGTCTAGTGAGGCTCCTATACTGAGTAAAGCAAATCAGAAGCATGATAATACCTACAAGAGCTACAATCAGGATATCAAATCCAAATCCTTTCAGGATATACCCAACTGTCAGGTAGAGTGTGATCAGCATATGAAGAAGGACAGTTGCTGCGTTTGCTGGTACTAGTCGTTGAGGAGTTTCATATTCCCGAAGTGCAGTTTTTACACCTACATACCCAATCGGTAGCAACGTCAAAGCAAGAAGAGATTCAGGAGTTATTTGTTGTATGAAGGCAAAGAAGATAATCCAAGCAAAGGTCATACTAATGATTAATGCATACCCCTTCGCAGCTCTTGCCCTTCCTAGGCGTACAACTATGGTTCGCTTCCCAGAGTCTCTATCTGCATTGAAATCCGGAAATTCATTGATATATAGAACAGCAGCAATGAGTAATGCAGTCGGTACTGAGGCGATAATAGGTTCCCAAATGATATCAAGTGCTTGAACATAGTACGAGCCCAAAGTCATTAGAACCCCGAAATTTAAGCCAATGAATATCTCACCTATTCCTCTCTTAACGAATTGAAATGGTGGTGCAGTATAGAAGAAACCTGAACCAGCACCGATGACTCCAAGCACCAGTATCAGGAAACCCCTTGTAATAGCAAGATAGACACCGATGATTCCTGCAATGCCAAAAAAGACAAGGGCTTCTACTAGAACCTCTTTTGGAGATAGATACCCAAGCTGTATCATCCTACTTCCACCTGTGAATGGTCGAATGAACTCAGTATTGATATCATCAGATCCTGTTCGTTCAGATGTATGATCAAAATAGTCATTCGAAACATTTGCACCTATATGTAAACAAACACCTGCAATCAGCGTCAACATGAACACATCAAATAGGAAATCTCCAGTAAGGGCCCACGCAATTGCTGACCCAAGAAAAACAGGTGTTATTGAAGCTGTAAGAAAAGGTGCACGCAATTCTAAAAAGAAAGCTTTAGCTTTGCTGATTTGATTACGCTCAGGAGAAGTTGCGTTCATATTATAAACTCCTAATTCCTAGAACAATCGAAGCATGGTTCGCAGAAAACTCTTCCTGAAACCAAAAGTGATATTTCAGGTTTCAGAATTCCTTAATAGGAGATAGTCTATCTCACGAACACCAATACAATGTGAAGGCAAAAGCCGTGAATGAGAAAGAGGTCATTGCAGAAACAAATGCGGAGGAAGTTTTTCTTCAGAGCGAGTTTCAGAATGGCGAGATTGTTTTTCTCAATGATTTGCTCCATAATGAAAAAGTAAGAGCTCGATTGGATAGGATAAACAATGAGATTGACACTTATCTAGGGAGTGATGGAGAGCCAAAAATCCTGTATGATACAGCAAAGCACCTTTTGAAAGCAGGAGGGAAGAGACTAAGATCCTTACTCGTCGTACTTTGTTGTGAAGCAGTTGGTGGTGATATCGAAAAAGCGCTCCCATATGCAGTTGCAACTGAATTCGCTCAAACTGCAAGCCTTATTCACGACGATGTGATTGATGAGGATGCTCTCAGAAGAGGAGTTGAATCAACTCACAAGAAGTTCGGTCACAAGATGGCGATATTAGCGGGGGACCTCTTGGTTGCTCAAGCAGTAAAAATGATCGGAAAATATGCCACAGGGGAACTAATGGTTGAGATTGCTGAAGGTGGCATTCGCATGTGTGAGGGCGAAGCGGCAGACATGCTCATGCAGGCTGACAATCCAAAAATAATGACCAAGGATAATTACCTTGACATGGTAAACAAGAAAACAGTTTCATTCATTAAAGCTGCAGCGTCAATGGGAGCAACAGTAGGGGAAGGAACAAAGGAGCAAGTGACGGCATTAGGCATATTTGGCGAGAACCTTGGATATGCATTTCAGATTAGAGATGATATATTGAACATTATCTCATCTGAGGATATCGCAGGTAAGGCAGTTCATAGTGACCTGTTATCCAAGAGGTGCACATATCCATTAGTTCATGCGCTTGAGGCATCATCGGAAGAAGAACGACTAATTTGCTTACAGGCATTATCCAAGGGCGATGTGACAGAAGCACTTGTTCTAATTGAAAAGACAGAAGCTATCCCCATTGCAATCGAACTGACTAAGGATTATGTTCGCAAAGCTAAGCACGCTCTAGTTGGTCATGATTTTTCAACAAAGTCACTTCTGGAGCAAATTGCGGATTTTGTACTCCAGAGATTACATTGATCATGCATTTTGAAACAGCGAGTCAACATTGAGAATCAAGTTGTTCAAGAGCTTGAGCTGTGCCGTCAATCCTGGGGCTTGTTTCTCAATACAACTCCACCATTCATTGATACTATCGGGTGCTGGTAGGGAGGGATTCGTATCCCTAAGAGATTCCACAAGTTTCGTTCCACGAGGTAATTGCATAACTCTTTCGACAACATCAGTGATGAAACCATTATACATCGTGATTATTCCAACAATAAATTCGAGATTCGTATTCATTAAATTCTTGAATTTGTCAATCAAGGGGTGATTTCGAAAATCTGGTTTTAGATGCCACGAGCTCTTAATGAGAGGAGGTCCATTTCTATTGAGTATTGACTGAGGATATCTTGTGGCGCCTTGAATAACTTTCCATCGTTCTTTACTCTCCATATCAATCTGTTCAGAAAGATTCTCAATGGAGTTGAAATAGGATTCCAAGAGTCTCATGTTCTCTGTGCCTTGATTTCCTTTTGTTAACTGCTTTATTAGATACTCAGAAGATTCATTGAGATCGATTGCCTGTTCATTTATCTTCTTGGCTAAATTAGAAATCATTTCCATTGTTTGAAGGAGCTCGGTAGGTATCTTATTCTTTTCCAGAGATGGAATGTCCAGATATTTCACATCTATATTATCATGAATTGCACTTACAAGCTCCCATTCTATTGTTTCGAGAGCATTTGAGAATTTAGTAACATCATGGAGATTTGAAATATCGGACCTTACAGATTCAGGTCCAGCTGTTGCAGTTAATGAAAAGACACGATTCATCATATTACTTAACATAACTCGGTATGCACCGCTTCTTGGTACAAGCACATTCCTTGATTCAAGATCATCCAATAGATTTACTGAATCAGAACCTCTAAGTTTAATGGGTTTTATATCAACAACTGATTCAAAATGTGCAGGCAATGATTCGCCCTTAATATGCTCAGATGCGATTTTTCTGACCAATCCAACATAGATACATAGCTCACCTAGTTTCTTTACTGCTTCAATAGCAGCAGCACTCGCGTATCCTGCTTCAAGCAGAAGCTCTCTTGCAGCATCACCAGTTTCAAGGAATTTGGAGGAATAACTCATTGCTAGTCATCTCGCATTCAAGGGTTGATGCATCGGTCCACTGAGAATATGTTTTCAATCCCTATATAGGACTAGCTTGCATGAATTCATAGAAGCATCATGAGTTGTTTCAATAGAGGTGTTCCGAAGGAGAGAGGAGTAGGTACTCTGCATTTGATGACATCTTCTAGATATTTCACTCCTGCCAGACGCATAGCTACCTCAGTCAAGCTATCATCCCGCATCATCATATCAGCAATTCTCAAAGTTGCCAATGCTGAGAACAATTCAGTTCCAATTTCGTACTTCCAATCAGCTTCATATGTTGCTAAAGATGAACCATTCTGCAAATGCTCTACTGCAACCTCTCCTGCAATTGAGCCACCAGCAAGAGCAGTTGGTATACCTCCTCCATTCGATGCCATAACGTGGCCTGCAGCATCACCAACTAGAAGTGCATTTTCACTATAGCTCTTTCTCAGCGGACCGCCTACTGGAATGCTAGCTCCAACTCTAGCTATTATTTTCCCATTCCTCAAGGTACCAGATAGTATTCGTTTATCCTTGATGATGTTATTCAGATAATAGGCAAGATTTTGTCCTGATTTCATGAATGATTTTCTTAGTCCAAAACCTACATTCGCAATATGATTCGTCTTGGGAATAATCCAAGCATATCCTCCGGGAGCAACGCTATGCCCAAAGAACATCATTGGTTGTTCAATTCTCTTTGGAATATCCCGAATGACATACTGTAATGATTGACTTACATCCTTTGACGAATCATGATAGGAATAACCAAGATATTTCGCAATAACTGACCTCGGTCCGTCTGCACCAATGACCACAGTTCCTGATGCGTATTCTATCCCTTTCTTCGTTCTAATCTTGAGCATATTCCTAGTCGCCTTTGCTAGAACCCTCGCCCGCAATTGAATCTCAGCACCAACACTTGAAGCTCTCTCAGCAAGATACTTGTCGAACAAGGCTCGATCGATTACATTTGACTCTAAAGGAAAATCATACTCTCTGAATCTTGGAGAATAGAGAAGCATTCGTTGAGTTCTATTTGTAATCAATTCTGAAGGAATCTTTCCGAGCTTCTGAAGACGATCGCATCGAGGAAACATTTCATGCATTTCTTTTCTTGTTGGCAGATATTCTCCACACTGCACGGGAATACCAATTTCTTGACGTCGCTCAAGTACGAGTGTCTTATATCCACTTGATGCAACCACTTCAGCGGCAACGCTTCCTGCAGGTCCTGCACCTACAACAATGACATCATATTTTGATTGCAATGTGTGAACAACACCAACTAATCTATTGATTCATCCTAAGAGATGTTAGGAATATACCTTTCTTTTTAGAACTCAGCTGCAGTGATTCTACTTCTTCTAACAAAAACCACGATAACGATGGCAACCATAGAGGCGATTAAAGAAATCTCTAGAAGATACATCAAATACATCTGATTAATCATGTCACTAACTGTACTTGGTAGTGAAGGAGATGAGTCTCCTAGGATGATATTCAGTGTAATATGTCGTTGTCCGGTAGATGTTAAGTTCACATTCGAGAATACTAGATGCCAAGTTTCAGCGTAGGGCAGGATGAAAGCAAATGAGTAAAATTCTTCAACGTCCTGATGGTCATAGACAAAAATCGAGGTGCCATTGAGCCAATTGGTCAAGTTTCCTGAATCACATATGAAAAATTCAATGTACTCTCCTTTGTTAACACTAAAATTCCCTGATATTCTGAAACCGGAGTAGGCGTGAAATCTAAAATCGTAGTATTCTCCCTCGTTTATCCATTCATTGTGAGTATATGTCTCAGGGGTAGTTTGCAATGGATGAAGTGAACCAAATAAGAATATCATCAATACGAATAGATTTCTCCAATTCATCCAAACCACGGTCTGCTTTTCCTTTTGAAAAGATATCAATCTTTGCTCATTGAGAGTGAATGAAAAGTTGTCTATATATTATAATCAACAAGAATGATACTGAAAGAGTGCACTCTAACACGTTTAGTCCACTACGCATAAATGGCGAATCGATTATTAGGGTGCCCTTGTCAAGTGAAATCAGTTGAGGAAAGAATGAAGAAGCAAACTCCAATGCAACGTCAATATCTGGAATTGAAGAGGCAATACCCTGATTGCATTCTGATGTTCAGACTTGGCGACTTCTTCGAGATGTTCAATGAGGATGCGAAGAAGGCTAGTGAGGCATTGGATATCGTATTGACTTCCCGGGGGGAAGGAGTGGATAGATGGCCCATGTGTGGCGTTCCCCATCATGCAGTTGAGGGATATATTGGGAAGCTGCTACAAGCAGGATATACAGTTGCGTTAGCAGATCAAGTGGAAGATGCTTCGCAGGCGAAAGGCCTCGTAAAACGTGATGTTGTGAGGGTCATTACACCAGGGACAGTTCTTGAGTCAAACATGCTTGAAGATACATCTAACAACTACTTGATGGCCTTGGTTGAGCACGATGAGGTCGTTGGGATTGCAACGGTGGATGTTTCAACAGGAGAATTCATTGCAACGGAGATTGAAGGGCAACTTAATGATGATGATATTCTCAATGAGATTGCTCGACTTAGACCATCAGAGATCATCATCCCTGATTCAATCAGAAAGAAATCAGGAATTACTAAGAATCTTGAAGGAACAGGAGCTCATCTAACATACAGACCAGATGTTGATTTTTCAGCGAGAGCAGGAGAAGATAGAATCAAGAAAGAGCTTAGAGTTGCGACACTCGAAGGTTTTGGTCTTTCAGATAGACGTGTAGCAGTTGGCGCAGCTGGTTCAATTCTAGCGTACATTGAGGAGATGCACAAAGGGAATACTACAACGGTAACAAGTCTAAGCACATATTCTACAGCGACCCATATGATTGTAGATTCAACGACTCAAAGGAATCTTGAGTTGATTCGGAATGCACGTGATAATACGACAAGAGGTACTCTCTTTGAGGTCCTCTCGAAAACAGTCACTCCTATGGGAAAAAGGAAGCTAAAGCAGTGGATGCTGCAGCCATTGCAGAATATCTCTGAAATTGAAAAACGTCTTGATGGTGTAGATGAATTAGCTAGGACAGGGATTCTGAGAAGGACACTATCAGATGAACAGAAGAATCTCGGAGACCTTGAAAGAATCGTAAGTCGCATTGTATTTGGCTCAGGAAATGCTCGTGATCTTGTTGCTCTTCGAAATGCGCTAACGAAGATACCATCAGTCAAGAAGACTCTCGCCACATGCGAATCAGCAATCCTTAGGAATGCCGAAGAAAATCTGAACCCAGTAAATCACCTTCTCAAAACATTGGAGAGTGCCATTGTGGATGAACCTCCAGTGTCAGTTCGTGATGGGGGAATGATAAAAGAAGGCTACCACAAGGAGCTTGACACGCTCAAAGGTGGAATAAGTGATGATAAGAAATGGATTGCCTCACTTCAAGCAAGAGAGCGACGGCGAACAGGTATCAAATCTTTGAGAGTAGGCTACAACAAGGTATTTGGTTACTATATCGAAGTGACAAAATCCAATCTCAATCTTGTGCCAAAGGATTATGAAAGAAAGCAGACACTCGCAAATGCCGAACGGTTCATTACTCCAGAGCTTAAAGAAAAGGAAGCTGCGGTTCTCGCAGGAGAAGATAGAATCAATAAACTAGAATTCGAGATATATGAACAAATCCGTGGGCAGGTTCAGGAAAATCTGAGTCAACTGCGTCTGAATTCATCATCGATAGCAACTATCGATGTTCTTTGTTCGTTAGCTGAAGTTGCTGTCACTAGGAAGTATACAAGACCCAAGCTGACAGAGTCAACTAGGATAAAGATAGTAGATGGCAGGCATCCATCGCTGGAGATGATTATGGGACCGAATGAATTCGTACCCAACAGCCTAGAGATCGGGGATGGGGGTTCAACCCTCATCATCGTCACAGGACCTAATATGGCAGGTAAGAGTACATACATGCGTCAAGCAGCACTCATTGTCCTAATGGCACAGATGGGGTCTTTTGTTCCAGTAAAGAGCGCAGAGATTGGCATCGTTGATAGAATATTCACAAGGGTCGGAGCGTTCGATGATTTAACAGCTAGACAGAGTACATTCATGGTCGAGATGATAGAAACTGCGAATATCCTGAATAATGCGACAGACAGGAGTCTTGTGATATTAGATGAGATAGGGCGAGGAACATCTACCTTCGATGGAATGGCACTTGCATGGGCGGTGGCTGAAAGGATCGTTCAGATGAAATCACGAGCACTCTTTGCTACACACTTTCACCATCTCACAGATATGGCAAAGATGTATCATGGCGTAAAGAATGTACATACTCTGGCAAGAGAAACTGGGGATACAATTGTGTTTCTCCATAAGGTAGTTGAAGGTGGCACTGACAGGAGCTATGGAGTTCATGTTGCTGCATTGGCAGGAGTACCAGAACAAGTCGTCGCCCGAGCTAAAGAGATGCTCGTCAAGCTTGAACAAGAGAACTCAGTCACTCTAGATTTTTCAGAATCCTCAGGAGAGAGAATTCAGACTAGCCTAGAAGCACTGACTATCGACGATCCAATCGTAGAGAAGATCAAGCATATAGATCTTGATCGAACCACTCCAATAGATGCACTAGTCCGATTGAAAGAGCTTCAAGATGAGGCTAGGAACCGCAGTGACTAAAGAATGAATGTTTTCTTAAGGATGGAGAGCCGTAGATAAATACATTCTCTAGCGGTGGTTTCTGTGTCTAGAAATAAATTTGCACACGATATGGATGTGTTAATGGATTTATTGGAGCCAGGGACCAAACTTGGAACTATGAATCACCTCATGCCAATACGTAACAGACTTGTTGAGTTGAACAAGAAACGACTAGTCAAGATCAATCACAGCATCTTACAGGTCATCTGTGCGAAGTATCTCATAGAACAAGGATATTCTGTCCAAGTTGAACATCCACTTCTGGGTGGACAACTAAGCGCAGACCTGTTTGCAACTCGAAAGAAAGAACCTGAGATTCAATATGATATCGAGAGTGTTTTGATCTCGGAACGGCTAGGACTAGAAGAAGACATCGAAGCCCTTGTCGTGGAAGTAGAAACTGGATTCGTGCCACCAATGGCTGCATCACATCCTGTGAAATACTTAGTAACAAGGATGGCAGCGAAAATCGGTCGTTATTCCAGATATAGCCACAGATTTGGGATGGCAACTCCCAACTATTCTGTCCTTCAAATTCCAAGAATCATGATGATGCCCCCAGAGGAGAGGAATCTTGAGAGATTGGGAAGATTGTGCCAGAGATGTAACGAATTCTACAAAAACCCTCCAATACTACTTGAGTCCTTGAAGCTTGCACAAGTTGATAGTATTTACATCATTAATGTAGACGATGGTACACTACGAGAGATTCCTCCAGAGAAGTATCTCGATGCCATACTGAGGGCTGAAGGGATTATCTTCGACTAATCCCGTTTGGCAGAGACTTTATTACAAAAGTTAGCTAATTATATTACGGCCGTCTAAGGAGTACGCTCACGGTGGCGTCTGGGCCTTATGTGTTGAGTAGGACCATAAAATGCAATCCGAAATGGTCAAACGTCAAAGACAACACATGGGGTAGATTGACGGATGACAACATGGAGCGATGAAGCATCAGCTCAAAGATGTGATTCGTGAACAAGACCATGCTGTTGTTCGAGATACTTTGAGACACTATCGAGGCTTAGGCTTAGACGGCTTTCTTAATTTTTGGCAAACGGTGATTCCTACCTATTCTATTGCTTTCCTATAATCAATGACCCCTCAAGCTATCTGCGGATTGATATCCTCGCTAGTCAAAGCCATTTGAATTCTCACTGGATTGAAAACCAGTGAATGACTACTCTTATGAGGAACTCTAGGATTCAATAGAAATGGAGAGGTCTGTCATGTTTAACTATTCTGCTGAGCAGAGAACTCTTGAAGTTGGCAACGTGAAGATTGGAGGGCTCCCGGGAAAGAATCCTACTGTCCTGATCCCTTCAATCTTCTATCTAAGAGACAAGCTTGTGATAAATTCAGATAAAGGTGAGTTTGACAAAGGGCGAACCGAGCAATTGCTTAGTCTTCTGCAAGATATGACTGACAAAACAGGACTTCCAACGATGCTAGATGTCGTCGCATCGAATTGCATTGCTATGGACGAATACCTACGATACCTAGCAGATGCAACAGACTTCCCACTTCTTATAGATGGGTCGGATTCCGCAGAAGTAAACGCAACGGGGATAATGACTGCTAAGGAAGCAGGATTTCTTGACAGGGTAACCGTCAATTCATTGACACCAACCACAGACGACGACCTTTACACTGTCATCAGTGAAGCAGAACTTGAGAATGGATTGTTACTAACCTTCTCTACAAAAGCGATGATTTCCTATACCCAACGCGTTGAGCTTGCAGACATACTCGTCGAAAAGGCAAAGTCAGTAGGCATATCGAATATTCTAATCGATACTGGTGTGATGGATATTCCCACCCT
>JAEORN010000276.1 GCA_016840825.1 Candidatus Thorarchaeota archaeon | reverse complement strand
TGTTGTGTTGCAGTGAGTATAGATATCCGTTGCTCTAAGATTCTTTACACCTTGGACTGTCTGTTCAAAAGCTCCTGATGCTCCGACTATGTAGTCATGAACCTCAGCATTTGGCCCTTCAATCGAGACCTGCGCACTGTTCAACCCAGCATCAACTAGTTTCTGAACAAACTCCTTGCTTGCGCATCTCCGACCATTAGTGATGAGATTCATCCTGAGTCCTTTCTCTCGACCATATGATATTAGTTCAAAGAGGTCATCTCGGAGAGTAGGTTCTCCACCAGTAAATGAGAGGCTTGGGACCTTTGCATCGTCTACAATCATATCTATGACTCGCTTTACCTCTTCTGTCGTCATCTCCGCAGATTCCCTATAAGGTGAATGTGCGTAGCAGAACCTGCAAGCGTTATTGCATCGATATGTCAACGCAATCTCACTAAGAACAGGATACTTGATTTCTCCTGTCCCAAAGGGAACAATCTTGGCAGTCTGATATGTGTAAATATTCTGATTTCCTGAGACCATGTTTCTGAGATCGTCGACAAAAGCAGCAAGATCATTTAGTACAATCTGTTCGTTTGCTCCAATGCCTACAAAATGCTTCACTATGGATTCTACATCCTGTCCCTCAAAAAGCATCTGGAGCATCTTCATTGCTGTTTCATTAAGATGCATGACTTTGTTCGGTCTCAGAATGAGTAAGTTGTCTTCTGGTCTTGGAAAGAAGTAATCTTTGACATCATCTATGAATGCTGGAACCCACATTAAATCCTCTAACGAGTAATTGTATTGAGGTATTGATTTGGATTCGGGCATCAATCTCCCTGTTGGAGTATTGGTATCTTAAGCATTGGGTTTCAGTCCGTGACCTGAAAGGCTTAAGAGTCCCCAAGGGTTTGAAAGAATCATAATCGTTGTGGAGTGTGTTCAATGAGCACAAATGAGATGGTATTGCCATATGGAAAAATCAGCAAGAAGAAACTGGTCATGCACTTTAGTGCCTATGATAGTGACCTTCCTGTTAGTGCTGCTGGAACCCGTGAGCGAATGGATGTCCTAAAAGAACGTGATGTTGCGCTTGCAGGATTTGGGACAGAAATCCCCGAGAATATGTCAGAGCAATCACCAGCACTTGTGAAGTGTTTCTTCGAATATGTTGGTGAGGGTGACGCTAATGTCATTCTGAAACGAGTCTATCATCTTATTTGGAGTGGAATGATAGCAGAATTTCCAGACCTTGAAGAATGGGCTGCAGCAAAAGCTGACCTTTCTGCATTAACTCTAGCACAGGCTGAGGTAATACGAGCCAGAAAGGAAGAATGAAAGATAGATACTTAGATTTCAGTAGCACTCTGACATGAGGGTCATATCGTGAAACGAATTCTCGCCAATGCTTTCCTTCTGAGTTTATTGATACTATCAATGACTTCAGCATGCGCATCTGCATTAAGTACACCTAGTCAGGATATCGAAGTCAATCTTGAAAGTGTGCTAGTTGATGTAGTTGTCTTGCCTACAGGAAGAATCAATGTGACATACTGGATCACAATAAATGTGGTCAGTGGTTCTCTAGGTGGATTTGATCTGCTTGGCATTGATGAGAATTCCATCTATGATCCAAATCGCGCATATGCTCAGGTTGGTGAAGATAGGTATACACTTGTCGTAGGAATTCTCTCTGGAGGATATGCTTTAGACTGGACTCCTCGAACACAAGAGGGAGAAACAGTCACAATTGTTTTTGGTTATTTCAGCACAGAGCGAGTGATAGAGAAGACTACCAGCGAGACCTATGGTGACTTAGGAGTACTGAATTGGGCACCTGTCCAGTGGTCAGTTCCGATTGATTACGAGGCTGTGCAAGTCATCTATCCAATTACTCTGGATCCCTCCATGTATGATAATACAACTCATGGGGTCAATATTCTAGGTGCAGAATCCGCTGGATATGTCGAGGACTCAAATCAGGGATTATGGACAGGTTCCTCCCGTACAGATTTTGATATAATCAATCTACTAGCCTATCCGTACAACGTAAATGCAAGTCCTCGATATTTTACGGTAAGTATTGAACAAAACGACCTTCTCACACAAGACTACTTCCGTGTTTTCCATTATACGAATTGGAGCTACTACGAACCATTTCTTTTGCCTGGTTCATTATCCTATAGTTCGGTTTCATTTGTCAATGCACCAGCTGAAAGGCAATTTGACTTATCTGTTGCAATCTTCAATGATGGCGATGCAGATTTAGAAGGTGTCGATATCACAATGGCTCTTCCAGAGAATCTAACTCTCATCAGTGGTCAAATATCGACTTATGTTGGCTCTCTAGCTGGTGGCGAGATCTGGTATGTCACATATTCCTTTGTTCCTGACAATCTCCCAGAGATTCTAACAATTGGATTCTTGATTTCAGCTGATAATCTGAACGAAACTGATTGGATTTCGTTCACTGTAGATATCTATGTTCAAGAATATATCCCGCCGTTGATTAATCCTACTTACTTATTCCTAGCCTTCGCTGGATTTGTCACACTGGGTCTTGTTTACTATGGATACACACGAGTTACACGAGCCTATGGTGCGAAATGGGATGCTACTGATACCACAACTCAGTACCAATCTCCAGAGATTTCAATACAGACCTTTGGAGCTGAAGGCACTGTAGCTGATTTGGACCCAATTGAGTCAGCATTCTTTGTCAATACAACTCGGCAAAAACTAGTGTCGATGATTCTCATGTCTTGTGTAAAGAAAGGAGCAATCAGAGTAATTTCAACTGATCCAATGAAGATATCTGTAACTGGTCTTCAATTCGAGGAATTGACCTATTATGAACAAATGTTCGTTGATGCAATAGTCGACGAAGAACTCGATAGTAGCAAACTTGACGAGATGCTTGAGGACCTGGCTGACAAGGTACAAGAGAAAGCATGGAACGCAGACTTTGAAGCAACCAAACAACATCATGAAGAGATGGTTGATGGAGCTTGGGAAGATCTGGAGAATTATCCCACCTATGATGGAAGAATGGATTACTACTTCAATCGACGATATCATGACAGCTGGGC
>JAEORN010000275.1 GCA_016840825.1 Candidatus Thorarchaeota archaeon | reverse complement strand
TCTAAAAAATCGAAGACTGGAATGGAAGCAATACGGTCTCTCTATGAGGGCTCTGCAGCAAAGTGTTTCTACGGAACTCAAACGGTTCCCACTTCCCGTCTTATTGAACCCAATCTGAGTATCGTAAAGATATCTATGGGGTCCATGGGACTCGATCACTTCGCTTGGAATCTCATGAGTATCAAGTTTTCAAGTCTGCGACCTGATCCAAACCTAGTAGTAATTCTAGATGGAGCAGAAAATGTTAGAGTACGGAATCGACGTTTCATGCACCATGATTCGTTCACAGAGCGTATTTTGAAGAAGCTCAAAGCTCGTGGACCAGTGGTTGTGGCATTAGAACACCCAGTAGATATGGCTCCAGGAGCTATTGCTGTCCTGGAGTCATGTATCTCCCTCAGATTACGTGAGTCTGTTGACATCAAAATTGCAGCAGATGTCCTTGGCCTTAATGTCATCACAACGGGTATGCATACAAAGGCGAGGATTTCACCTAGAGAATCTTCATTCCTCAGAATCATGGATAACGACACAGCTCTATTAGTTCATGATGGAACGGAAACCTGTCAACCAATTCGTCTTGATCCTGCACCAGATTTGAGTTCTGAAATTGTGACAGATGAAGAGACCCGTAGAGTCAGTACATTGATTGAAACAGATCATGTGCAGGAACATACTGGTTCTCTCCTAGAACGGGTTTCAGCTGGTAGTACAAACTTAGCAATTCGTGTGCTGAGGTTATTAGAACGATACGAACCTTTGACTGAAGAGGCAGTTCGAAGATTCATTGTATCTAGTGGAGATAACGATCCTGATGTTGAGGCAATCTTGGCACGTCTCGAACATGCGAGTATGATTCTGAAAGGACATGAAGTTCATAGTGGGGTCTCTTACACCAACTATCGAATCACAATGAAAGGCAGCATGGCCTTACGGCAGACTGACCATATGGAGGGCGCTACTGTTTGACCATGATTACTGATGTAAGTACTCAAGTCACACGACTTCTCAGTCAGGCTGGAATGAGGCCCCGTGGTGTACAGAGTGATTCGATTACGAAAGGTCTCTTAGAAGGTCAAAGTATCATGGTGTCCTCTCCAACTGGATCTGGAAAGACATTGGTGGGAGAGATGGCATTACTCAGAGCTGTTACATGCGAAAAGAAGGGTCTCTTTCTTGTCCCTCTTAGAGCGCTAGCTGTTCAAATCTTCAAGACGATGAAAGAGCGATATGAACATCTTGGTGTGATTATTGGCCTCAGCACTGGTGATTACCAAAATAGTGGAGAGGAACTTGCTCAGTTTGACATTGTTGTCACAACTTACGAAAGAGCAGACTCCCTCCTAAGAAGACGGAGTAGTTGGCTTTCAGACCTTGGTACAATTGTAATAGACGAGATTCAAACACTATCGGACGTTGGTCGGGGAGCTCGTCTTGAGAGTCTGATTATGAGATTGAGAAACACAATCGAAGACTTGCAAATAGTGGCTCTCTCTGCAACGACTGGATTTCCTGATGAACTAGCTGAGTGGCTTGGCTGTAAACTGGTTGAATCGGATGAACGTCCTGTTCCACTTGTGCACAAAGTTGTCACCAGTAGTAATCGTTCTCAGAGTCTTCGAAAGCTTGTCATGACAACTGTACAGGGGAATGGACAGGCAATTGTCTTTCACAGAACTCGTCGTGAAGCAGAGGCTCAGGCACGTCGATTAGCAGAAGATGTTGGGAGGCAATTTACAACTGAGGAGAAAAAGAATCTCGATCAAGATTTGGGATCTGTCGAACATTGGAATGTGGTCCTATCTCAAGACTTGAGGTCACTCCTGCACAATGGAATTGCTTACCACCATGCTGGATTGAGTTACAATTCACGTCGAACGGTTGAACGATTATTCAGACAAGGTGATATCAAAGTAATCTGCGCAACGACAACCCTTGCAGCAGGAATGGACCTACCAGCTCGAACAGTCATACTTTCAAATTTCAAGTCACCAGCAGATTATAGACAACTTCTCTCAGCAAACACTGTCCATCAGATGCTTGGTAGAGCAGGTCGTCCATCACATGATAAGATTGGATTTGGTGTGATTCTTGCTGGTAGTACTGGAGAGACCGAGGAGGCAAAGCGTAGGTACTTTGAGATTCTTATTGATGATAATGGTAAGGAAGCTCTCGTTCCCAAGTACGATCGTATCAATAGTGCACTTGGACAGGCTGGTTCCCTTGCGGAACAACTTCTAGTTATCCTTGATATGCTTGGTACAGCAAGCATCGAAGAGATTGAAGAAGGGATCTTCGGTAATTCTTTCCTTGTTCATTGTGCTATACGTGATTCCAAATCACCCATGCGAGTTCTTCAATTAGGTGA
>JAEORN010000274.1 GCA_016840825.1 Candidatus Thorarchaeota archaeon | reverse complement strand
GAGTTATCAAAGGTAGAGGGCATGTCGAAATCTTCAGCAGAAACACTTTACAATTGGTTGCGCTCACAAGAATCGTAGGAGAATTCTTCCTGTACTCTGTACAGAGAAATAGGTTCATATTTACCTGTGCGGATAGTCTGAAACATAAAAAGTGAGTTACGATGCCAATCAAGGTCTTCCTCGCAATCAATACGAAGAAAGGTCATGCTGAAGATATTCAGAGTAGACTGACTAAGTGCAACGAAGTATCACTTGTCTGTACAGTGAAGAATGGCATCTTTGATGTTGTCGCGATTGTGGATGTAGAATCCCTTGAGAACTATAGGAATTTTTCAATAGATAAAGTTGGGAAATTACCCAATATTGAGGACTACACATCCTTCATTATACTAGGTGAATAGATGACTCATCCTCTTTTGATTGAGAGTATCGACCTAGGAATGAGACTTCCTTTGCTAAAATTCCAATAACAGGCGAGGCCGCTAGTCCAATGGGAATCATATAACTTAGTTGCATTTGGAATCGAATTGCTGGAGGCGGTATTTGCGCTAAGAGATAATATGGAGTGGACAGAGTAGCAAGCGATAGAATTGTGAACCCGACAAGCAGAGCTCCCTTTACAGTCATATTGAGAAATCCGTAATTTCTTTTCAGATCCCAGAATCTCCTTGAGAACTGCTGATTTAGAATCCCGACAGCGGCTGAGAGGAAAAGAAACTCGATGAGCAGAATTAGTAGATATACTTCTTGCAGAGGGTCGCTGGAGTTCAAATAAATCATGAGAAGGTATTGAATGTTGTAGGCTATTGCTAATGCAACGATACACAGTCCACTACCAATATACTTCGCCGCTGAATTCCAAAACCTACTCGAACTTTCAACCAACAATCATCCCTCCGAGATAATATACCTGAGAAATAGGATAAGGATTTTGGATATCTATAGAATCGTTCTGCTAGTTGATATCTAGGATTTACCTAATCAGCTTGGCTGAGCTGCATCCATGATTTTTTTCTCATGAGCTCTTCCATTCAATTCATCGATGTGTGCTCTGTTTCTATTCCATCCATAAACAAGAAAGATGAACAAGCCAATTAGGGTTAAGACACCTCCCAGCTGTAACGCAAATGTGTCCAATGTGGGTACAAGTATCAGGCACGTAATAACACCTAGAATAGGGATGAATGGAAAGAATGGTGCTTTGAAGGTGCCCGGTACACTGAGTCCTTTCCTTCTTAGAATGATAACTGAGAAATTGACAATTGAAAGCCCAATCAGGTATCCAAAGTCTGATAGATGTGCTACAAGATCAACATTTCCCATTGCCGCAAAGAGACAAACAAGG
Source organism: Candidatus Thorarchaeota archaeon (assembly GCA_016840825.1). Next base: position 820 of record JAEORN010000274.1, on the reverse strand, counting down.
ATTAGTGTAAAGATGAGGGCTGGTATTGGTGTCTTCCTCTTCTTGCTTACATGTTCAAGTATGGCTGGAAAATATCTATCCCGTCCCATGGAGTACGCTATACGTGCAGAGGCAAGAAATGTCGCATTGAGCGCCGCATAGTTTGATGCAGCCATACCGGCGAGGCCAAAGTAGAACGCTCCCTGTCCCAGAATACGCCCGTACACAACCGAAATTGGCGTGTAGGAGTTGGCAATCTCCGTGTAAGGAACTGCACCAACAAGGATGAGTGCTGCAGCCATATAGATCAGCGTCGAAATCAGAAGCGTCAGCACAATAGCTCTCGGAATATTCCTCGCAGGCTCTTTGATTTCTTCAGCGGCTGTTGAAATGAGTTCGAATCCTACGAATGAGATATAGATGAAAGATACCGCCGCCATGAACGTTGTGATTCCCACATCTGGATGAATCAATGAGATATTCTCTGGCTGTATGAAAAATGCTCCCACTAGGATGAATACAAAGAGAACAAATGATTGAATAATATTCAGAACGCCCAGAACACCTGTTACGCCTTTAATGCTGGCATAATTCGTGATGAATGTGAAGAGAATGATGATTACCGCGACGATTCCCACAATTTCTGCGGTAGCTCCTGGGATGAAGACAATAAGTGTGTGCGCGACGGCAAGAGCATAGAGCCCGCATGCAACTATGCTTCCAATAAAGATGAACCAGCCTGTGAGAAATGCTGGGAATCCGCCAATCGTGTCATGAACGAAAGTATAGCCACCACCCTGTTTTGGGATGGAAGATGCAAGCTCTGCATAATTGACTGCTG
>JAEORN010000273.1 GCA_016840825.1 Candidatus Thorarchaeota archaeon | reverse complement strand
GAAGTTACCTTCAGAGTCGTAGAGATTGATGTTTTGACTGTACAAACCCACAGGCGCGCTTGATAGAAAACGAATCTTGAAATTAACATAGTGAGTTGACGAATCACTTGTGAACGAGCTACTACCGGTATTGATTTCCACATATGGTGTAGAATCATAGAAACCAGTTGTTCGGTTCTCGCTCCATGAATAAGAAGACCAGGTCTCTGGAATTCCATTATAGAAATCAAAATTAAAACTCGCGCTGAAGTTCATATCGCGAGATTCATAGTGCCCTGAGATGTATACGCTCTGGATACTCGCCTCTCTTAGTATACTCTTTGGAATGTTAATTCTCCAGGTAATTTCTTCGTTTAGGGGGATGAAATCATCTTGATGTATTTGTGAACCATTATTGTAGAAGAGCTCATAGCTTGCCCTAGGACCAAAGAGCCAGTAGTTGTTTGACCATGTCCAAGTATCGTTATAGTTACCTGTGTCTGTATACCAATCAACATTGGTTCCTTCATCAGCAGGAATTGCAAAATCTATTGGTGCTTGAATAGCAGGGGAGCTACCCTCACTTTTGAGTTGAGGCAGTGCTGCGGAGCTACCTGCAGTTGAAAAGGAAACTACGAACAATGACACAATGAACAAGGCAAATGTCTTGTTAAGTAATCGCATTGCACGCATCTGAATCATCTCCACGACGCGAGCAAATGCTGTTCCGCAGTAATAGACGCGGTGGCGCATCAGACAAACCTGCAATATAGCATCCGGCGGCGTCGATGAATATGGTCTATCTAGTAATATTATACTTATTTTATATATATGAGGATATGTTGGATGAAGCAAGTCAAAAATACTAATACAACGGTGCATCCTATGACAAGAAAGATATGCCAATTTGATTCAAAACAGGGATGTGTGTGCGATGAAGGTAGAAGCTGACCTTGTTGTCTTCAATGGTAACATCATCACAATGAATCCACAAAAACCAACTGCAACTGCAATTGCAGTGAAGAGCTATAAGATACTAGCAGTGGGTGAAGAGGAAGAAGTTATTGACCTTATCCCGAACGCAAGGAGGGTCATCGATCTTGGCGGGAAGACAGTCATCCCAGGGTTCATTGATGCACATACTCATCTAACTAGCGCGGGATTCAAGGCGGGTCATGTGCAGCTTAATAAAGTTGGTTCGGTTGAAGAAGCTATTCAATTCCTAAAAGATGCTGTACCCAGATATCCGATAGGTGAGTGGATTCTCGGATATAATTGGGATGAAAGCACATGGGATGAGAAGAGGTATATTGAAGGCAAAGATCTAGACCCTATAAGCAAAGACCACCCAATAATGGTCACGCGCGTTTGTGGACATCTCGCTTCTGTGAATAGTCTGGGTCTAAAGAAACTTGGAATACCTCTTAACCAAGAAGGAGTTCAGAAAGACAGACTAGGTAGACCAACAGGCATATTGAAGGACATAGAGGAAGTATGGGAAAAGATTAGACCATCTGCTGAGGAAATTCAGAAAGGCGTTAAGATTGGCAATGCGATTGCAAATGAAAAAGGAATAACCACGGTTGTAGATAATGCAGCAAGAGGAACTCTGAGACATATCCGAGAGATTGAAACAAGACATGAACTTTCAACTAGAATGATAGTGAATATTCCAGTTGACCAGATAGACCACATGATTAGCTTGGGTCTGACCTCAGGAATGGGCAGTCCACTGGTAAGAATAGGGGGAGTGAAGATATTCACTGATGGTTCAATTGGTGCAAAAACTGCATATGCTGCAAAAGGGTACAAAGATGACCCAAAAAACAAAGGCATGCTACTTTTCCCTAGGGATAGATTTGAGGATATCGTGAAGAAAGCAGTGGAACATAATATCCAGACAGTCACTCATGCTATCGGTGATGAAGCAATTGAAATGGTCATCTCAACTTTTGAGGACCTTCCAGACAAAAGCATGCTGAGATATCAAAGGCATAGGATAGAGCATGCAGAAATGATAAATGAGTTTCAGATTCGTCGTGCTGAGGGACTTGGTCTGATTTTATCGATGCAGCCTAATTTTGTGGGTAGATGGCAACAATCTGGAGGGCTCTATGACGATAGATTTGATGAAGAGAGAGTCCGAGGAATGAACATGTTCCGAGTAGCTCTTGATAATGGAGCACGTCTTTGTTTTGGCTCGGATGGTATGCCATATAGTCCACTATATGGAATCTGGTCGGCTACAACCCATCATAATGATCGCGTTAGATTGACCGTTGAAGAGGCACTTCGATGTTATACAATGGAGAGCGCTTATTCAGTATTCCAGGAGAACTCACTTGGGAGTCTAACGGTTGGAAAGAGAGCAGACTTTGTAGTGCTATCGGATAATATTCTTGAAGTGCCTGTGGACAAGATTATAGATATTGATGTAGAGTTGACTGTGGTTGGGGGTCTTGTTGAGCATTCATCATTAGGTCTGTGAGGTGTTTGATTGGGAAAAATCAAAATCCTAAGTGATGATCTGGTCTCACTCATATCCGCTGGAGAAGTTATTGAGAACCCGTCATCAGTCGTTAAAGAGCTCATTGAGAATTCGCTAGATGCAGGAACGGATATGATAGACATTGCCATAGAAGGAGGCGGCATTGACAAAATTGTGGTGTCCGATAATGGTTCAGGGATAACAGGAGAAGATTGCGAGGTATGCCTTCAAAGACATTCAACAAGTAAGGTTTCCACAAAAGAGGATATCAATGCAATTTCCACCTATGGATTTAGAGGAGAAGCCCTAGCAAGTATAGCAGCGGTGGCAGACCTTAGAATCACAACACAGACAAAGGAAGAAGAGGTTGGAACTTTAATCGTATCAAGGGTTGGAGAAACTCCAAAACTCACTGATTCTTCAAGACCGATTGGCACAACAGTTGAGGTAAATGACTTATTCAAGAAAATTCCTGCACGACGAAAGCATCTAGGAAGTCCAAAAATAGAGGGGCAACGTGTTCAGGAAGTGATAATGAAGCACGCAGTCATAAGAACAGATGTTGGATTTAGGTTGAGCAGAGATGATAAGGTAGTGATTGATTGCCCTCCAATGCAGAGTGCAATAGATAGGATAGCATACCTTTGGGGTAGCGACATAGCAAAAGGACTTGTTGAGATTTATTATTCTGAGGAAGATGTCTGGGTTCAGGGATTTGCTGCAATGCCCCCGATATCAAGAGGAAATAGATCTCGTGAATATTTCTCTGTAGTTAGAAGACCAGTAGAAGATGAGCGCTTGAGTAATGCAGTAGAGTCTGCATATTCAACATTCCTCATGAAAGGACAATTTCCAGTCTGTGCTTTGGATATTGCGATGAAGCTGGCAGATGTCGATGTAAATGTTCATCCGACAAAGCGTGAAGTGAGAATTCTTAACCTCGAGAAAGTGAGTTCAATAATTACAAAGGCAGTAAGAGATGCTCTTGGAGTAGACAGGCTTCAAGTTGAAAGCCAATCACTGGAAACTTTCCTAGAAGGTGATAGTTCTATCAGTGTAAACACGGACAGTCAACAAGCACAATTGGCAGATAGAGGTGACCTTAGAACGGTCCCCCTAATAGAACAGACTATCCTTGAGCCAATTACAGTGGTTGGAGAAGATGAAGAACCTGTGAATTTACTTGGCGGTGTGTTTAGGATAATTGGACAAACCCACCAACTCTACATTCTCCTTGAAGATGAGGAGGGTCTTCTGATCATTGATCAGCATGCAGCTCATGAGAGAGTTCTCTATGAAGAATTGAGAACAGAAGTCAATGAGAACAG
>JAEORN010000272.1 GCA_016840825.1 Candidatus Thorarchaeota archaeon | reverse complement strand
TGAGTCATATCAAGAAACATATCGAAATGCTCAGTTGAAGATTGCGCACATCTACAAGCCACTAGCAAGAGATGATGAGCCATATGCTTGGGTCAATGAAACAAAGATTGCGCCTTGGACAATTTACGTCCTAGCCAAATTTTGAAGAGTAATTGACTTCTGAAAGATATCCTTGACTGGAATCAAAAGTCCAAATAACCAGAGAACTAGTCCGAACACAGAGGAAATCACGACATCATTTGCAAATACAGAGGAGATCGTGAGACTGCTTGTTAGTCCTATGTTCAATCCATAGACAGTGAGAGAGCCCCACAGGAAACCACCAGTTATAAGCAGAGCAAACCATGACCACATCTCGCCTTTTGAATAGCCGATGTAGGAGATGAACATCACAGGTATAGATATTGCAACAGTCATGAGTCCTACTAGTTGCTTTGTGAGGAGGTAGATAGTAGCATATTCAATGCCTTGTGCAAGAAAATAATCAAAAGAACTGCCTGTATAATACAAGAAATCACTTAATACAATCTCAGGAACAAGGATTCGTAGGAAACCCATAATTAAGGTGAACACTCCCATTCCAAACATTAAAAATGAACCAATCTTCAGTCTTCTTTCAAGCACCAATTTCTCCTCCGCCGCCAAGATGTCTAATTAAAATGCGCATACGCCATATAAAAAAATCGACCAACCCTTAATCTATTATTTTCAAACTAAGAGCCGGACCAAATGAGGGCGAAATCACTCTCTCAAGGTTCAGCTATTTTCTGAGTCTGTTCTTCTGGTCAAGGTATGACAGAAGTTCCTCAGTAATTTTCTCAGAACAATTTGTTAAAATCCTAGGAACATTCTTGATTTCACGAGGTGTCTAAATGGTCAGTTCAGGAGAAAAGTGGCTATGCAATCTCATTGGTGGATTGGAAAGAAGTATTGATGAGGACGCGTTGAAGGCAGTGCTTGAAGATTGTGGACGTAAGTGTCAATCACAGAGCACCATAAAGAAGGCCAAGGCTATTTATGAGAGGGCTAAAGACATTGACACGTTTCTAATAGAGTTTGGAACAACTTACAAGCACCTCCATATAGAGAAAGATGGCACCTATCTTGTATATCCAAAGTGCTACTGTACAAGAGTTAACAAAATACCCCAGGGTCAGATACCAGCAGTTTACTGCAACTGCTCCATCGGCTGGGCTAAGGCTCTTTTCGAAGGAGCACTTGGAAGACCAGTTGATGTCATACTAGAGAAATCTATCATAGCTGGAAATAATGAATGTAGATTCAAGGTAGTGTTATGAGGTGGCATCTACACTATTTCGTTTTTTAGACGCAACCAGAAAGAGAAATGCTCCAGTGATGTTCATTACAGCTTTCATGTAAAATGGCACATTCTCCCCCAGAAGAAGAAAGAATGAAATCGAGGCGGGTCCCATCATTCCCAAAAGAGAAATAGACATTGAATAGATACCCAGTGCAGAGGCACGCTTCTCTTTTGGGTATCTCTCAGCAACTGCAAGTGGCGGTACCGATACATCAACCATATCCAGGCCAGCCCATATTGAATAGAGTATGATTATCTCGTATGGTTGAGTACCAAATGGAAAAAGCGTGACAGTAATGGCAAGTATTGTCCATCCTCCAAATATGGCAGCTCGTGTACCTATTCTGTCTACTAGACTGCCTGATGCTAATGCTGCAAATGCTATTACGAGTGTGGAGATAGAAATCATGATCCCATAGAGGTCCAAGTTTGATCTGCCTACAAAAATCGGAACATACCATGATAGTCCACTACTAGAAATCCCATCGAGTGCAAAAGCTGTAATGAACAGAACAAGGAACCAGTCAAATCGAACTTTTGCAGGTGTCAATCGATCTTCCTGTTTTTCTATGTTGCTAGAATGGGTTTCGCGCAAACCAATTGAAAACAAAAGAAATACAGAAAGCAAGCCAAGGAATCCGAGAGTGACAGCAAGCCAGAATTGATTGTTGAGATAGAGTGATGTGCCTACAAGAACGAGAGCGGCAGGAGGGATTGAGGGAATGACTCTTGTCGTGATCATATATGAGAGCCCTCTCCGTCGCTCGGGACTACTCTCAACCAATAACATAGATGACGCAGGACTCTGAAAGCCGCCTCCAGCAGCCATACACATGTAGCCAGCTGCCGACAATAAACCTGTCAGAAAGAGTGCTGTTAACTCAAAGATCAGAGATGCAAGAATGATTAGTATTCCAAACGAATAAATCATGTACCCTAGACTAATGATTGGCTTGCGTCCGAATCTATCTGCAGCTCGGCCGCCTATCAGCGATGTTAATGCTCGAGAGATTGCAATTGCTGTGAATATCATGCCAATGAAGAAAGGGGTGATTCCAACATCCGCGAAGAAGTATGGCATGAACATAATCCACAAGGAGTTTGCAGAAACTGTGATTGTGTTTCCCACAGACATGACTAAGACATTTCTACGAACAGACCTGTGCTCTTCTTCCACGGAATCCCCCACGCTCAGACTAGTGATGAGGTTCATACTAATTAATTACGCGGGTTGTTATCTCAGCTTGCACCAATGCACATTCTACTTGCGTAATCATATCTGAGGGGATTGTGAAAATGTCACCGTCAACTACAATGTCAGATACAGAAAGGACCAATGACACCCACAAAGTTCTGACACCCTTCCCTGTGCGATGTGTGTTAAAGAATCTTCTATTTTGAGGCTTCTACAAGCCATAGTGATACTTTCAAGAGAAGAGGCCACTCAGAGTCGGGATCGGCATAGTAGTCAAAATCGTCGTCCCCGTCACGTGCACTCCCTTCCTCATATTCTGGATGGGGATGTGAGAGAAAGACTGTGCCATTTCCATACCTGCAGACTATCATGGCCGGTTCATTGTTCTGAGTATAGAGAACAATAGGAATTACAGTTGACATATAGGTTGAATTGCTTGAATAGAAGCAACGAGAGTTCCAATATAGCACTTCATAGGTTGCAGGCTCAGCAGATAGATCGGGACCTGTTGAATTGGTATTTACAATCATTGTTAGAAGCTTAGTCGCAGAACCGTTCACAGCTTCACTTGTGTAGCCCTTGAAAAGCCCAAGGTAACTATCGGTCCCAAAAACAGAACCCCCGCAGATGCCAAAGTATGATCCACCTTCTGCAACAAAATCTATGACTGCACTCATTCCCGCAGCTCCAAGGAAGTTTGAATAATCAAAAGAGTTTCCTCCGGGAAATGCAACGATGTCGTATTCATCAAGCACGCCCTGTTGAATATCTGTGGAGTTCACATAATTGGCCTCTGCATTCATCCAGCGAAACATGTTTAGTAATGCCAGTGAACTGCTTGGAAGAGAACCTCTTCCATTATAAACAGCCACGCGGACTCCTTCCATTCCTGTTGGAAATCTAACTGTGAGAGCCAGAGTACCAACAACAAGTAGAGCCACAATTAGTACTACAGCACCTTTTTTCTTTGAAGAATCGAGATTCATCTCAAATAACTCCGTCTAACCAGTTAGGCCTAACATCCACAAATGATGTGCTTCGCACTCTATAGCATTCATTATCGATAATCTTTGATAATAGGACAATGTTCAACGCAAGAATATCACGATTTTAGCATCACAAGAGACTCGTTATGTGGATTAGGGGATGATGGAGGTCAGTCATTTCGCTCTAACCTAATTCTTCTCTTTGATTTTGGTGTGTTCGGGCAAAATTAGCATTAGACTGACCCATATGTATATAATGAAAATATTCCACGAGTTTGGGGAGATTGTTCTATGACCGAGAATTCGACTCAAATCACGAGAAACACATGGAAGTTCTTGTTGATTCTCCTTATTGCAGCCTTGCTCCTCCCTCATACATTTGAGATTGCAAGCCAAAATATTCCTGACGCATCGTATACACGGTATAGTGTTATCACAGTGTTGCTAACTCTGTTTTATGAGTATGGCAATACACTTGCCGGGCCATATAGTACGTTATTCATCATGCCTCCGACCTCCGCGATTCTGCTGAATGCGCTGACTTTGATAATTAACGTTGCAATCATTTTGAGCCAATTTTGGTTTGCAAAAGGCACGATTTCGAAGATGAGAACCCTGTACATAATTGCTGCAGCTTTGTGTGTGCATGTACTTCTTTTAGTGGGCATCTTCTCATATCAGCTGGATGCAACGGCAAGCGTGTTAGCAATCCCTCTACCAATCTTTCCCATAATTAGTGCTCTATTAGTACTTCGTGGCAAGATTCCAAAGCTATAATCCTTTAATTCATAATTATGGCTTGAGTACAAGTTTGAATTAATGGACTGCAGACAGAGAAGGCCCTACTACGTCTTAGCATCTTGATGATCAATTAGACTGTATTTGTTTTGGCCTTCTCAAAGCTTTCTCAATCCGTCTGATTAAGCAGGTTTGAAATCCATCGAGAGTCCAAAACGCGTTTAACTTCAACTATCACTCTAAGGAGGACTGGCAGACACAGGCGCAGTCTTTGATGTCCTCTAAACAGCATTAAAAGAGTCAGCTATTCTAGGGCCTTTCGAACTTCATTCCAGTCTTCTGTAGAGAGTGCCTTCTGGACAATCTGGAGCGCTCCCTGAAATACAGCTTCTGGCATGAGGGACTTCATTCCAGACAGTACGCCGATTCGTTCCATGGGATTGGTTGCTTGGACAAGATATTGTAGAAAATACTGGGAAACCTCTGGAGTTGCCTTCATTGACATTTTCCCTATTATTTCCATGATCTGATTGTCTGATATCGCCTCCCAGAGAATTGGGGTTACCATCTTTTCCTCGACCAGCATGTGTGCAGAGTATTTGGCGACGAAGTCATTGAAGGCTTGTGCAACTTCATTCCCCTTCATTGTTCTCTCCTC
>JAEORN010000271.1 GCA_016840825.1 Candidatus Thorarchaeota archaeon | reverse complement strand
TTGCCTATGGATTAAATGCAACTAACAGGGCCGATGCATCCTATGATATGGAACCTGACGATCTCATTAATTTGGATGAGTACCTTCAAGGGACCGATCCTCTCAACTTTGATTCAGACTCCGATACGATTCCCGATGGATGGGAGTATTTCAATGGATACGATCCATTGGATGACTATGTGCCTCCTCATGAAGTGCTCCACTATAACTCCCCTTTGATTATTGCAGGAATCTCACTTGTTGTTGTTTTCTCCTCGATTTACTATTTCCGAACTAGGTACAAAAGAGTCGTAAGAAAAGAAGGACCTGTGGATTCTGAAGAAACCTCCAAGGCGCTAGAGGAACTCACACGCGAATTCTCAATGAGGGAGATCTCGGAAGCTCTTGAGGAATTGTCAGACACTTTGACATTGGATGTAGATGTCGAACGATTGAGAGTATTGGAGATGGAAGCAAATCGATTGGAGGAACTTGAAACAGCTATCGAATCCAAGATTAAACCGGCTCTTGTTGAAAGAGGTGCAATGCAGGAAGAAGTTTCTACAATTTCAATCCTATTTCTCACAAGAGACCGAGAAAGCTTGGATACATTGGAACTCGAAGTATTGGAGGAACTAGAGGCGATTATGGATGTTCCCAGTCCTCATGAGATATACAGCTATCTATCGGCGAGAAGTGAGCTCGAGTCTAAAATCAAGGAATTTAGAGGTGTTGAAAGATGAATCTGAGGTTAAAGAGAATTTTCAGAACTCTGAACATCGAAAGGATGGGTTTTATCATTCCATTGTTAGTGTTATTTGCCCTTGCATCTATCCCCCTATCTGTAAGTGCTATCTATGTAAGCGATAACGCTTCTCAATCTCAGGTTCCACAACCATCAGGATACTTCCTAGAGAATAAAGGTCAGATTGAAGACGACAGTGTACTCTATTACGCAAGAACTCCTACTGGGTACATGACTTTGGGAACAGATCGAATATCGACATGGACCCATACAATGGAGAGAAACGACATCATTATCCTTCACGAAGAAACAAGCCTTGAGATTGATTGCATCAATGAGATGGAAGGAATTGTAAACTACTTCTTGGGGTCACGCGGTACTTTCACGAATATTCATGGGTATCGTGAAGTCATCTATCAAGGTCTTGAAGGCGGGATTGACTTGCATATAACAGATCCTTGGCATGGAGCATTATGCAACCTTGTGATAGATGATGATGTTGACGCCTCTATTATTGAATCCGCCGCATTGAGAAATCTGTTTGAACGCCGAAATGAGTTCTATCTCACTTCTTTGAATGAAGAATCGCAAGGATATGAACTACTTCAATCAGCTGACGAGCCATTCCTATCAATGTTTCTTGGAGGTGGGAATAACGATGACATATCCGCTGTTGCTCGTGATGATGCTGACAATCTATACTTGACAGGATATTCCTCTTCATCAGATTATCCACTGCTTAATGAATACCAGACATACCAAGCAGGTGATGACGTCATCATAACGAAATTAGATTCATCTGGCTCAATGATATTTTCCACATATATTGGAGGCAGCGAAACAATAATGGAAACCAATCCTGATGATCGTGGTGCGGATATCGCTGTTGATTCTGAGGGAAATGTGTATGTGACAGGGAATACAAAAAGTGATGATTTCCCAACAGTGAATGCATTGTATGGAATTGAGGATAATTCGACATTTAGAGGTGACTATCAAGAATTTGAAGGAGATGTCTTCGTCCTCAAGCTAAATTCAAGCGGAAATGGAATCGTGTTCTCTACCTATATCGGTGGGACCAATGGTGAAGAGGGACGTGCAATCGCAATCAATGCTGATGGAGATATCTACATAGGCGGTCGAACTAGTTCAGTAAATTTTCCACTCGTAAATGAGTTCTCTGCCGGGACTGGAACCTATCAATACGATGGATTTGTCTTATGTCTTTCTTCGGATGGCGATCAATTACTCTTCAGTAGCTATGTAGGTGGAAGTGAGAGTGATAGTGTCAAAGACATCGCTATTGATCAATCTGGGAACATAGCTATCACTGGCTCTACAATGGGAGGTCTCTCATTGGTTAGTCCATTGTTTAGTTTCTATGAGGAAGGAGATGATGCGTATTTCATCAAGCTAAATTCCTCAAATGAAATTCAATTCAGCAGTTATCTAGGAGGGAGTGGTGATGATTATGGTCAATCTGTGTGTTTTGATTCCAATGGTCTAATGTACATAACTGGAAAGACTGATTCGCCTGACTTTGATTTGACTAATCCAATTCAAGACACGTATCAAAATGAAACTGACTGCTTCATCACTGTTATTTCTGAAGATGGCCAGTCTTTGATTTTGAGTTCTTACCTTGGAGGAAGTCGTCTTGATACCGGAGAGCATGTTGTTGTCGATACTAGCAATCAGATCTTTGTTACTGGCAAAACCTCTTCTACAGACTTCCTAGATGGAACCCACGGTCGTGATGATATCTTCGTGCTTAAGATGAATTTGACTCATATCCTAGATTCAGCTTGTATAGGTGGTTCTGAAATTGATGAGGTACATGGTTTGATAGTTGATTCGTACAACAATACCTATGTATGTGGTCGAACAGAATCTGAGGATTTCCCAAGCACAGGTCAAACTAGTTATAGTGATGGATATGATGGATTTGTGTTTGGTTTAGAGCTAGACTACACACCAATTCGGGGTGATTCAGAACCTGATCCACTATTAGGAGGATATATTCCGGTATTAACCGCATTGACACTTTCAGCAGTGGGTATCATCTCGATTGTCAGTGTTCAATTTGTTAGAAGGACTCGAAGAGATGAATATGAGATAGCAATGAGCATGTCTTCAATCTCGGACAGTTCAGAGATGGTAAGCGAACCAATTAGTGCAATTGAATGGAACTACCCCACGGACCATCCTGATGGGATACCAGAACCTACTCCTCAGCCAAAATGGAACTATCCAACCGATCATCCAGATGGAGTGCCAGAACCTACTCCTGAATGGAACTACCCCACTGATCATCCCGATGGAATAAGAGAGCCACGACCGGAGTGGAATTACCCTACTGACCATCCTGACAAAGTACCTGAACTTCGGCCAGAATGGAACTATCCCACGGATCATCCAGATGGAGTGCCTGTACCTTCATCTGATCCTAAGTGGAATTACCCAACGGATCATCCTGATGGATTGCCAGAACGAACTCCCGAATGGAACTATCCCACTGATCATCCCGATAGTGCACCAGACCCGACTCCCAGACCCAAATGGAATTACCCTACGGACCATCCTGATGGAGTGCCAGAACCTACTCCTCGGCCAAAATGGAACTATCCTACCGATCACCCTGATGGAGTACCGGAACCCACCCCTGAATGGAATTACCCCACTGATCATCCTGATGGATTAACAGAACCAAAACCAGAGTGGAACTATCCAACTGATCATCCCGATGGAATTCCTGAGCTGAGGCCCGAATGGAACTATCCCACTGATCATCCAGATGGAGTACCTGTACCATCCTCAGATCCTAAGTGGAACTACCCGATAGACCATCCTGATGGACTGCCAGAAACGACTGCTCGACCAAAATGGAATTATCCCACGGATCATCCTGATGGAATACCTGAATCAACTATTGATCCAAAAAAGACTAGACCAAAACGTAAAACTCCTAAATCAGATTAGGATTAATCTACTATGCATCAATGATACCATCCATACGACTAGGCATATCGAAGAAATAACTCAAGATGAGTGCATAACTAACTGTCTGAGTTTTGCAATCGATGCAGATATGGCATCAGGAACTCGAGCTTCTCCTTGGCAATAAGGAACTCCACTTCGGAAAGGATATTGTTTGCTTCTTCACCTTCTCCTCTCGCGGATAACCATCTCGCTTTGTGAAGAAGAGCCAATCCTAGTATTCCGGGCAAGTCTTCACTTCGCGCTTTTTCCTCAAGCAACATCAGCCAAGGACCTACTCTATTTGTATTACCTAATGAGATGCCAGATTCAGGGTCTGTCACTTCGATTAGTGCTCTGTGATTCAAGCAGATAAAGAAACTAACAAGTCCTCCGGTTCTCTCATAGATATCCATGGACTCCTCAACATTGGATGCTGCGGAGGCGAAGTCGCCCTCAATACTATCAATAACACTTGTGACGAAATAGAGCCAAGCAAGATTTGATTCTAGGCCGGATTTCAATATTGAAGATTGTATACTGTCAAGCAGGATTTCTGCCTCAATGAGATTCCTCTTCAAAACCTCGGACCATGCTTGATTTAGAATTGCCCTAGGTTGCATCATAGGCCGACTTGCCAGTTCACTTTCAGCCATCTTACCCCACTCAAGACCTGCATCGCTATCCCCTGTAACATTATAGAGGGTCGAAAGAGTTAGCGCGAACATTCCAATTGGCATACCAATCGTTTCCCAGATCTTAACACATTCAAGATTGTATTCAATGGCAAGATCATATTTTCCACGGATGGACTCTAATTTGCTTAGCAAGAATAAGACATCTGCATATCCCCCTTGATCTCCCATTGATTTCATCAGATCCCTTGATTGGATCAATAATCGATGAGATTCAGCTCGATCTGAAGATTGAATTATTCCAGCCCTGGTCCTGTAGAGATGTGCGAGTCGATTTATATCGTTATAATTCTCTGCTTTCTCGATTGCCATCTGATTAAGCTCAAGGGCTCTTTCATTATCTCCTTCTCTGATTCCTCTGATTGATAGAGAGTCATATAATCTCGCTCTGATGAAATCAAAATCTGGCTCTTTTGCAACCATTGCTTCTATCGTATCCAAAGTCGAAGAGTCATAGACTTCTTTTGGATATTCAGCATTCTCTGCTTCAAACTTAATCATGTGCATCTCAAGTTTTAACCAACCTTTGGGATTGGAAACGAGCACTTCGTCAATGGCATCTCTGACTTTTTTCAAATCTTCTGGATGTCCCTGAATGGCAGTACCATAGAAAAGATTCGGTCTAATTATATCTAGCTTCCCATATAACTTTGCGATTCTATCAAGGCAGTCAAAGTCAAAAAGGAGTGCTGCAAAATGAACTGCAAAGAAGACTAGTTCGTCACTTGATTCACTATTGCACACTCTCTCTGTCAATGCATGAGTAAAATCTCGTAGATTATATGAGTCATGCATTATAGTGGACAGAATTTCCTTTGTTTCAGGATCAATATGGGGGAAATATGATGTGATTGTTCCGATGGGTTCCACCCCATCTAACCTCCAAGACTAAAGATACAGCGTGCCTTTTGTTCTTTTCTTAAACCACATATTCGTGATTCCTTAGATGCCTTTGAGTTATGACAAGGAGAGATATACTCCAAGAATAAAAAAGAGCATCGCGAAAATCATAAAGATAAGCCAGATAGGTCTTCGATTACTCATTTAATTTCACTATATGTTTTTTTCTTGGAATATTAAGAAGGATTCCTAGGCGCGCAATTCAATGACCAATTCTGATAGCTGTATTGCATTAATCGACATTGTTGATAAAATGTTGAAAGGACAAGTCAAATCAATTAATTCTCTAGAATTGAATCAGAAAAAAGAATTGGAGGGAGGTCTATAACCTCCCTAGAGATTATCTCTTTTTGATTACTATGACAACTACAATAACTACAGCAATTCCGACGCCAATGTATAAGCCATATTGAGTTAGAATTGATAGAAATTCATAGCCGGTCTGTGTTCCTGTTGTGTTAGTATTGGTGGATGTTTCTGTGGTTGAGGAACTTGTGCTTGTAGTTGAAGTTGTGATAGGGGTTGTCAGTGGCACGCCTCGCACATAGAAGGGATTTCGGGATATTTCAATAAATTCTCCTGGAACATAGTTAGTGATATTATATGGTCCCGTTGAAGGTAGCACGCCAGATACAGGATCGGGACTCCATAGTGCATAACTTGTTGGCTCCAGTTCAATTGTATCTTCGAAATATTCCTGATTCAGAATTGGTTTTTGACCGATAGTAATTAGGTTCCAATATGTTTGTGTCTCGAATTCACAAACGAGAACATATGGACTTGGTGCAGAAATAGAAGTTAGATCGTCTAGGCCACTGTTAAATTTGCATCCGGATTCGTTGTAGAAGTTGATTGAATAGACTACATCATCTGCTGTCAATTCAGTGCCATCTGAACAACCAGTACCTTCGACTAGATTGAATATGATTCTCATGTGCCCCTCAGGCATTGATACATCATCATCATGAGTTTCAATAGTCCAATCATAGGCAAAGTTTGGAACACAGTATTCATCAATTCCATGTACTAGGAGTGTATCCCAAAGCATCTGATTGACCTGCCATGCATACTGGGATGATGATACCATGAAGTTGAAAGAATCTATGTCAAGGCTTATGCTCTGGTTTAGCATACCACCCGTTCCAGTTAGTGGTTCAACATCCATACGTGTCCACCAACCAGAATAACCCTCTAAGGGTGAGTCTTTGAACTCATGGAATTCATCGCTTCTATATGCGTATAGCATGTAGTTTTGGTAACAAACGTAGACAGGGCACTCATACCAGATGATTTCTTGCATTTCAAGAGCTGCCTCTCTCACATCTTCGTATACAACACTATTCACTAATGTATCTGCTAAAGCATCAAATGATGAATTCTCAAAACCTGGGTAATTTTGTCCCTCCACATCAGAGTTGTCAGAGTGATAGAACTCAGCCATCCAACGGACGTCTAAGTCCTCGCATGTCTTTCCAATGAATGCCATATCATAGTCTCCGTGAGATTCAACTCTGGCATAATATTCTGCAAAGGTTGATAATTTAGTAGTCGCATTGATATCCAAATTCAATAACGCTGCCTTGAAAATGTCTCCAACCTGTATCGCAATACTGGATGTTGATGCCACCTCAATTGTAACATCAAACTCTGAGCCATCTGGTGCGTTGAGAAATCCATCTGGTCCCAAATTCTCAAAACCTGCATTCGCTAGCAGACTTGCTCCTTTGGCTACATTGGCCTGATAATACGTTTCTGGAAGAAGACCTTCTGCAGATAATGGATTCCCTGCTGGTATCACATTATCAAGTTCAGAGGATGTTCCATCCCAGACGTTATCAGATATTTCTCCTTTATCAAGTGCATAAGCAATTGCACGTCTGAATGCAGTAATATTGAATGGATACTTCTGGCAGTTGATGTACATTGCGCCATAACCTTGACGACGGTGATTCTCAACTTCGATATCATCTTCGTCATCAAGATCTTGATAAAATGACCAATCAATATCGTCGCCAATAAGATCGATTTGCCCGTTCTTCAATTTGAGGACCTGTTGATCATCCTGTGTTACAACGTAGAATCTAACTGAATCCAGCTTTGGTTCATCAACATATTCTGCTGATGAAGCAGCCATAACTGGGACAATTCCCGGCGATATCAATAATAAAGAGAACAATAACAAGTAAGCAATCTGCTTGCACCTCATTATGAAACCTCCTTTTCCACCAATCGGTGGCAATCCGGTATTTATCTATTATTAGATTAATCTTCAGGCTACTAAATCCCGATTGGAGTTCTACAATTGACAAACTCGTGTTTTGTTCGAAGGATTAAATTTGCCGAATTTGTACATATCACTTCTAGCTTCACCGATGAGTACAATCTTGATACCCTCTCAGTTTATTAATAGGTAGAATGCAACTGCGTAGAAATCTACCTATTGAGAATGTAGAATGACTATCAGACCATTTCTTCCAACCGGCGGAAAAATAACGCCAATGCAACTGTTGATTTTCATCCAATTACTTGAAGGTCCTAAATATGGATACGAGATTCTCAAGAACTTGCGAGATGATTTTGAGGGATCGTGGATTCCAAAGACAGGTACTGTGTATCCTGCGTTGAAAACGCTTGTTCGAAAAGGACTCGTTATGGAGGAAATGGTTGAAGAGACAACCTATTACAGCATGACAGTTGCAGGTATGGATTTTGTCAAGGACACTCGCGAATTTGTGAAGGATTATGTTCTATTCAACTACCAATTCATGAGCGTAGCGGTTTCTAGATTACCAATTGAATTCACTATGAGCATTCTGTTGAATTTCCTTGAGCTCGGAATAAATGACTTAATTCCAGAACATGCAATTCTCCGTTCGATTAGGAATATCAAGGATATTGAGGTACGAAAGAGTCTCCTTCTCCAAAGAAAGCGAACACTGCTTGACAAAGCGCGATCGATACAGAACGAATTGCAACTCATTGAGGATTCAGAGAAAGAAGGAAGGTGAAGATATGAGCACACATGACTATGATGTAGTCATCGTCGGAGCTGGGCCCGGCGGGTCAACAGCAGCAAAGGAATGTGTTGAGCGAGGTCTCAAGACAATATTCTTTGAAAGAGGAAGGAAACCTGGAGAGAAGAACTCATCTGGTTGTGGACTTGGTCCAAGGATGTGGCTAGATTTTGACATAATGAAGGAGCTCAATCCTGAGGTATGTCCATCCATGAGGGCTGGTGCTGCCGCGAGGAACTACTTTGTTGATTCTGAAGGCGTGGTCGAGAGCTATATCATGACACGGCCTACGAAATCTGTAAGCTATGAACCCGCGAAAAGCTTCATCACCATGAATGTATACCGGAGTGAGTTTGATCCATGGATCGCCAAGTTCGCAACTGATGCTGGAGCTGAATTGAAAACCTCAACGCTAATTGTTGGACTGCTTAAAGAAGAAGGAAAAGTAGTAGGAGTCATCGATGAGAAAGGTGAGAAATACAGGGGGGTCGTGATCGGTGCTGACGGCGTCATTTCAATGGTTGCGCGTGAGAGTGGATTGCGTGAGAGATGGGCTCAGAAAGAGGTTACCATTGTACCTCAATATGACTTTGAAGTATCTCCTCAGAAGATTGATGATATCATGGGTGATGAAGCTTTAGCTGTCTGGTGGTCAGCGGTCTTTCCAGCCGCATATCAGGTCTTCTTCAATGATGGATTTCACATTGGTCTTGGTAATTGGATGTCTTGGTGGGATCATAATCCGTTGTACTACCTGAACCGAGTTATCAACTTAAAGTACTTCCAGAGATTGATTCGTATCCTCGATGCTAAGCCAAGAGAATTTCAATCTCATCTACTGCCATGGCAAGGAGAACCTCATGATACTCATACTGACAATGTTATGCTGATTGGCGATGCTGGAGGATTTCCATGCCCATTAGAAGCAGAAGGAATCTACCCAGCAATGATAACTGGAAGAGCAGCTGCCATTTCAGCTGCTGAAGCAATATCTGCGGATGACACATCCAAGGAGTTCCTTTCTAGATATGATATTGCTTGGAAGAAGACAAGCGTTGGAGAGGATTTTGAAGCTGGCCATGAGCTTT
The DNA here is from genome assembly GCA_016840825.1 of Candidatus Thorarchaeota archaeon. Next base: position 1,011 of record JAEORN010000271.1, on the reverse strand, counting down.
ACAGTATTTGGCGTTCCCTACCATTCAGTCCAAAACAGAATATGTCATGGATTGTGCCACTCATCTCTGAGGTCTTAGGTGGCATCATTGACTGGTCGCAACCTCATCCCAAACGAATCAGACAGGTTGCCACTACTATCAAGGGGTATCTGCCCAAGATCATTCCTATGCTCATGAAGGAGGTCTTGCCTTTACTGACCGCAAGTCTTGGTGAAGACAAGATGGAGCTAATTACGGATCCTGAGAAATTGATTGCTTCGATGCCTGAATTGGAATTGATTATCGCACAGGCATTCATGACAGAGGAGGAGGATTGAAGCTAATGGATATTCACATTAATGATCTAGTGAAGAGAATTCCTGACACTGGAGATTTCATTAGTATTGACCACGAGAAGTGCAATATGTGCGGAAGTTGCTTGATTGTCTGTGTAGCGAATCTATGGAAGAAGAGAGAAAATCTTGTCTATATCATAGATGACTATCAATCAAAATGCTTTGAATGTGCTGCTTGTTACCAAGCATGCGAATCTGGAGCGATTGACTTTCACTATCCTAAAGGCGGAACAGGGGTTGTCTTCGAAAAGGGGTAAAAAATAGGTGATAAGAAAATGAATACATCGACATACAACGATATCGCATCAATTGTTGGACCTGAACGAATATCAAAAGATCAAGAGGTACTTCAGAAAATTTCAAACGAAGAGGCGAGAGATGAACGACTATTACCTGAGCTAATCGTTCAGCCTTCCAATGCAGGAGAGATCTCTCAGATTGTTGCTCTGGCTAACAGTAGTTATTTTCCTATGATACCGATCAGCTCAGGTTCCCCGCGACTAAGTGGAAGCACTAATCCGAAGGTTAGGGGAACTGCAATTCTCGATCTTAGAGGGATGAATCGTATACTTCGAGTTGATGGAAAGAATAAGGTTGTGATGATTGAGCCTGGTGTAACATATGCACAGCTCCTTCCTGAATTGAAGAAAGCAGGGCTAAGACCACTAATGCCTCT
>JAEORN010000270.1 GCA_016840825.1 Candidatus Thorarchaeota archaeon | reverse complement strand
TCCCACTTGGAACAAATGTCTGTGAAAGACGCATCTGACTGGCTAGTATCGTTGCACGGAGTCGGTCCCAAAACAGCTGCGATTGTACTTCTCTTCTGTTTTGACAAGGCTACTCTTCCTGTTGATACCCATGTCTGGCGCTTATCAAAACGACTTGGCTTTATTCCAGATGATACAAGTAGGGAGGCTGCTCAGCCTCTTTTGGAAAACCTGATTTCCTCTGATTGTATATACTCGATGAATCATAATCTTATCAAACATGGAAGAGAAATCTGCAAAGCACGCAATCCTTTGTGCAATGACTGCTTTCTTTCAGCACATTGCAACTACTATCATAAAATTGGTAATGATGAGTAAGTTGGTAAAATGAACAAATGAGTCGTTTCTTTCCGATACTTTAATTTAATGTCTATTAATACCAGCAGATATTAAACTAAATGGAATTCGGTTATGCAATGCAAGAAACTCTCCCTCACGAATTGCTGTTCATTATTGGTGCCGCTATCGTATTAGCCTATATTGGTGCTGTTATTCTCAAGAAAGTCGGAGTTCCTCAGACACTCGGCTTTATGATTGCAGGAATAATTCTAGGACTTGTAGGACTTGTTACCGATGAAGTTGTCCATTCACTGGATATATTCGTATCATTAGCCCTTGGTCTTATTGGATACAATATTGGACATGAATTGAAGAGCGAGAATCTGAAGGGACGAATTAGAAATCTATCGGTCATTGTGGTTTTCGAAGCGACTTCTGCATTTTGGCTGGTAACTGCATTAACCTTTCTCATTACCCAACAGATACATACATCCTTCCTATTTGGGGCCATAGCAAGCGCTACAGCTCCAGCAGCTACAGCTGATGTTGTTTGGGAATGCGACTGCAAGGGACCCGTGACTTCATCGCTAATGTTTGTTTTAGCTGCTGATGATATGGTCGCAGTAATCCTCACGAATTTCGCTATCGCATATGCTATGTTTGTTTTTGCACCTGCGACCACAAGTCTTCTCATGGTTCTTTTAAATCCGATAATCAAAATTGCAGGTTCAGCACTTGTAGGTGCATTATTTGGCTTAGTATTTGTAGTAGCTGTATCAAAGGAAAATGATCGAGCTAAACTACTTGAACTGGAACTTGGTATGGTCTTTCTTCTTATCGGTCTTATCACCATTATAGGTTTTAGTGATATCTTTGCTGCAATGGTTTTTGGATATGTTGTAAGCAGAGGAATACCTGATGACTTGGAGCCGGTTCCTGATCTTCTTCAACGAATAATGGCTCCAATTCTCATGATTTTCTTTGTACTAGTTGGAGCAAGAATGTCGCATCTTCTGACAATTGAAACCACACTTGCGACTGTCATAATCACTTCTATTGTGTATCTAACTGGTAGAAGTGTCGCAAAATACATTGGGACACGAATTGGTGCAACCATCATTCACGAGGATGAGAAACTAAAGAAGTATCTAGGTTCATGCCTTTTTTGCCAAGCAGGCGTTGCATTGGGTTTATCTTTCATAATTGAAGAGCAATTTGTATCTCTTGGCGGAGCTGCTGCTGAGATTGGAATCCTGATTCTTGGTGTTGTAGCTTTATCAACAATGGTTTTGGAAGCGGTTGGTCCTTTAGCCGTGAAACAGAGTCTCTTGAAGGCTGGAGAATTGCCTGAGGAAAGGATACCTTTTGAACCGCATGAGATGTCTCTAAATGATACGATTGAGACTGCATTCAAATCATCTGTTCGTGATGAGGACTGCTCAAGTGATGATTGATTCACACCCAGAAACAAACACACTAAAGTGTTGTATCTATAGTATGTCTTATGAATGAACAGAATTGTATTAGGTCTGAACCATGGCACATCCTGTGCAGAGTTGTAAAACAAGAAGGAACCTGTGCTGCAGGGCACAAAGTAGGTGATGAGATTCTATTCACTGAAACTGGGATTAAAGGAAATCTCTGTATCAGCGCATTATATTCTGTAATTCCAAAAGTCTATGCAATGATGTACAATGCACACCTCCCTTGGCTAGGGAATCAGTGCAAGGCCACACACGCATGTCCTGATTCAATCAATCCTCTTGTCCTAGAGCTCATTCGAGTGGATTCTAAGAATTACATCATTCGTCAAGATCTTGATCTTTAGCATCTGAATAATCTTCCATCAGCTCAGGATATGACTCTGAAAGATCCTCAATTATCGCATCATCTTCTGGTCGATTTGTCATATAGATATTGAACCTTCCAAACCAGCCACAATCTAGACAATAATATGCAGGTTGGAATGAGCCAATATATCCTAAATCTGAGAATGATGTGAGTTCGACTAATCTCGCACTTTTGCAATTGGGGCAGACTTGGATATCAGCATCAATGCCTTTCCGCTTATATTCATCAAGTGCTTCCTTCACCGCACGGAGGCGTTGTAGGTCTCGAAGTTCCTTTTCGGATAGTTGTCCCAGAGTGTGTGGTGTTGACAATATTAGCACCGGTTCACTCAATAGTCACTGCTATTATACACTTTTCGTAAAGGGAAGACCTGTACCAATCCCCTGAATCATATCAAGATGTATCCAATAAGGAACCAATACACCCCCAAAAGGAATGCAATAACCCATACTCCTATCGCGAGAAACATTATTGGTCGAGTCTTCTTTAGGAGCTTTAGGGGCATATTTCTCTTGAATGCGTATAAAAGTGCCAACACAATACCAAGAGTAATTCCCGCAAAGCCCAACATATCATGTACAATCTGATACCAGTATGCCATTGGATTGGCAAGCATGATGGGAAGCCTTCCTATGGCAATTGGGATCATCCAGAGTCCAACCGTTATTGAATGAATTAGGACAATTGGATACACAGCTCTATGATGGGTCTTGAAGTCCATTCTTCTAGCTCCATAGAGCCAACCAATCATTAATCCAACAACTAGAATTGTTTCAGTTATCATCACAATCATGGCAATCATGTTAAGATCTATTGCAATTTGCATCTCATTGTCTCCTTCTATTTCGGTTCAATCTCACTCACACTGCCTCTTGTAGTAAAGGTACTCGATTTCAGAAGTGTTTCTCTACCTTCATGCCCTGCTATAATTGCAGATGCAATCATCCCCCATGGACAGAATCTAACATTAAGGTTAGTATAAGCCTCAGAATCGTGAATCTGAGCGAATTCACATTTGTTCGCTGCTACTACTATCTCTTTCTTCCCGATTTTGACTCGCGCATACTCTACGAAACCATTCCTACGGATATATTCCACATATGCCTGTAACTTGTCTTGTAGGGGTATGCTTGGATCCGTCAATGAATTAGGAAGGTATGACGCCAAAATGTCAGACATTCGAACGAAAACATAGTCCCTGATAGCTGCATCTCCCAAGATATCAATGAACACACTCTCATAACCGAATATTGCTGCTCTGAGTTTCCAAATCTCCTCCATGGTAAACTGTTCGCCTGATCGATTACTTTGTGCGCTATGGACTCGTGAACTAAAGTCTACCAAGAATGACTTGAGTTCAGCTGTAAGGCTTTCACTATCTGTTCTATTTGAGAATATCCCTGGAAGAAATTCCTTCACATAGTAGACCATCCTTGGAAGAACATGTTCATCCAAGACATTTGCACCAATTAGCTCAGTTCCAACAGCCTCGTATGAGTCTAAAATTCCCATATATAGAAAAACAGCATCCAGCTTTGAGGAGTCCTTTGTACTTGCTGTAGTCATGTGTTAGTTTCTCCCAACCTGAATATTTCAGCAAGTCAATACAGTTTCACACTAAAAGCCCTTGCTATATAGAATTCAGAGCCGATAGATTTCAATCAGTACGCCATCATCCTTTCCATCACGCTTTATCAAGAGGATTGCTGGCGAATCTCTTCCTGTTCTAACTTCAAAGGTCATGAACTTACGTTTGTTGATTGCTCTGAAGAAAGAGTCTATGTTATTAATCAGGGTTGAAAGGAATATCCTGGCGACAGATGGCAACTGCTCGCCCTTCTCATGTTTTATTATTCCATTGTCAAAGATGATACTTTTGGAAACTGATTTTGCTTCATCTTTGTTGAAGACATGTGCATTTTCACTATCATAGCACATTTCATATGATGCAGATTCTACATTCTTGGTTGGTGTACGCATTGCACCGCTTGCGACACTTAGTAGACGTCCTCCTCTGCAGGACGAAACTGCATAGTCCGCAGACTCTACTGTGAATGAGATATAATTTGCATCAAGACCAAGTTTGGTCAGAGTTGTTTGAATCGTCGAATGAAGAAGCAGGAATTCTCTGACCTGATTTTCGTTGTAAAGTGGTCTAGGTCTAGCAAAATGAGCTAGGACTGTCTTATCATTTGAATCCACGAGGAATGCCAATGGGATGTCTGTCCTATTCGAGAGAATTTCTTCGATATACTTGACTAAACCTTCGTGTCCGAATAACTGTGTACCTATTATTTCAATCTTTGAGCGGAGTTCAAGCTTCCTTTCTCGTGATATTATCTCTCCTGTTCCACTTGGTAGATTTGCTTCCTGTATTATTCGTTTTATTCGTTCGAGGGATTCTCGAGCAACTTGTTGAGGGGCTCTCCTATCAAATACACCGACAATGATCCTTCTTGACGTTTCGCATACTGTAAAGAGGAAGTACTCGTTCTCTGTTGCAAATGATTGCAAAACGTCCGAACGTGCTTGTGCACTAAAATCACGAATTGCAGATAAAAGCCCTGAAGAAAGAACGGCTTGATCGCTATCAGCAGCCGTATGGTCTTCGCTATAATGGTATTGAAGAACACCTTCTTCTATTACAAAGACCTCTTTCAGCATTGATATCCTATCCTCAAGTTCCAAAGCTACGGACAATGAAGCATGAAGCAAGCTCCATTTTATGCTTTGTTGCGCGGTGTTGTGCATCTTTATAATCAAAGAGTGCATCAATCTGCAGGGATGTAACATGGTATCGCATGAATTCGAGATAATAAAGGAGATGGCGTATGCTACTCGTTCTTGGAGAGATCGCGCACTCGAAAGGAATGTCAAAGAAGGATTAACTGACTTATCCTACCGGCCTGAATCAGGTATGTCCTCTCTTGGCTGGTTATTGGCACATCAAGGCGCAGTATATGATTTCAGTCTAAATACTCTCATACTTAGAAGAAAGCCATCAAATCCTAGCTTCTTTCAGAAGCATCTTCCCGGAACTGATGGTTCATGGGATAGTACTCCATTGGAGGATATTATGAACTACTACGATTCTACAGAACAGGATTTCCTAAATTGGGTGGAAACCGCTCCAGATGAGGAAATGAATCGAGTTATTGACGAAGAAGGAATACCACAATTCTTCAGAGGTATGACAGTTCGTCGAGCAATATCCTACCTATTCGCACACCTCAATCATCACAATGGGCATCTTGATGCTTTGAGGAGAGATTGGCAACGTCGAAAGGCTGCAAGCAATCTCTAAAATAAGGTGTCCAACATGACCTCACTCTCTGATAGAACATGGAAACGCCTTGATATCGTCCTTGTTCTTCTTACTATTGGTATTCTATCAGCAGCAGTTTGGGTCTGGATACTTGCTTTACCTGTGGGAAGGGAAACGATTTTCCTTGCAGCGAGTATTGCATTGTTTATCTCATTAGTGCTTGTTGTTAATGCAGCAGTGCTGGTTCTGCTGAGGCTTCAGCAGAGAGTAAGTCACCTAGAAACCTTAGTTGCTACACAGCGTGAATCAGAGAGAACCGCGTCTGAACCTGAGGTGATAGTTGTGACCCTTACAAACATCGAACGTAGAGTGATTAATAGACTTGAAGAGAATGAGGGAATTCTCTCACAAGATGAGCTTCGTCGAGCTACAGGGCTCAGCAAATCAACACTTAGTGTCACCTTGAAAGGACTGGAACGGAAAGGACTAGTTTCAAGGATTGAGTCTGGAAGGACAAAGACTGTCAAGTTAGAAAGGAAGGTGCCCCGATGAATGATACTGAACGGTTCACAGATACTATCTATTACTATCTTCTGCTAGAGAGGATATACACGAAAAATCGTGAGAGGAACCAATAATGGATGAACCGAATATGAAGCATGTGGCTGCAATTCTATTACTCGGACTTTTCGTAATAAGCACACAAACAGCTGCTGGGACTCCTGTAAATATCATGACTCCTGCACAGATCGTTGAACCTTTTGAGGAAATGATGACCGGAGTCTATGTAGCTACCGAGTGGTGGAATCAATCTAGTGATGATTGGCAGTATTATAACTATGAAGGAACCTATGATTATTATCACTATATAGAGGACGCTAGCGGAAATGTCTATTGGATACATGAGCAGAATGAGTATGATATCTATGATGAGTGGGAGTTCTCAAATCTACTAATTGTCATAATTCTTGATCCCGATGCTTCAGTTATGGCTTGGATTGCAAATAATCAGGGGACAAATCCATACTCTCCATATCCTGGAGATACTGGTACAGAACCTGTTGACCCAATCAATTATACTGAACCATACGGTGGAACGCCTGTAGCAACAATCAATCAGGTTGAAACAACTACTGTAACAGATGGTGAATCCGAGCAGGGCTATTTTGATCTGTGGTCCCTTTTCTGGAATCCACCATTGCAAGCGATGACTGGTGATGAAGTGTTTGTGTATTCCTCATTTTACTTCAGCTACTATTATTCTGATTACTACTATGAAACTAATTTCACGTGGTACGATGAGAATATGGAAGAGGTCAATCCAAACGATGTTATTCCATCACTGGGGGAAGGATACCAATGGGCTTCTTGGATGAACGAATCTTGGCTATACGATGAAGAATGGGCATACTATGGGTTTGGTTATGATATCTCTGAGATGACACGAGTAGATGATCAAGTACAATGGATGAATCATTATTACTCAGGAATGAGCGCATACAATGACTCTAATTCAAATGGTATAATGGACATCGAGTATAAAGAGATCGAATATGATTTTGATGAAGATGGTGTCGTCGATTGGACCGCATATGTTGTGGATTCTGAGAATTCAGAGCGGCTGTATGACTACTACTCAGATGAGGCGACATTGGGAGATGTCAATCTTCCTACATTAAACGATAATGGCCAAATAGAATGGAGTGCAGAAGTCGTCAACATCAAGGGCAATTTCTGGGAGTATACTCCTTGGGAAGTCTTTGGAGCTGAGGATGCTTTGTACATTGATGATGAGTACGTAGAACCTACATCTATTCCTGCACAAGTGGAATATCTTGAGATGGTCTATAGATTCGAAGTTACTGAGGATGCTGCAGTTGTGAAGATCGATCAGCTAATTGGTGATTTCTCAAATCCCATTACCGGTGAATCAGTTCCTGAACTTCAAGGGTTGGGGCTAACAATGAACTATTGGAGTTCCTTCTCAAGCTATGGAATCGTTCCTGAAACCAGTGATGGATTCTTTGATTATACTGGAGTAGAAGACGCCATGCCAGCACCTGGAGGCAATCTTGAGTTCGTTCAGGATACAAGCGATTTCATGTCCATAAGCTTCGGTGGAACGTATGTTTGGGGTTTCGATGGTGGCACCTATGACGTTGGTACAGTCATCCTACCTAACTACTACTCCTGCTATCCTTGTTTGGAAGGTAGTTATGATTCTGCAAGCGTTTCATCACAGGATGCAAGCTGGGCGTACAGTACATTCTACTACAGTTCTTGCTATTCGAATTGGGATGGCTATGAGATTATACATGATCCCGTTTATGCAGTCTATCCAATGATTGCTCCTGGACAAGTATCTGGTTTCATGAACAATATAGTTACTGCATCTTGGACGATTGGAATCATTGGTATCGTTGCTATTGCTACGATTTGCGTTAGAAACAATAAACTCAGAAAGATGCAATAGGGAAGAGTTACTCTTCCCTTTTTCTCTCTTGAAGTCAGATGGCAATTCCCCTATCCCACTCATGAAGGAAGAGATCCTTGCACCAATCAATACCTCTTTGGTCTTCTGTAAAGTAACCAATATAGTCCATTTTTCCCTCGAGAGTGGGGAATGCTATGACTCCTTTTTGCTCTGAAACAATGACTACAATATCAACAACATCCAGATGCCTGTTTTGCATACGATCCACCCTGAATTTGCTGAAATCGGGAATGGTTTCCGAAGGAAGACGCGGTGGTCCCAAGTTCTTTGGCAGAATCGTACGGAATTCTATCCCTCTTTCTAGTGCCTCTATTAATAGTGGAAGTGTACTGGATAACGCTTGATCTGCGAGAATCCAAACGAACTCCTTTGATTCTATAATGAGTGAATCTACAATTTGGAATAGCTTGATTGCATTATCGACAAACTCACAGTCTGATATCTCTCCAATCCTACTAGCAAAGCCGCGTGGAAGATGCTGCAAAGAATGATTGATGAAGTATCCTCGGTTTTTTAGGAGAAAATGAAGACTTGGTAATAATTCTAGGATTTGCCTACAGTACTCAGTTAGATAATAGTCGCTGTTTGGTTTCTTATCAACAAGCAGCGAGTCGCTTAATCTTGATAGATGTCTTGATGTTTCTTGAGCAGTTAGGTCGAGAGATTTCGAGATTTGCGTGAGCTTCATCTCTTCTTTTTGAAGTGCGAATAGAATCTCCAATCTGTCATAATTGGAGAGCTCGAAGAGAAGTTCTGATAACCGCTCCATGCTTTACACCTATCTGTTAGAAGTTCCCTACGTGGGTATATGGTAGTTTCTGTTTATCATTTTATAAGAACTCAATGAATGTCAGGAAACAAAAGCACTCGTTCTCAATCGATTTGAAAGGAAAAGACGGATTCCAGCAATTCGAGATATCCTTGTCTGCTGGATTTGATATTGGGCATAGAGATATTCTTAGACTCTCCAACTAATAGAATCGCTGATACAAAGCAGAATCCCCCACGGTTTCGAGCTGTGTATCAGTTTGATTGCACACGAAAGATTTTCATAGAATTGAAAGACAAAACTATCTGCGCTTAAGGAGGATTCGAGATGAAGCACGCCAAGGATATCATATTAGGCACAGTTATTCTGTGCTTGCTAGCAACAACAAGTGGGTTTCTTACTATCCCTGTAATGGATTCGAACCTGATTCCTGCTGACTGGCCTGGGGGACTAGTGATTGACCACACATGTATAGATTTAGAATCAATTCCTTCTGAATGGATTGATGCGGCTCAGACCAATATTCGTATTCATTATGCCCATACCAGCCATGGTGGGCAAATCACAACTGGGCTTGATAGAATCGAATCTGTTGACTCGGATTATAGCCAATCTCAAGGCTATCTTACACTTCCCACGGATACAGGAGCGCTATGTATTCTTGATGGGAATCCACCTCACTCATACATCACTCCAGACCTATACTGGGAAACAACTGAAGGTGTCGAGATAACTCAGCAGACCCTAGATGACAACCCCACCATTACCGTTTCATTATGGTCATGGTGTACACAAGTCAACTACTACGATTCTTCACAAGTTCAAGAGTACCTTGATACAATGACCGCTCTGGAAGCCGCAAATCCTGAAATCACTTTTGTCTATATGACAGGTAACGCACAGGCTGGTGGTTCTGATGGCTATAATCGATGGCAGAATAATGAATTGATTCGAGAATACTGCACATCGAACAACAAGGTCCTTTTTGACTTTGCAGATTTGGATGCTTGGAGTAATGGCGATCAGAATACGTATCAGCATACTGCTGACGAAACAACATATACTATTCCCATCGAGCATGAGGACTTCAATGGTGATGAAGCAGCTCACACGACCTATACAAGTTGTGAACAAAAGGGTAGAGCTTTCTGGTGGTTGGTTGCTAGTCTTGCTGGATGGAATGCACCATCAACGACAACTACCACAAGCTCGACTGGTACAAATACAGGTACTGGAACTGGTTCTGATACATCTGATGCACCAGATTATCTATTGATAGGCACGACACTCGGACTTGTAGGTGCGCTTGTCATAGTGGCCATTCTGTATAACAAGCGATTAAACGGGTAGCAAAGTCAATAAGTGAGTCCAATATGTTGAAAGAAGAGGAGATACTCTCTATGACGAAACCCAAAGAAAAGACTGATGAAGCATGGCCACTATTGATTCCAATTGGTGTGCTCATAATCGTAATGATTGGCACAGGTGTAATTTGGATTGCAATTCCTATATTCGTTCTTGTCTGTGTGTTCTTTGGTAACCTAACTGAAC
>JAEORN010000269.1 GCA_016840825.1 Candidatus Thorarchaeota archaeon | reverse complement strand
CCACGAATGTCCTCTAGTTTTAACAGAGTGACTTTTGCAGTACATGGTCCAACGCGATCAACTGTTTCTAATGATGCTGCAAGTATAGCAGTAGCAGTCTTGTTAAGTGAAACAGGTATTACTATCTCACCCTTGCTATTGCCACCTTGTGATTTGATTACAATCTGAATTCTGCCAATTCGTCCGGTCTTCTGAAGCTCTCGTAGGTCGAGATCCTCTCCCAATAGTCCTTCTGTCTGTCCAAAGATAGCACCAACGACATCAGGCTGTTCGACGAAACCGTCGATTTCTATCTTTGCTCTAATTACGTACTTTGCTGTACTTGAATCAAAGTCTCCTGTTCCTATTTCTACGCACGTCTCCTGTGATTGCCGCGCGTTCCCGTATCATTTTCGGGTATCCAGTAACATCTATTCCCACTAGGCCTGAGCCAAATCTAATCCTCGGTCTGTTCAATTCCCTCTGCGATATACATAGAGTATTGCCCTACTTCTGTGAATGATAATCGTGAAGATGTGACATGTGAATGATAAGAGTCCACTATACTACAAGGCGGTTTCCAATTGAACCCAAACTACTGATACATGGGATTCCGCGGCGCTGTGATATGATGAACTTGTAATTTTGATTGCACATAGGAGTTATCCTGTGTGTTTCACAGCTATTCTCATTTTCATACCTTTTGAACATGTCGTTATCACCCTAGAATAATATCGTAGTGGTAGAAAACCTACTAGATGGCGCCAATTGAAAAGCCTGATATAGAAACGTGATAATTCTATTCTTGTCTGGTGATACTTACCCATTCCCGAGGGCACACTGAGTTAGTTCGATGAGGTGTTGCGCAAAGAAGGGGTTACACATCAGATATCAGCCTGCTGAACACCAATAGGCGAATCATAACGGACTCTCATAATGGGGATGTACTCCTTCAGATGAATGGTGGGTCACCCATGTTTCGTACATTGGCAGGCAGGTCGATGTCATATCACCCTGACACGAGACAGCTCAGTTGAGCCGGATGGTTTTCCGATGCTGTGATTCTGGGGGTTAGTGTGTGGGGGCACAGACATCGGCCACTATACCTTTAGAATGCTATTTCTTTTGATTCTCCAGGTTTCAGTACTTCGACCTTTGACTTCCCTTTGTCAGTGACCATCTGGTAGAATTGCTTTGGATTTGCCTCTATTACTGGAAATGTATCATAATGCATTGGAATAGCGATTTTTGGATGAACAAGCTCAACAGCCTTGACTGCTTCTTTGATACCCATTACATAATAGCTACCAATAGGAACGAAGAAGAGATCTATGCCATAAAGTTCCCCAAAGAGCTTCATATCCCCAAAAAGTCCAGTGTCCCCAGGATGATAGAATGTACCGCTTGGCATCCTAACTATAAAACCAGTTGGAGTTCCAATGCTACTCGAGTGGAAAGCATGTACCAGTGTGATTGTTATATCGTCAATATCTACACTACCACCTATGTTTAGTGTGTGTACGTTTTCCACTCCATCCTGTTTAGCCTTGAGTCCTAGTTCGTTTATAGCTATGAAAGTCGCGCCTGTCTTTTTACATATAGCCACAGCCTCACTATAGCCATGATCTCCATGGTCGTGAGTGACAAGGCAGAGATATGCATTCTTAACATCTTCAACCTTTATTGGGGAAGTTGGTCCATTCAACCATGGATCTACAAAGATAGTCTTTCCATCTGCTTCAATCTTAAATGATGCATGTCCAAGATAAGTGACCTTCAAGTTATCCTCCTCAAGGATTTCATACCTAGATGTACACTTGTATATTTCGAAAGACAGACTTTTCTCCTCTATAGACGAACATTAATAGAACTTTTACAAACTCAAGCCAGAAGGTCCCAAGTATGTCAGTAGAGCCGCATCCAGATTTCATGCAAGCAGGAAAGATTGCCGCGCGAGTTATGAGTGAAATAATAAAGGAAGTAAGGCCGGGTGTAAAAGTACTCAAGATCTGTCTGCTTGCTGAGAAGAAGATTCTAGAGTATGGTGCATCTGGAATCGCATTTCCATGCAATGTTTCTATTAACGAAGAAGCTGCGCACTACAGTAGTCCACATGGCGATAAGAAGACATTTCCTGATAAGGGACTAGTTAAAGTAGACATCGGAGCGCATGTGAATGGATATCTATCAGATACAGCGGTAACTGTGGATCTTGATGGTTCATATGAGAATTATATCATATCTGCAAAGGAAGCTCTTGAAGCAGCAATTGATACGATTGAACCGGATGTCAAGCTTGGCATGGTTGGCTCTGCAATTGAAAAGGCGATTAAGAAATACGGTCTGCGACCAGTTCATCAACTGTCAGGACATCAGCTTAAGCCATGGATATTGCACGCTGGTAAGAATGTGCCAAATGTATCAATGCCTATGACTCAGAAGATGAATGTGGGTGAAATGTTCGCGGTAGAGCCCTTTGCAACAGATGGAAATGGAACAATTCGAAGTGGTAGGTCTTCTTACATCTATTCCAATGATATGAGAAACAAAAGAAAACTGGACAAACTTACATTACAAATCAGGAACATTGCACGACAGAAATTCGGGACTCTCCCGTGGGCATCAAGGTGGTTACATCGATTAAAGACTGACATAGATATCGATGCTGCAATTAACACTCTAGAACATGCGGGTGCGATCCATGGCTATCCTGTTCTATTAGAAGGGAAGAATGGTATGGTATCTCAATTTGAGCACAGCATATTCGTTGGACCAGAAGGAGCGATAGTGTCTACGCGCAGAGAGGATGAATGATTCAGCGTGTATGGAATCTATTAAGAAGAAGGGTGTCATTTTAGGATTGACCAAACTATGACAGAAGCCCCACATCCATCACAGGTTGAAGCTGGAAAGATTGCTGCAAAGGTCATGAAAGAAATTCAGAAAGACATCACTCCAAAGACCAAGGTATTTACCATCTGTAGCTTGGTGGAGAAGAAGATAGTTGAGTATGGTGCTAGACCTGCTTTTCCTTGTAATGTATCTATAGATCATATCGCAGCCCACTATACATCACCCATAGGTGATACTAACACTATTCCAGAGTCAGGACTCGTAAAGATAGATCTTGGAGTGCAGATTGATGGCTATATCATCGACATGGCGCGTACATTCGACATGGATGGAACTTTCGAGGGATTTGTTGTAGCTACAGATGATGCTCTTCAAGAAGCGATTACTATGATGCGACCAGGGGTTAGTCTTGGTGATATAGGAAAGACCATTGAGAAAGTAATTGGCGTTTATGGACTACGCCCAATAAGTAATCTGACCGGACATAATATTGAAAGATGGAGACTCCACGCTGGAAAACAAGTGCCCAATGTCAAAATTAGAGGAACAGGGACAGTAGAAGCAGGAGAAGTTTATGCAATAGAACCATTTGCAACCAACGGATCAGGTCAGGTAATCGATACGGATCTTATGTACATCTATGCCAATACCGGAATTGATGAGCCGTTGGAAGGGACTACCGAGAAATTGAGGGTTCACTTACGCAATAAATATGGTCCATTCCCATTTGCAGCTCGCTGGATTAGTACCAAGTCAGCGGATGTCAATCTGATAGAAGAAATAAGGGCGCTTCTCAAGGTCAAAGCAATACGTGCCTATCCTGTACAGGTAGAAAAGAAAGGAAGACCTGTGAGCCAATCAGAACATACAGTGTATGTGTCTGAAACTGGCCCAGTGGTCCTTACCAAGATGGATTAGATCTCAATTTTATCTTCTGGTTTATCTTCCTTTACGACATAGACGCCTTCAATCGTCATTTTACTAGAGCATTTAGGACATTTTGCAGCAATTGGTTTGAGGATATAGTCACCAGACTCGAACTGGCGTATCTCCTTGAAATCGCATTCAGGGTTGTCACAATGGATTTCAGTAACTGTTGGTGGAGGCGGTTCATGCTCGATTTGCTTTTTGCCTCCGGTTATCAGACTAAGGCCCATTGAAACCAGAAGGATTCCAACGAAGAACCAAACGTACTGAAGCGTTGGGTCACCATCCATTCCAAAGACAAAAATCAATGCACCCGCGGCTGCTAGAATAAACCCAATTATCTTTGATATAATTCCCATTGTCTTACACCTCAAAGACCAATACCAATCGTGTTTCCGATTCCAGCCAGTATGATCTTGTCACCTGGTTTGGTTCGCTTTCTGATTGACTCCTTAATACGAGCTATCACTTCAGGAACTGAATCCAGAATTCGTTTCTCCATGACTCCAACTGCGGCAGCTTCATTTTGCTTGACTACGATTGCCTCAATTGCGATGCCATTCTGAGTTGCTGCTTCCTCAATAGCGTGTTTTTCCGGTCCAGGATCGCCAATTGCAGCACCAGTGCCCTCAGATACACGAGCCATATTCTCGCCTTCAAGCTTAAGTGCAGCATCGATTGTGATGATTCTTGCAATTTTCCCATTATTCTGTTCTACTAGTTTCTGGACACCAAATCCGGGTTTACCGACTGTGCCACCTGGTCCTGTAGCTCTCATAGCATATACTGTACGTCCCTCAACGTCTATTGGATAGTATCCGACCTCGCGTGAGATTTCCTGTACGTAGGTTTCAGGAGTAGCTCCATATTCCCTTGCAAACTTGGTAACTACCAGGGGTCCGATGCCATCACCGATGGGCTTGCCTTCTGCAAAAGCGTCAAGAGCGTCAAAGTATGCCTTTGCAAGCTGCATTATCTCAGGAAGTTGCATTTGAACTTGCATGATGACCAATTGACTGTTAGTCTTCTTGCCCAATATGTAGAAGTGTCGTACTATCCTGAAAATCAGGTTTAGAACTTGTGTGACCTCAAGGGTATTCTCCAATGATTGTTGTTGGGATGCTGATGCATTTGGTGCAAGATCAGCGACAAACTCTTGGAACCTATCTCTTCTCTCATCAAGTAAGTGGTCAAGTCGCTTCAAAACTCCAGCAGGATCCACGTCAACTGGCATAATAGTGAAATAATCTAACCAGCGGTCGAGATCCTCTGCGACCTCGGTTTCTTCCTTGCCGTACTTCTTGAATGTTTCAATCGCGGTCTGACGAGACTCGAGATGCATACGTTTTAGCTCTATCAAACCTGCTTCAATCTGTTTAAGCCATTGCCATATCTGTAGTTTCGCGCCATAGAGTGAGAATATAACGATGAACGCGAGGAATGCAATGTTAATAATCCAGCCGAATTCGCTGTCACCTGCTAGCTGCATATAAATCAAGATTTTCCGCGCGGGAATTGCTTTAATGCTTTCTATTTGTTCATCAAGTCTCGATAATTAGACAAATCAAGGCAATATGGAATGGGGTGGTCACTGAAGCCTCACCTAGTTATCCCTTTGAATAGGGTAAGTAGGTAGTTTTGGTAGGAGGGGGGAGTTATGAGGGCATGCAAAACTCGTGGCCCCAGTGACCTTTTGTCTAGAAATCTGTCATATCAAAATAGTACTCAATTATCCCTCCAAAGCCTCGACTTTGCTGCTTCATGCTCCTTGACCGTTGTATTCAGTGTCATAATCAATCGGCAAACTTCGTTAATGCTCAAAAGAAACGAACCTTTCTGGTCCTTTCCCTCGCCAATGGATATCCTGATCCTTCCATCATTCACCCAACCCTCAGGTGTCTGATCAGGCGGCTCCATCTGGACCTCGAACCATGTTCTTTGCTCATTGAAGAAATGATTGAACTGTAGGCGGCGTGCGGATGTATTCAGGTGGTGCGTAAATCATCCCTCAAGTTAGAAGTGTGCACGAAACAATTTGAAGTCACAGCTCTTTGTTTCCGAGAGATTTCTGCTTTTGCGCACCAGATTCTATTGATTTCTGGACCAGTAATCATCGAAGTCCTCAGCTGTCCATTCTTCGGTATCTACCAAGAGATTGAATCCACAGTTGGTGCACAAAGTATCTTCTTTGTTAGGAAAAATCGGAAAGCCGCAATATGGACAGATGTCCTCATGAAGTTTGGGTCCCATGCGAAACATTGGTTTCCTTCTTTTTGGAGAAGATCTTGAATCTTCAGAATCCTTCCTTTCTTGGGGTCCAATAAGGAATAGATAGACGAAAGACAATGCGAAGTTCATTGCAAACGCTACCCCGATAAGACCATAGTCTTCCCAAGATATGTCGATTATCCCAAGGCCTATTATAATGAAGACTAGGCTAATACACATCATTGTTTCCCTACAGGTTGGACT
>JAEORN010000268.1 GCA_016840825.1 Candidatus Thorarchaeota archaeon | reverse complement strand
TTATAACCGATTGGCTCTTTCATCTCTCTCGTCACTCCAGTATCATTGTAGTATAAAGTAAGTATTGAAACTTTGGATACAGTTACCAGCTGTGAACTTGTTGCTTGGAACTAAGGAACTTATTATGGGATTGTTACATTCCGTTGTCATGAAGATTCTGACTCTTGAGGAGATACCTAGTATCGCCGAGATAGTGTCCAACTTCGAAGAATTGGTTAAGGAAACCTTTCAGTTCCCAAAACCTCTCATCGAGATGATTAGGGATTGGATGGAAGCGGGAAATATACAAGCGGTAGTTTCCGAATCTGATGATGGAAGAGCTTCAGGCCTTGGAGTTGTTGTACCAACCAAGGAGAGAATTCTAGTAATCTACGCAGATTCTCTTGATGAAACAATAAATCAAGAAGAAATCAATAGGAACGAAACGAAATTGCTAGATTGGTGTCTTTCTCAATTCAAGAATCCTCCTGCAAAAGTCGAATTTCCAAAGATGACCAAGAATCTGAAAGATGAACTGCTGAAACGCGGATACAAGGAGTATGAGCGTGCATCAATGAAAGTTTCAAGGGATGATTTCTTGAAAAATCAAGAGATTGCCATTCCGGATGGATTCTCACTAGCAAAGTACGATCCGGAAAAACGCAGCAAGATAGCAGAAGTATTGGCAGAGGCCAATGAGAATCATGTGGACGCAATCATCTACTCAGAATTCTTTAGCTCGAAGGAAAAGGGTATAGAGTTCTTGAAGAAATATGAAGAGAATGCATTTGGAGAATATTTAGAAGATTTCTCTAAGATTTTACTCAAAGATGATGAAATCATAGGGCATTGCCTACTTTCAAAGGAAGGCAAAGCACTATCAGTTCCAGATATCGGTCTATTGCCCAAATATCAAGGCAGGGGTCTCGGAAAGGCACTCTTGGTCAATACGATACTTACTGCACTGAAGCGAGATGAAAGTATCCCCATGGTGTATCTGGGCGTCACTCTAACAAACCCAGCGAAATACCTCTATGAAAAAGTGGGTTTCACGATTCGAGAGTATTTCACTTCTATAGTCTTTGTAGGAACCGGATAGAAACTAAGCAATCCAAGAAGTTTCAAGATCACTTCTGAATGAATGGTAAATCTTTGAATGATTTAGTACGACAAGATCATCATCAATGATAGAAAGTTGCTCTAAGTATGAATCTTATAATCTTCTTTGATTTCTGATGAATTATGAAAAATCTGACTATGGAGAATTTTGATTCTGCTTTAGACATCTTCATGAAATATCAAGAGGGGATAAACTTTCCAGCTCCTCTAATCGATATGCTAAGAAACGCGCTGGAAAAGGGAAATATCATAGGCTGTTTAACTGAATCTAAGAACTCTGCACCTAATGGATTTGGAATCATAGGAAAAGTAAGTGGTCAGATTCATGCCATCTATGTTGATAGGTCTGATGTGGAGCTGAATGAAGAGTCTATCGAAAAGCTAGAGAGCGAAATCATCGAGTGGTGCTTTAGTGAGATAATTCAGATGCCATCACGAGTGGAATTTCCAAAAATGACGGACCATCTAAGAACCGAATTATTAGCTCGAGGTTATGCTGAGTATCAAAGGGCTGGAATGTCAGCAGAAAGGAATGATTTCCTGCAGAACAGTGAGATTCCTTTGCCTGAAGGTTTTGTACTACAGCCCTATCAACCAGATATGAGAGATAAAACAGCAGATGTGATTGCTGAAGCTAATCTGAATCATATTGACGCGATTATCTACCCAGAGTATTTTAGCTCAAAGGAGAAAGCCTTAGAATTCCTAGAGAAAGTTGAAGAAAGTGCATTTGGAGAATTCATTGATGGTGCATCTCAGGTCTTGATGAACGAAGATAGGATCATTGGTTTTTGTTTGCTGGTAAAAAAAGGGGAAAACATAAACATTCCAGATGTTGGGATATTTCCCAGCTTTCAAGGCAGAGGATTGGGAAAAGCACTTCTGGTCAATACAATTAGCTCATTCTTGATTTCAGATGATTCGGTTCAAAGAATAAATCTGGCGGTAACTCTTTCCAATCCCGCTAAGTTCCTCTATGAAAAAGTGGGATTCAGGATAACGGAAGAGTTCTCAGCTATCATCTATGACAAGAAGGAACTAAAAACCAAGTAATCTGATAAGGTTCAAGGTCAATTCTGAATGAAATGAAAAGCAGATCTTTGAATGATATGGTAGGAGAAGATGTTTATCTAGAAGGGATTGCAGAGAACGGAAAAGCAGGCGCACTACTCCTCTTACCTCATGGAGAAGTCATCTACATCAGACATCTAGGTGGATGGGAAGATGAAGTGAGAGGAAGTCAAATCACAGTGAGAGGAATATTGAGATACGAGAAGTATATACCAGATCCGGAAGTCACTGAGGATGGTGCGATTAGTCAAGGTGCGATAGGTTCTCAATATGTCCTTGATAATGCATATTGGGAAATGTGAAGCAGACTTCAAGCCAATCAATTTATTTAGACATCGACGCGAGCGAGAAAGGGGTTGCATGAGGAGTAGTTTCTCTGAATGCAAAATCATTCTACCTATCGATGGTGCTTGATCTTGGAGAGAAGAAAGGCAATAATCAGTGTCTTTGACAAGACAGGAATAGTTGACTTCTGTAAACGTATCTCTTCATATTATGATTTCATCAGTACCGGAAAGACTGCGGGACTCCTAGATGCCTCAAATATTCCTGTTAGTACGGTTTCAAGCGTTACTGAATTTCCTGAGATTCTAGACGGACGAGTCAAGACGCTTCATCCATCTATTATGGGAGGTATTCTTGGAACGGAAAGCCATAGTGATGAACTGCTCAAGCACGGTATTGATCCTGTGGGACTTGTCGTGGTGAACCTCTATCCATTCGAACAGGTCATTTCTGGAGAGCATTGCCTTATGGATGCGATAGAGAACATCGATATCGGGGGAGTTACTCTTCTTCGTGCCGCGGCGAAGAACTATCATGAGGTTCTTGTCGTATGCTCACCTGGTGATTATGATAAAGTAGCTGAAGCAATCAATGGGAATACTATTACTGAGGAGTTACGGAGGGAATTAGCAAGGAAAGCATTCTTCCACACAGCGAGATATGATATTGCGATTAGCAAATACTTCTCCTCAGGAATTGAGTTCCCTGAGAGCTTCCTCTTGGGTTTTGAAAGACCTCAAGAGCTCAGATATGGAGAGAATTGGCACCAACCAGCAAGATACTATCTCAATCCGGGCAGCAATCCGTTCTTCGAGCAACTCCATGGAAAAGAAATTTCCTACAACAATCTTGTTGACTTCTATGCTGCGACAGGGATTCTCTCAGAAAGCGAAGGACCATCATGTGCGATCATTAAGCACACAAGTCCTTGTGGGTTTGCTACAGCACAAAATGTCGAACAAGCATTTGATGACGCGTTCGATACTGACAATCTATCTGCCTTTGGTTCAGCAATGGGATTCAATAGGTGCATTACAGCGAACTTAGCAAGGAAGCTCAATGCGATGTTCGTCGATGCTATCATCGCACCGGAATATGATGAAGAAGCTCTTGAGATTCTGAAGAAGAAGAAGAACCTAATTCTCTGTAAATTCCAAGAATACAAGATTCCTGAACAATCGATAAAACTTGTACCGAATGGAATACTTGTCCAACCAACGGATCTACGTACTCTTACTCCAGAGGATCTAACTATAGTGACTAAGCGAAAGCCAACAGATGAGGAAACTGCAGATCTTCTCTTTGCTTGGAAAGTCGTAAAGTATGCAAAATCAAATGCTGCAGTAATCAGTAAGGGTACAAAGACGTTAGGAGTTGGCATGGGGCAATCCTCAAGAATAGCAGCAGTCGAGCTTGCGCTGCAACGAGCAGGGGATCGAGCTCAAGGATCTGTTATGGCATCTGATGCTTTCTTTCCATATCGAGATTCAATTGATG
This sequence comes from Candidatus Thorarchaeota archaeon, assembly GCA_016840825.1. Next base: position 8,006 of record JAEORN010000268.1, on the reverse strand, counting down.
CAGCTACGGCAAAAGGAGTGACTGCAATCATTGCTCCGGGGGGATCAATTCGTGATGCAGAGTCAATCACTGCAGCTGACGAAGCAGGTATTGCAATGATTTGGTCGGGGGTCCGCTCTTTTCTTCATTGAAGAAGTTTTGAGATACCTATTGATGTTCTTTGCTGACTCTAATCATGAGATGGTCAAGCTCATTACCGGTACCTTCAAACCAATCAAGAAATCGTTTGACTAGGCCTTTTATTTTCTTCATTTTTTTCACTTCAAATCTTATGGTCATTACCAGCTATAATCATTAAAAAAAATGACAAACAACGCAAGATTCGAGAAGGAGAGTGGCTCCTGATTCTGTTCCCCCGAATAAAATCAGGAGCCTGTGAAGAGAATCGCAATCGGGATTTTTCGAGATCGATGAAACTCCCCTCAGTTCCCAACTGCAATCGAGGATGAGAGGGAATGGGTCCCCCCCAACCACGGTTGTGTGGGGCGCTAGATATGCGATTGTTCCAGTGATTCGGAACTTTCTGGCGTATGAGATGTAAGGTAATTCTAGTATATAATAGAACGCATGAATTTTTGGCCCAATGGAAATGTCGTAAGAATGTATTTTTTTGAACTTCTAGAAGCAGTAGCTACGAAATCCGCAAGAAAACGAATGAGAATGGTAACGAATATTAACTTTAGTGATGAAATTTGGTCAATTATGTTATCCTTATGGGAGCTCACTCAACCAGTTTGAGATGGTATCCTCTGAACTCTTCCATATCTGTTTCTCTTCATCCCAAAGTTCAGTGACAGCTTCATTCCATGAGCCAGGTGACGTATACCATGTTCCTATCAGAGATTGTGAGTCTAAGAGCATCGGTTTCAATATTGGAGACAGGGATTTCAAAACTAATGCCATTCCTTGAAGGCCTCCATCAGGCAGCTGAAGGAATAAGAGGGTCTCGTCATTACTTCCCTTCAGTGACTTCGTATAGGGCATACGTTGTGCCCACGATATAAGAGCAGATCCATGAGATGAGTCAGGGACATGTACAAGTATCGACTCGTGAAGACCACAGTGATGCAATTCATACATTTCTCGTAGAATCTTGGATTCCTTCAATCGGTCTAGACGTTTGGTAAGACGTTGATACTTAATGCCCAATCTGGTACGAAGCTCTCTCAACGGGAATCCTTTTTGATACTCACTAAGTATTTGCAAATCGAGTTGCTTCATCTTGAGTTCACTCATTGAACAATCCAGCATATCAGGTAACATCAGTGAGCTAAGGTTGTCATCATAGATTCGTCTTAAATGAGGACCGAACAACTCCCATGGCATTTCCCAAGTATTTCTCTTTGTGGAGTAGTGATCAAAACAGCGATTGCTATGAACTGCCGTGATATCAAAAAGGCGAGTATCAATATCATGATCAGCAAGAATCTTGAGATATGTATTAAGAAGCTGAAAGTTCTTTGCATTCTGAGGAATCAACAATGTTGCTACAAGATCAAACTCACCCGCAATTATTTGGTTTGCAGAATATAGGAATGGAGAATTAGAAATATAGTCAAAAATGGATGCTTCATCAACACTATTCATGAACAAGACTAGTTGCTTCATTCCAAGTCGGGGGTAGAATATCTCACTATTTCTTCTCAGAACACCATGTTCCTGTAACGAAACCAGTCGCCTTGAAACCCAAGAAATCGTTTTGCCAGTTTCAGTCGCAAGTTCAGCCCGTTTGGTTTCGGGAGACTCAAGAAGTCGCCGTATCAGATTGAAGTCTGTCTGTGTGAGTTGTACGGAAAATCTTCTTACTCTTTCCAACATATGAAGCACATAGTCATCCTCATCGAGTTGTAGACCATTTCGTTTCATCAAGATATACTCGTTGAGTAACTTATTGAAATAGTCAAACCCGGAAAAACTCTGAAAGAGATAGAATGCTTTTGATGGATAATAGAGTCCCGTTGTTTCGTCCCCCTTGGACTCACAGTATTCTCGCCATTTCTCATACCAATAATTCAGATTCTTACTCGGTAACCATAGAGCTCCGAAAGCATACGAGAAATCCTCGATGACTGTTTCTTCAAAGCCCTCTGCTGCAAGTGCTTTTCTCAGGTAACCTCTAGCAAGAACTCCAATGTGTGGAATCTTACCTCGGAGACATTCGTTCGAAAGGACCAACTGGTTTTCCTCAATCCATCCACCAAAATCTCTTGGACGGGAGTCATAGGAAGGATGCATATCGTCTGGAGCATCGATAAATTCCAATCCAAAGTCATCATTTACACGGGTAGCTATCCGTTCCCAAGTTCCAGTGATGAGTCCAGCCCATGAGTCTCTAAACATGACAGGAATTCTGAGGAACCAATGCTCAATTAAGTTTCTGCAACAGAAAGAAGAGTCTAAATGGGTTCAAGATTTATATCAATCTGGAGACGAGAGATTTGGAAATCATATCTTTTCAATCAAAGATATCAGGCATCTTTCTAGGTATATTCTTGGTAGTGTGGTTGCTAATCATGTTCTGGATTGGGTTCATGTTTATCGATTTTGCTCAGAATTGGCCTTCATGGGCACCAGGACCAAGTCCATGGTCAATGGTTTGGATTCCCTTCGCAATAGGAATTGGAGGTGCAATTATGATGCTTTGGGGATTCTCTCGACAACGCAGAATGCTTAGCATCATTCAATCAAGATACCAGGATCCACAGACCCTAATAGATCCATTCTCGAAAGAATACACGGTAGAAGAACCATCTAGATTCAGAAATGATGATGAGATAATAATCCCAGAAGTCTGCAGCAAATGTGAATATGCACTTCCTAGAGATGGATTAGAATGGGTAGGTCCCATGGAATTCAAATGTCCATACTGTGGTCAAACTCAAAGAGCTAAAAGAGAATAGATGTAATCTTTAACTGCGAAGAGTTATCTTTCTTCGCACAACATGAAAAATGAGGAAGATGAGGAATTCAGGTATTTGTCCTAAATGTGGAGATAGTCGAATAGCAGGCCCGCATAGAGTTCATGGTGGAGAAGGCTGGGTAAAGATAGATCTGCCAGGATTCACGACAGCAACGCTCGATGCATACACCTGCGGGAACTGTGGTTACACTGAGATGTATTCAGACAGAATGGGATTAGACAACATCAGGAGCTCTGGCAGGTTCTTGGAGCGGCAGCCAAGACCTCAGCAATCCAGTGCATCATGTCCTATATGTAGAACCCCTATTCGTCCAGGAATGTCAAGGTGTCCCGAATGTGGATATGACCTAAGCTAAAACGCCTGACCCGTCCATGGACCTTTGTACTCAATTGCGAAGACTATACCAGCAAGGATTGCTAGGATTCCAGCTATGATACCAGGAGCGATTGCTGGTAGGAGTTCAAAGAGCAAATCTCCAGCGAACATAAACACAACAACTATGATTCCAATGCCTCCGCATATCCCACAACAGGGGGTCATTTGGATACGTTGTCCAGTGTCACGTGATGTTATTGTTCTTGTGACATAGCCAGTACCATAATCAGGACTTTCAGTAGTAGTAGTTTCCACTACTGCAGACAATCCTCCAAAATACGCCATACCAACGAAGATCAACATGACAAAACCAAAAGACCCTGCGACAAATGCACCAAGCCAATCATCCAGTAGAGCTGAACTAATCACAGCTTGAATGAAGAGTAGAATTACACTGAATAAGCCAAGCAATGCTGCGTTCCTTGAACCCTGCAATTTTATGACACCTCTACAGCGAAACGAGCCGTTGAATAAGGAAATCTGATATTTATTTGTTAGGAAACTTTTACACTCACGGGATAGGCTAGGTTTCGTTTGCATTCTTGACTGTGGTTATGGTGCTGAATCATAGGATGTCCTTGTAGCAATCAGAAGGATAGAAGTTTACTTCATCCTTGGAATGATTTACATACCAGACCTGAGCAAAGAAAGGATTCCTTTTTGCGATTTCATCAAAGTTCCAAGGAGGTGGTGCACATTCGGGACACCAATGACCTGTCTTCAGGACTAGATATGGAGTCGCTTCAAAATTATGTTCGAAAGCACATCTCCAGTTCATCTTGGCATACATGTTTCCATTCCAAGTATTCATGAGAAATGAGCCACCCCGGAACTTGGCAGCTTCCTGCAAGTCCTCAAGTTCAAGATCTACCTTCGATTCGTCATATCCGTGATTCAATCGCACCCATTTCGATTTCAGCCAAGACTCACTAAAATCAGTCCAATCACCAATAGATTCATACTTCTCCATTGAGCCATAGAATGCATTGATTCGAGGGATATTCCCACTTTCATACCAATATCGAGTGCCGTCCTTTCCGTCAACCATTTTTTCCATTGCCTTGCGAGTCGCTTTCTGTATTATCCCTCTAAAGCCGGGAATCTTGGCTAAAACTTTCACAGCTTTGAGTTTCATAGGAAGGTGACCTAATACCTGTTGATAGTAGTCTGCGAGGGTATCACCCCAGTTGTGTATATACTCGTTGAGCACATGACTGTCCTCAAAGTATTGACAATGGAAATTCCGTAGTGCAAACCAATTACGATCCATAAAATTCCTAAAGTCGCCCAATCCAAGTAGTCGATACATATCTCTAAGTAACTCATAGTATGTGATTCTGCAAGATGGTCCTCCACCCATATTATAGACACGACACCAAAAGTCTGATGATTCTGGCACATCCAAGCAGTTGATAAGTCCTCGTCCCGCGTTTCGACTTGTATTGAATTCGATGCGCGTATCTAATGGTTGATGAAACATAATTGGATCTTGCAGACTCATCGCATCAGGGATTGCAATGTAGGTTTGACGAAGAGAAACCCAGTATTTTAAACCTGATTCAATGACTGCTCGTTCACCTGCTATTTTACAAGTTGCGTAGAAATCAAAGATACTTGGTTTGAGAGGGTCACCGACTCTACCCATATGAATCTCCTGAAGTCGATCCCCAGTTTCAGCGACCGACCCGATATATACGAATTTGATGTGGTCTTGTCCTCCCACCTCATAGATTGCCTTGATGATATGCTCCACTGCCGTAGTATTCACAGCTTTGGATGTTTCTGGATCGTGATCAGCTGCTGGAGCTATGAAGGCCATAGGAGAGAGAATCCAATCTACACCGCGAACTGCTTCAAGCATGTCCGAGTAGATTGTAGCATCACCCCATACAATACGAAGACCATTACCTTCAACAAAGCCAGTTCCATCAATTGTATCGATACCACATTCTCTTTCGTACCTACTGAATACATCCTTGTTCTTCTTAGATGGTCTTAGCAATAGAACAACATCGTATCTTCTATTACCTGCACCATCCACTCGATTCCAGAGTTCTTTGAATGCTTCGAATCCCATAGAGCCAGATGCTCCTAACAATAAGACAGATTCCCTCATCGTTGCTTCCCAATCCAGAATGCGCTTCCAGTTGAGGGCTATGTAAGGTATACTTTAACCTTCTGCGGAGATGCCAATAGGATAGTCACAGTTAAATCATAGTTCGTAAAGAAGAAGATGGGGAAGACAGGGATCGTAAATGGCAGGGAAGGTACTAAAATCAAAACAGAAGCAGAAAGATATAGAGCATGTCATACTATCTCTGCTGGATAGCGGGTTATCTATTTTTCATCATTCATTTGTTGAGGAAACTATTGATCCAGATTTGTTCAGTGCACTGATTACAGCAACTTCATTGCATAAGAGAGTAGACGGGTACTCAACTGAAAGGATCTTCCAAGAGCAATTCCAAATCGAGAAGTACAATGCACATGTCTGTCAAGGCGAATACCTTGCAGGAATTATTGTAACATCATCCTATGTTGCATCTGAAGATCTCAATAGATTTTTGAAATTCCTAGCCTTGTTCGAGGAGGAAAATAAATTCTTAATTCGAAATTGGCATGGCGATAGAACATTCTTCGATCAATCATGGGCATTATCTCAATTGGAAGAAAGCCTCTTTGCATCAGAAGGAGTATATCGATTGGTAGATAATGCAATGCGAAAAGCTGGGAATGCAAGACAAATTCGATTGATTTTGCTCATCCAGCGATACGAGAAAGCGAATTCCTTCTCCAGGGAGCATCTTATTCAATTGCTCGAAAAAGAGCTAGAGATTCCATCCTCATTAGCTGAAGAATATATCAATGAACTAGAGGAAGAACATATCATCTCCGATTCTGGTTGATCAGGTTAGAGATATCAAATAAGGCATTATCGAATATTCTTCATCCATCTGAGGGTTTCTTCTCGCTCGGAAGTAGATCGAAAGAAGCCGAGATAATTGTACACCTCGATTGCGAACTCAGCGTATGCTTGCCCTCTCGCAGTAATTATGTTCCCATCGATAACAACATCTGCGTCCTCGATTATACTCTCAGAGAATACCTTCGCAGCATACTCAGGATCATGTCCGTGTGTGATATGCTTTCCTTTGATTATTCCCGCTTGTGCCAGAAACTCAGGACCACCACAGATAGCAGCGATTGTGATACCATTTTCATTGACCGCAGATATGAAGGACTGGATATCGTATCTATCAACATACGTCTTTGGTTCACCTCCAGGAATCACTAGTAGGTCGAATCCACTTGGTTGAACATCTTCAATTCTCATATCAGCACAGACCTTGAGTCGACCATATGAGGTGACTTTGAGATCATCTGCTGAAATGAAAGTCAATTCACCCTTTTCTCTCAGAAGCAATAGAAGCAGTGAAATCTCGAAATCGACAAAGTCTTCGTATAGTAGCACCATGATCTTCATGTTTGAATCATATCTCTGAATTGCATGAGAATAATAAGGAAATCTGTTGAAGCGAAACTGACATGGAGCATACGAATAGGATAGAGGATGTTCTCCAAGCTGCGGAGAAAGAGCAACTAGAACTTGCTTTACTAGTATCTAAAGTAGATAGCTCATTGGTAAATAGTAGGTATATCACAGGAGTGGATGTTTCATATGAAGATGTCAGGGCTTTCACCTGTGCAGTCGTTCTCGATGTTGAATCCATGGAGATTGTCCAAAAGGAAACCAAGATATCAATATGCAATACTCCATATATCTCCGGATTCTTCTATCTACGAGAAGCGCCTCTAATCATCGATATTCTAAATGATATCAAATATGAAGGATCAATCCTAATTGATGGAAATGGTATCCTGCATCCAAGACGAATGGGCCTCGCGTCTTATGTTGGAATAAAAATGAACAATCCAACAGTTGGAGTAGCTAAGAAGCTGATGCTTGGGGAAGTAGGAATACGTCAGGGTAAGAAAGCCCCAATCATGCTGAATAATGAACAGCTGGGAATGGCGTTCTGGGCACCTAAACGAAGGAAACCGTTCTATGTTTCAGTGGGAAACAGAATTTCACTGGATTCAGCTGCTGATATTATTGAAAGAGTCACGCTTCAAGGAACTCCAGAACCGCTTAGACAAGCCCACCTAGGTTCAAAGACTCTCCGAAAAGCTTCGATAGATTGACCATGGAAAGGAATCATCACCTCTATACTTGATAGAAGAAAGACAAAAATGCACGAGTGAAGCAGATTATCAAAGGTATTCGCACAGGTTGGAATTGCAATGGTCATTGATGCTGCGTCAGGTATTCGTTCACGCCAATTACGGAATTATGAGCTTGATGGGATCAAGCTAGTGATGCTGTCTTTCTTACTTTGTTTGATGATAGCTCCATTATTGTCAGGTAGTATGTCACCTATTATAGAAACAAGAGAGAATCTCGTTGTTGAACCGGAGCTAGCTGCAGACAACCTTCTTCTCACGATACAACTTACAGCTCAATCGGACTATATTGCAACGGGCAATGTTAGTACTTACAGAGGATTTGCATATTCAGATGATCTTGCAGATTACTTACGCTTTGTCGATCCTATAAACCAAGTTACTCTGAATCAGTCAATTGAATCAGGAACATTGGAAGAAAGGACGATTAAAGGTGTAGATATTGATGATGATGGTAGCACTGAGTTC